>NZ_JAOCQD020000003.1:300000-600000 GCF_025290835.2 Aquabacterium sp. OR-4 | reverse complement strand
CAGCGCTGCCGCGCAGCAGGTCGTTGGCCTCGGTGCCGGTGCTGGTGAGCTGCAGCAGCGCGGCGATGTTCCATACCGTGCCATCGGCAAAGCGCACCTGCTGCAGGCTGTTGTAGGGGTTGGCGGGGTCGTCGCCCTGAAAGAAGTAGTTCGCGGTGATGCGATCGTTGCTGCCGTTGATGGCCAGTTCAAGCGCCGTGGCGCTGCCGCTCTGGCTGTCAAAGACACGGCGAACACTCACATCGCCAGGCAGCACATCAGGACGCAACAGCAGGGTGTTGAGTTTGCCGCCGGTGGTGTCGTAGTGGTAGCCGATGGTGTCCTGGCCATCGCCGCGGCCGAACACATAGGTGTCATCGCCGGTGCCACCATCAAGCCAGTCGTTGCCGGCGCCGCCGGTCAGCGTGTCGCTGCCGCTGTCGCCATACAGGGTGTCGTTGCCGTCGTCACCGAAAAGCTGGTCGTCGCCGCCGCGGCCCGACAGCACATCGTTGCCCACGTCGCCATGCAAGGTGTCGGCCGCGCTGGTGCCGGCCACATTGTCATTGCCCACGCTGCCGGCCAGCAGCCGGTTGACGATGGTGGCCACGTCCCACTCGGTGCCATCGTCAAAGCGCACGCGCTGCAGGCCGTTGTAGGCGTTGGCGGGGTCGTCGCTGTAGAAGAACCCGTTGACGGTGACCGAGTCGGTGGTGCCGGCAATGCTCAGTTCAAGCGCGTTGTTGCTGCCGCCAAAGTAGTTGTCATAGGCCTGGCGCACCACCACATCGGCCGGTGCCACGCCGGCCTTGAACTGCAGCGTGTTGACGCGGCTGCCGTCACCGCCGTTGTAGTTGTAGTAGAGCCTGTCCTGGCCATCGCCGCGGCCGAACAGGAAGGTGTTGCTGCCGTAGCCGGCGTTCAGCGTGTCGTTGCCGCTGCCACCATCGAGCAGGTCGTCGCCTTGGGCACCGTCGAGCGCGTCGTCGCCGGCACCGCCCTGCAGCGTGTCGTTGCCGCTCTCGCCGTAGAGCGCGTCGTTGCCGTCGTCGCCCTGCAGCGTGTCGTTGCCGTCGCCGCCGTGAACGCGGTCGTTGCCGGTGTTGCCGATGACGATGTCGTCACCCGCATCGCCGGCCAGGCTGTCGTTGCCCGGCCCGCCATCGATCCGGTCGTCGCCACCGGCGCCGCCGATGCTGTCGTCGCCCAGCCCGCCGTTGAAGTTGTCGGGCCCATTGGTGCCGCGCACGCTGTCGTTGCCGTCGGAAAAGGTCTGCGCCATGGCCACCAGCGTGGCAATGTCCCACTCGGTGCCATCGTCAAAGCGCACGCGCTGCAGGCCGTTGTAGGCGTTGGCGGGGTCGTCGCTGTAGAAGAACCCGTTGACGGTGACCGAGTCGGTGGTGCCGGCAATGCTCAGTTCAAGCGCGTTGTTGCTGCCGCCAAAGTAGTTGTCATAGGCCTGGCGCACCACCACATCGGCCGGTGCCACGCCGGCCTTGAACTGCAGCGTGTTGACGCGGCTGCCGTCACCGCCGTTGTAGTTGTAGTAGAGCCTGTCCTGGCCATCGCCGCGGCCGAACAGGAAGGTGTTGCTGCCGTAGCCGGCGTTCAGCGTGTCGTTGCCGCTGCCACCATCGAGCAGGTCGTCGCCATGGGCGCCGTCGAGCGCGTCGTCGCCGGCACCGCCCTGCAGCGTGTCGTTGCCGCTCTCGCCGTAGAGCGCGTCGTTGCCGTCGTCGCCCTGCAGCGTGTCGTTGCCGTCGCCGCCGTGAACACGGTCGTTGCCGGTGTTGCCGATGACGATGTCGTCACCCGCAGCTGTCGTTGCCCGGCCCGCCATCGATCCGGTCGTCGCCACCGGCGCCGCCGATGCTGTCGTCGCCCAGCCCGCCGTTGAAGTTGTCGGGCCCATTGGTGCCGCGCACGCTGTCGTTGCCGTCGGAAAAGGTCTGCGCCATGGCCACCAGCGTGGCAATGTCCCACTCGGTGCCATCGTCAAAGCGCACGCGCTGCAGGCCGTTGTAGGCGTTGGCGGGGTCGTCGCTGTAGAAGAACCCGTTGACGGTGACCGAGTCGGTGGTGCCGGCAATGCTCAGTGCGAGCGCGTTGTTGCCGCCACCAAAGTAGTTGTCATAGGCCTGGCGCACCACCACATCGGCCGGCGCCACGCCGGCCTTGAACTGCAGCGTGTTGACGCGGCTGCCGTCACCGCCGTTGTAGTTGTAGTAGAGCCGGTCCTGGCCATCGCCGCGGCCAAACAGGAAGGTGTTGCTGCCGTAGCCGGCGTTCAGCGTGTCGTTGCCGCTGCCACCATCGAGCAGGTCGTCGCCTTGGGCACCGTCGAGCGCGTCGTCGCCGGCGCCGCCCTGCAGCGTGTCGTTGCCGCTCTCGCCGTAGAGCGCGTCGTTGCCGTCGTCGCCCTGCAGCGTGTCGTTGCCGTCGCCGCCGTGAACACGGTCGTTGCCGGTGTTGCCGATGACGATGTCGTCACCCGCATCGCCGGCCAGGCTGTCGTTGCCCGGCCCGCCATCGATCCGGTCGTCGCCACCGGCGCCGCCGATGCTGTCGTCGCCCAGCCCGCCGTTGAAGTTGTCGGGCCCATTGGTGCCGCGCACGCTGTCGTTGCCGTCGGAAAAGGTCTGCGCCATGGCCACCAGCGTGGCAATGTCCCACTCGGTGCCATCGTCAAAGCGCACGCGCTGCAGGCCGTTGTAGGCGTTGGCGGGGTCGTCGCTGTAGAAGAACCGTTGACGGTGACCGAGTCGGTGGTGCCGGCAATGCTCAGTTCAAGCGCGTTGTTGCTGCCACCAAAGTAGTTGTCATAGGCCTGGCGCACCACCACATCGGCCGGCGCCACGCCGGCCTTGAACTGCAGCGTGTTGACGCGGCTGCCGTCACCGCCGTTGTAGTTGTAGTAGAGCCGATCCTGGCCATCGCCGCGGCCAAACAGGAAGGTGTTGCTGCCGTAGCCGGCGTTCAGCGTGTCGTTGCCGCTGCCACCATCCAGCAGATCGTCGCCATGGCCGCCGTCGAGCGCGTCGTCGCCGGCGCCGCCCTGCAGCGTGTCGTTGCCGCTCTCGCCGTAGAGCGCGTCGTTGCCGTCGTCGCCCTGCAGCGTGTCGTTGCCGTCGCCGCCGTGAACACGGTCGTTGCCGGTGTTGCCGATGACGATGTCGTCACCCGCATCGCCGGCCAGGCTGTCGTTGCCCGGCCCGCCATCGATCCGGTCGTCGCCACCGGCGCCGCCGATGCTGTCGTCGCCCAGCCCGCCGTTGAAGTTGTCGGGCCCATTGGTGCCGCGCACGCTGTCGTTGCCGTCGGAAAAGGTCTGCGCCATGGCCACCAGCGTGGCAATGTCCCACTCGGTGCCATCGTCAAAGCGCACGCGCTGCAGGCCGTTGTAGGCGTTGGCGGGGTCGTCGCTGTAGAAGAACCCGTTGACGGTGACCGAGTCGGTGGTGCCGGCAATGCTCAGTTCAAGCGCGTTGTTGCTGCCGCCAAAGTAGTTGTCATAGGCCTGGCGCACCACCACATCGGCCGGTGCCACGCCGGCCTTGAACTGCAGCGTGTTGACGCGGCTGCCGTCACCGCCGTTGTAGTTGTAGTAGAGCCGGTCCTGGCCATCGCCGCGGCCGAACAGGAAGGTGTTGCTGCCGTAGCCGGCGTTCAGCGTGTCGTTGCCGCTGCCACCATCCAGCAGGTCGTCGCCATGGGCGCCGTCGAGCGCGTCATGGTCCGAACCGCCGTACAAGGTGTCGTTGCCGCCATTGCCGTACAGGGCATCGTTGCCACCCGCTCCATTGAGCAGGTCGGCCGACTCGCCGCCGCTCAGCACCTCGCCGGCCGGACCGCCCATGCCCAGCATGGCCAGCAGCTGGGAGATGTCCCACAACGTGCCGTCGTTGAACTTCACCTGCTGCAGCGTGTTCAGCGCATTGGCGGGCGTGCCGCCGTACAAAAATCCGTTGAAGGTGATGACATCGCTGGTGCCGGCAATGCTCAAGGCCAGTGCCACGTCGGCACCCAGTTGCGAGTCATGGGCGCGGGCCACCTGCAGGTCGGCCGGCGCCACGCCGGCCGCCAGTTGCAAGGTGTTGAGCTTGCCGAGGTTGGGGTCCGAGTACGACCGTACCGTGACGGCGCCGTCGCCCCGCCCGAACAGGTACAGGTTGTTGCCTGGCCCCTCGATCACATCGGCAGCCGGCGCCTCGGCTGCCGCTGCAGACAGGGCCAGGCTGGCCGGCACCGCCAACGGTGGCTGCGCCAGATCGGCCGAACTGTCGTTCAGCAGCGACTGCACCCCCGGCATCGCATCGGCCGACAACAGCAGCTTGGGTTCCAGCGTCTCGATACGCCATGCGGACGGCTCACGCTGCTCGGCAGCGGCCTTTCGGGCCTTGCTGGCATGCCGCAGGGCGGCGGCAACACGGGCACGCATGGAACGGATCGACATATGGATTTCCCCGGAATTTGTGCAGTCGTACCGGGTTCGCACCGCTCGTCGATGGCCCCGTCGCACAGCCTGATCCAACCCATTGTGGAGGGCGGTCTTGACGGTTCTTCACACTGCACTACCCGCGGATACGGGGTGGCAATCTCCCGATACAGGCGCCCACCTATGGTGCGCGGGTTGCGTCGCTTACATTCCGCATCAATTGACGCAAACTGGTCACACCCGCGGGCCCGGTCAGCCGGCTGCCGATGGGGTGGCCTTGGCCGGCGCCAGCGTCAGCAGCACCATGTCGTTGCTGCGCATCGGCACACGCCAGCGCCAGGTGCCGGTATTGCCGATGTGCACCGCGCGGTCGAGTTCGGGGCGGTCCTGGGTCAGGGCCTGCAGTTCGGCCAGTTGCGCGGGGCTCAGCGTGCGGGGGGCGCCCATCTTCAGGTAGGCGGTCTGCGCGTCGTTGCGCTGGTAGCCGGTGCGGTGCAGTTGCAGGCGGTAGCGGCCGGGGCGCAGGCCGTGCAGCTGCAGCTGCAGTTCGGCTGCCGGGCCGCTGGGCACCGGCTGGCCGAAAAACACGCTGTTGCTGCTGGGCTGCTCGGCGTGCTGCAGATCCCAGGCCAGCAGGGCCAGCCGCTGGCCGTCCACCGTGGCCAGCAGGCGGGTGTCGGCGCTGGGGATCTCCTGACCGCGCAGCGCGTTGAGGTACTTGTAGGCAAACCAGCTGGGCTTGCGCACGCCGTCGCGGCTGATCAGGCCGAAGCCGCCGTGCAGCGCGGCATCGGGCGGCCCGGGTTCCTCGAACAGGTCGCTGTAGGTCCAGTAGCTCATCGATTGCGCCAGGCCGCGCACGCCGCGCAGCTTGCTCAGGATCCAGGGGCCGCTGATGTAGCTGTCGTGCACCTTGTCGCGCGGGTTGTAGCTGGTGCTCCATTCGGTGAAGTGCAGCGGCAGGCCGGCAAACGCCGAGGCATCGATCTCGCGCCGCACACGGGCCACGTCGCCGATGATCGATTGCGGATCGGGCGAGAGCTTGCGGTCGCTCTGGCCGTATTCGTCGAGAAAGCCTTCGGTCACGCCATAGGCATGGGTGCTGACAAAGTCGACCGGCGCGCCCACGCGCTGCGCATGGGCCAGGAACTCGGGCACCCAGGCCGCGCCGGCCGTGGCCGGCCCGCCCACCTGCAGGCCGGGGTCCACCTGCTTGAGCGTGCGCGCGGTGCGCGCGTACAGGTCGAAGTAGGCCTGCTGGTCGGCACGCTCCCAGAAGCCGTCGAGGTTGGGCTCGTTCCACACCTCGAACGGCCATTGCCGCACCTGCGCCGCGCCGTAGCGGGCGATCAGGTGGCGCGCGAAGGCCTCCACCAGCTCGACCCACGGGCCGGGCTGCGGGTGCGAGGTGTTGCCCTTCCAGTGGAAGATGGTCTGGTTCGAGCTGCGCATCACGCCGGGCGTGAAGCCCAGCTCGATGTAGGGCCGCATGCCGATGGCCAGCATGGCGTCGTAGAGCCGGTCGATGGCCTGCCAGTCGAACACCAGGCGGCCGTCGCGCTGGCGCACGGTGCCCAGCTCGTCATGGAAGATGTCGTGAAAGCGCAGGTGGCGAAAGCCCAGTTCGTCGGCCGCCAGCTGTAGCTGCGCCAGGTTGGCCGCGCGGCCGGTGACGCCGGGATAGTCGGCACCCACGCAGTGCGTGAAAAAGCGGTTGATCGGCGCCGTGGCGTGGCCCAGATCCAGCCGCACCGGGCGTGCCCCAGGCGCCGCGCCGCGGCCCGCAGCCAGGGCCGGTGGCAGGGCGCCCAGGCTCAGCCAGGCGCCGAGTTGTCTGCGGTTGACGGTCATGGGCTGCGCTCGTCCGGGTTTGGGCAGGGGTCGGCGTTGTGGTGCGCAAACGGTGCCAGCCAGGCCAGCAGCACCGGCGGCACCGAGAACAGCAGCACCCAGCCGAAGAAGCTGGCGTACTGGTGCTGCACGCCGCTCCACAGCCAGCCGCTGGCGGTGCCGGTGGCCCACTTGGTGAGTGCCATCACGCCGGTGGCGATGGCGTAGTGCGCCATGCGGTAAGCGCCAGGCGCCACCTGCTGCATCATGTACAGCATGTGGCCCACCGAGCCCATGCCGAAGCCGAACTTCTCGGCCGCCACCAGCACGGTGATCGACAGCATGTCCACCGGCTGCGCCTGGGCCAGAAACCAGTAGCTGAGATGCGGCAGGTTCAGCGCCAGCGCCAGCAGCACGAACGAGCGCGCCAGCGTCAGGCGCGCGGCCACGCCGCCACCGGCAAAGGCGCCGGCGATGAAGGCGATGGTGCCCACCGTGCCGTGGATGTGGCCCAGCGCCGCGTTGTCCAGCCCCAGGCCGCCGGCGCTGCGCGAATCCAGCAGGAACAGCGGGCCGAACTTCTCGATGAAGCCCTCGCCAAAGCGGTAGAAGAAGATCACCGCCAGCATCAGCCAGACCTGCGGCTTGGCAAAGAAGGCGCGCCAGACCTCGCGCATGGGCACCGCGCGCTGGCCGTCGGCGCGCGGCGGCGGCGGCGGCGAGCCGGGCGGCAGCACGCGCCAGTGCCACAGGCCGAAGCCGGCCATCAGCAGCGCGGCCAGGCCCATCACCAGCATCCAGCAGCTGACCCACGGCAGCGCCAGGCGCGCATGCAGCCAGCCGGTCAGCGAGACCAGCAGGCCCGAGCCGATCACCGCGCCCAGGTTCCAGCACATGCCCTGCAGGCCGGCGTAGCGCGCCTGGTCGCGCGCCGAGGCGGTGGTCATGAACACGCCGTCGGCCACCGTGTCCTGCGTGGCCGAGGCAAAGCCGATCAGCCAGAAGAAGGCCAGCGAGAGGCGGAAGAAGCCCTCCAGCGGCAGCACCATGGCCACCGCGCCCAGCGCCGCCGCCATCAGGAACTGCATGCGGATGACCCAGCCGCGCTTGCTGCCATGGGCCTCGAGCCAGGGCGCCCACAGCGGCTTGAGCACCCACGGCAGGTAGAGCTGCGAGGTGGCCAGCGCAATGGTCTCGTTGTCGATGCCCAGGTTCTTGTAGGCGATGGCGGCCACCACGCCCACCATCACGTTGGGCAGGCCCATCGCCAGGTACAGCGTGGGCACCCAGGCCAGCAGCGGGCCTTGGCGGTCGGACTTCATCGGGCGGCCCCTGTGGCGGCGCCGCTCACGGCCCCGCCCGCGGCGCCGGCCTGGCTGCGCGGCGGGGGTGGCGGTAGAGGCGGCACCGGCGGCGGCGTCAGCGACTGCAGCGCCGCGCTCACATAGACCAGCGGCGCGTTCCAGTTGATCGCCACCTCGTTGCTGGCGTAGCTGCAGAAGTGGTCAAGCCAGGCGCGCGCCGGCAGCGCCGACGGGTAGGGCAGCGGACAGTCCTTGGCGTCCTGCCGGCCGGCATTGGGCCCGCCGATCAGGAAGCCCGGCACCGGCGCCACCACGCCATCGGCGCCGCTGGGCCGGTGGTGCGGATGCTGCGGCGAGCGCGTGCCCAGGCCGGTGACCCAGCTGCTGGCCTGCGCATTGCGGCCCAGCACCAGATCGAGCTGGGCCTGCGCGGCATCCAGCTGGCTGCGCGGACCGCCCAGGCGCCAGCCCTGGATCAGCACGATGGCGCGGTTGAGTAAGCCGCTGGCCGAGCCCCAGTGCCAGTCGTCGGCCCGCGTGCCCAGGCGCTGCGGCGAGGCCTGCCACTGCGCGGCCAGTTGCGTGGCCAGCGCGCCCACGCGCTGCTCGATCAGGGCGCGGTCGGCCGGGGCCGGCAGGCCCGCGCGGTGCTGCGCCAGAGAGATCCAGCCGAGCGCGGCCACCTGGTTCCAGCTGGGCACGGCCAGCGCGGCCTGGCCACCGCGCGTGGCCTGCACAAAGGCCTGCCAGAAGCCCGGCTCGCCGGTGCTGATGAACAGCTCGGCGGCGGCCCAGGCGAATTCGTCGGAGAGCTGGTCGTCGCCATAGTCGCCGGTGTGCACGTCGGCCGGCTGGCGGTAGATGTGCCCGGGATGGGCCTGGGCCCAGGCCCAGGCGGCGCGGGCCGCGGCCAGCAGCTGCGTGGGGTCGGCCGCCGGCCGCTGCGCAAGCTTGGCCACGGGCCACTTCGCGGCGTAGGGCCGCAGCACGCGGCTGGCCATGGCCGCGGTGGCGGCAAAGTTCAGCGCCGCGGCCGTGCTCTTGGCCACCACGTAGCGCGGCGCGCCGGCCTGGTGCGGCATCACCACGCCGTCGAAGCTCAGGTTGGTGAGCTTGTGGTAAACGCCGCCGTCGGCGGGGTCTTGCATGGCGCGCATCCAGTCGAGGTTCCACAGCGCCTCGTTCAGGATGTCGGGCAGGCCGTTGCCCGACTCGGGGATGCCGGTGCGCAGGCCGCGCAGCGCCTGCGGCACATGCTCCCAGGCCGCCAGCAGCGACCACATCGTGATGCCCGAGTTGACGATGTACTTGTTGTAGTCGCCGGCGTCGTACCAGCCACGCGGCGCGCTGATGGTGCTGCCCTCGGGCCGCCCGGCCGAGGCCGCCGAGGCATGGATGCGCACCTCGGTGTCGGCATGGCCGGCCGGCCGCGCCCAGGCGCCGGCGTGCGCGGGCGCCAGCGCCATGCCGGCGCGGTTGAAGTAGAAGGCCTTGAGCGCCGCCGCGGTGAGCGGCTGGTGGGCCTGCGGGTCGATCACAAAGGGCGCCGAGGGCGGCAGCCCGTCCACCTGCAGCCGGTAGCGGCCGGGCCGGCGCAGCGCCGAGAAGTCGGCCAGCGCCAGGGTCTGCCCGGCCTCGGGCCAGGGTGCGGGCGGGCCCAGCCGGCCACGCAGCACCGGCGGCCCGCCGCCCGCACGCAGCACCTGAAAGGCCCGCGCCGGCGCTGCGCCGGCCGCCACCGGCACCGCCGCCCACTTGGCTGCACCGGGCAGGTAGCCCAGCTGGTTGAGCTGGATCTCGGCCGGCGCATTGGCGTCGGCTGCCGCATCGCTTGCGGCACCGGCAGCGGCACCAGCCACCACGGGCAGGGCCAGCCAGGCGGCGCACAGCAGCGCGTGCCCCCGCCGCGTGCCGCGCGGGGCCAAAAGGGATGGAGGCATGGGGTGCGTGCCGCTGGACGCGGCTAGGGTTGGGTGGCGGGTGGCAAGGGCCCATCCAGGTGGCGGCCCAGAAAGTCGGCCACGCGGGTGGCCAGCAGGCGCTGGTTGGCCACGCGGCCCCAGCCGTGGCCTTCGTCCGGGAACACCAGCCACTCCGGCTCGCGGCCGGCGCGGCGCAGGGCCTCGCGCATCTCGTGGGCATGCACGATGGGCACGCGCTGGTCGCGCTCGCCATGCACCAGCATCACCGGCGCCTGGATGCGGGCCACCTGCCGCAGCGGCGAGGTGGCCTCGAAAATCGCGGCGTCGGCACGGGCGTCGCCCAGCAGCTGGGCCAGCATGGCGCGGCCGTCGTCGGTGATGTCGTCGCGCCACCACCAGCTGCCTTCCAGCCAGCGCAGTGGCTCGGTCACCGCCGCCATGGCCACGGCACAGCGGAACAGGCCCGGATCACGCACCAGGCCCATCAACGCCGCATAGCCGCCGTGGCTGGCGCCCATCAGGCACACCCGCTTCGGGTCGACCAGGCCACGCTGGATGGCCCAGCGCGTGGCATCGGCAATGTCGTCCTGCAGCGCCCGGCCCACCTGCTTCCAGCCCGCCCGGAAATGCGCATCGCCATAGCCGGTGCTGCCGCGGAACTCGGGCTCGATCACCACCCAGCCGCGCTGGGCCAGGTACTGGCGCATCGGCTCCCAGCGCCAGTGGCCACCGCGCACCCACGGGCCGCCGTGCGGCATCACCACCGCCGGCCGCGGCCCGGTCTCGCCGCTGCGGCGCGGCTGGGTGATCCACACCGGCAGCTCGCGCTTGTCGCGTGCCTGGATGCGCTCGACACCGGTCTCGCCCATCTGGCGCGGGTCGATGCCGGCATGCACGCGGCCCAGCATCACCAGCCGGCCCGGGCGGCCGGTGAGCAGCAGCCACGAGCCGGGGTCGCGGTCGCTGCGGCTGTGCACCAGCACCACGCGCCGCTCGCCGTCGCCGCAACGGCGGCAGTCGATGGTGTTGGCGCGTCCGGGCAGGCGCGCGTCGATCTCGTCCTGCAAGGCCTTGTGCGCCGGGTCGAACCACAGCTGGATCGGGCTTTCGCCCTCGATCTCGAAGCCGGCCAGGCCACTGAACCCGACGGCCTCGCGCACGTGCCCCGCAAAGTCGAAACCCGGCACCTTGACCATCGATTGCGCGGCGGGCGCGCCGGTGGCCGGATCGATTCGGGCCAGCTCGGCCTCGCCCGCCGGGCCGCGCGCCACCGCGACATACAGCACGCCGTGGTCGTCCACATGCACCGGCGACCACGGGGCATCGAGTGCCGGCGCGGTGTACAGCTTGCGCCAGGCGCCGGTGGGCGATTCACGCCAGTGCACCGTCTGCTGACCACGCTCGATGCTCAGCGCGGCACGCGGCCGGCCCTGCGAGTCAAACCACCAGCGGCGGGCCGAGGCCAGGCCGCCGGTATCCACCGGGCGCACCAGGCCGCTGACAGCATGCTGGCGCAGCGGCATCAGCGACTCGATGTGGCCGGTGGGCCCGAGCTGGATCTGGCCGAGCAGCACCTCGCCGCTGCCGTCCTTCGGCACGTCGAGCAGCCGGTGGTCGTGGGACAGCCGCCGGTCGGATGAAAAGTCGGGGTCGACCCGGACGGCGCTCTCGATGTTCGACCTGACCAGGGTGCGCACCCGTCCACCGCTGCGCGACACGCTGAACAGCCCCGGCGCCATCCAGCTGCGCCAGTCGAAGCCCGGCTCGGGATCGCTCAGCCGGAAGATCAGCCGGTCGTCGTCCACCCATTCCAGGCCTTCGATGTCGGCATCGCCATAGTGCGCCAGGCCGCGGGCCTGCTGCGGCTGCCCGTCCACCAGCTGCATCACCACCAGCTGGTTGCGGCCGTTGCCGGCCTTGTTGAGCAGCGCCAGGTACTCGCCCGAAGGCGAGAGCCGCACATCGGCCATGTCGGGCGTGTCAAAAAAGGCCTCTACCGACGCCCGCGCGGGCGCCGCCGGTGGACCGGCCGCCTGCACGCCGGGGCCGGGCAGGCCCAGCAGCAGCAGCAACACCGCACTCAGCGGCCGGAGGGGATGCCATGGAGATGTCAAGACGCTTGCCTCAGTGTTTGGGTTCAATGGCCGGAAGCATCCCACACCAGGGTGGTGCCGGCCGCCAGCACGGGGCTCAGCGCCTGGCCCAGCTGCAGCCGCCAGTCGTGCAGCACACCTTCGCTGAGCTGGGCGGTGTAGCGCTGCCCGTCGCGGCGCACGCTGCCACGCGCGGCGATGCGGCCATCCACCGCGGCCACGGCAAAGGGCGTGGCCTCGCCCTCGGCCAGGTTGAACAGGCGCAGCACCAGGCCGCGGCCGTAGTCGTAGTCGGGCCGCTGCTCATCGGCGCCCCAGGGCAGCACGGTGCCCGGTGCCACGTACAGCGGCAGGCCCATGAAATCATGGGTCTCGGCATGCCAGCGGCCGCCGGGCTGCTGGCGGCCGTCGAGCAGGTTGGTCCAGGCGCGCCCGGCGTCGCCGGGCAGGTAGAACTCGACCTCGCCGCCGTGCGTGAACACCGGCGCCACCAGCAGCGCCTCGCCCAGGTGGTACTGGCGGTCGAGCGTGCGGCAGGCCGGATCGTGCGGATGCTGCAGCACCATGGCGCGCATCATCGGCAGGCCGGTCTGGTGCGCCTCGATGGCCTTGGCGTACAGGTAGGGCATCAGCCGGTGCTTGAGCTGGGTGAAGGCGCGCAGCACGTCGCAGCTTTCTTCGTCCACCAGCCATGGCACGCGGTAGCTGCTGCTGCCGTGCAGGCGGCTGTGCGAGGACAGCAGGCCGAACTGGATCCAGCGCTTGTAGACCGCCGGCGGCGGGTTGCCCTCGAAGCCGCCGATGTCGTGGCTCCAGTAGCCGAAGCCGCAGCTGGTGAGCGACAGGCCGCCGCGCAGGCTCTCGGCCATCGACTCGAAGTTGCTCCAGCAGTCGCCGCCCCAGTGCACCGGAAAGCGCTGGCCGCTGGCGTAGGTGCTGCGCGCAAAGACCACGGCGTCGTCGCCGCGCTCCTCGCGCAGCAGCTCGAACACCGCCTCGTTGTACTGCAGGGCGTAGAGGTTGTGCATCTCCACCGGATCGCTGCCATCGTGGTAGACCACGCCCTCGCTGGGAATGCGCTCGCCGAAGTCGGTCTTGAAGCAGTCGACGCCCAGCGCCAGCTGCTGGCGCAGGTGGCCCTGGTACCAGGCCTTGGCCGCCGGGTTGCTGAAGTCGATGATGGCCATGCCGGGCTGCCACAGGTCGGTCTGCCAGGTCAGGCCGGCGTTGGGCCCCGGCCCCGCCCGCTTGAGAAAGTAGCCCTCGCGCACGCCCTCGGCAAACAGCGGCGACTGCTGGCCCACGTAGGGGTTGATCCACTGGCTGATCTTCAGGCCCTTGGCGTGCAGGCGCGCCAGCATGGCCCGGGGTTCGGGAAAGCCGCGCGGGTCCCACTGGAAGTTCATCCACTCGAACTCGCGCATCCAGAAGCAGTCGAAGTGAAACACCGCCAGCGGCAACCGGCGCCGCGCCATCTCGTCGATGAAGTGCGTGGCGGTGGCCTCGTCGTACTGGGTGGTGAACGAGGTGGTCATCCACAGCCCGAAGCTCCAGGCCGGCGGCAGCGCGGGCCGGCCGGTGAGCGTGGTGAGCCGCTGCACCGCGGCGGCCGGCGTGGGGCCGGCGATCACGCAGTAGGCCAGGCTTTCGCCCTCGCGGCTGAACTGCACGCGGGCGGTCTTCTCCGAGGCCAGCTCGAAGCTCACCGGCCCGGCCTCATCCACCAGCACGCCGTAGCCGCGGCTGCTCAGGTAGAAGGGCACGCTCTTGTAGGCCTGCTCGCAGGCGGTGCCGCCATCCTTGTTGAGGTTCTCGACCACCTGGCCGTTCTTCACGAAGGGCGTGAAGCGCTCGCCCAGGCCGTACAGGCATTCACCCACCTGCAGCGTGAGCTGCTCGTGCAGCACGCTGCGCGCCGGGGCCGCCAGCCCGGCCGCGCCGGCGGCCAGCTGCAGGTAGGCCAGGCTGCGCCAGTCGCTGCGGGTGAGCTCGCGACTCACGCCGTCCACCGTCTCGCGAAACTCGAGGCGCCAGCCTTCGCCCTTTTTCAGCACCGCGCTGAGCGCACCCGAGTGCAGCACCAGCTCGCTGTCGCTCTCTTCAAGCTGCCCGTCGTGCAGCGGGGCGGCCAGCGCGCCGGGCATGGCCACGTGCAGGCGCGGCGCCTCGCTGGCGGCGTAATGCGCCACGGCAACGCGGATCACGCCGGGCAGCGGCGCGCTCAGGCGCAGCGTGAGCGTGGGGCCGGCCAGGGTGTCGCCGCGGTGCTTGATCGGGCGCGTGGTGACCAGCACCACCACGCAGCCGGCCTCGCGGCGGATGGCATAGGTCTCGCTGGCGTAGTGCGCCGTGACGCCGGGCTGCATCAGCCACTGGCCATCGGTGAACTTCATGTCGGTCTGCTTTCGTGGATGGATTCAGGAGAAGCGGCAAGCGGCGCCGCCTGGCCGGCCGGCCGGGACGCTCAGCGCCCGGCCTCGACGATGGCCTTCAGCAGGCCGGGATGGGCCACCCGGCCGCTGGCGCGGTCGAACAGGCCCATGCCCTTGTTGCCGGTGACGCCGTTGTCCCAGTACACCGGCACAAAGCCGCGGCGGCGCGCGGCCCGTGTGACATGGGCGTTCCAGGCCTCGCGAAAAGCCTCGGCGCCGGCGATGGCCGGCTTGGCGATGACGCCGTACTCGCCAATCATCACCGGCAGGCCGGCGTCGGCATATCGGGACTTCATCTTGTCGAACTGGGCGTCGACCCAGGCCTCGTCGCCCCAGCTGTCCTTGGCCTGGCGGTCGGTGGCCGTGGCCCCCCATTGCCACAGCGGGCTGGCCTCGTCGATGGTGAACTTGTAGGGGTCGTAGTAATGCACCTCCAGCATCAGCCGGCCGGGCGTGCTGTCGCGCGGCACGCGAAAGTGCCTGAGCGTGTGGCCGATGTCGGTGTTGTAGCCCTGCACCACCAGCACGCGACTGGCATTGCGCCCGCCGGTGGCGCGCACGGTGTCGACGAAGAGCTGGTTGTAGCCGTTCTGCACCGCCACGTACTCGCTGGTGGGCGGGCTCCAGTCGTGCTCCTTCATCACCTCGTTGGTGCCGGCAAACAGCAGGCCGTCGTCGTGATCGCGCAGGTGGGTGGCAATCTGCGTCCAGAAGCTGGCCAGCCGGGCGCGGGCGCCGGCCTCGGCGGCGCGGGTGGGCTGCAGCCAGCCGCCGTCCCAATGGGTGTTGACCATCACCATCAGCCCGGCCTGGCGGGCCTGGGCCACCACCTCGGCCACGCGGGCCAGCCAGTCGGCGCGGATGCGGTCGCCGGCATCGGCATGCTGCTTCCAGGCCACCGGCAGGCGCACGAAGCGAAAGCCCGCCGCGGCCACCGCCTGCAGCAGCGCCGGCGTGGTGCGGGCATTGCCCCAGGCGGTTTCGCCGCCGATGGCCTCGAGCGCGTTGCCCAGGTTCCAGCCCGGGCTCAGCACGGCGGCCAGCGTGGCGGCGTCGCGCATCGGCGGCTGCGACGCGGGTGCGGGTGCGGGTGCGGGTGCGGTTGCCGGCCCGCCATCGGCCGCCCACGCCGCCAGGCCGGCCGCGGCCGGGGTGGCGGCCAGGGCCTGCAGCAGTTGGCGGCGCGACAGCGGCGCGGGGCTAGAGGGCGGTGGGTGGTGGGGCATGGGGTCGCTCATTCGTCCAGTCCGCGGTAGGCAAAGCGGTTCAGCCGCACCGTGCCCGGGCCGGCGGCAAACACCGCCAGGCGCAGGCTCAGAAAGCCGCCGAACACGTTGTGGTGCAGGCCCGAGACTTCCATCTGCCAGGGGTGGCGCTGCCAGGGGCCGTCGTCGAGCGCGCAGTCGAAGCGCAGCACCTGCTCGCGGCAGCGCATGCGGATGCGCACCCGGCCCACCGGCTGCCCGGCCGCGGCCGGCACGCGCATCCAGGTCTGCTCTTCGCCATAGCCGTAGGTGCGCTGGCCGTCGCGGCCATAGGCCACGGCGGCATGGCCGCGTTCGTTGTAGTACAGGCCCAGGCCGGCGTGGCAGCCGGGGCCGGCCTCGGGCGGCAGCGTGAAATCGAGCTCGGCCTCGAAGGCGCGGTCGCCCTGGATGCAGGTGAGCGGCGAGCAGTCGGCCAGCGCCCGGCCCTTGCCGGCCAGCAGCAGGCCGCCGCCCGCGGCAAAGCGCAGGCGCGCGGCCTCGTCGCTGCCGGGCGCGGCAAAGCGCCACTGGCGGCCCAGCACCGGGCCGGCAAAGCGGTCGGACAGCGGCGCGCCGCCCAGCGCGGCCGGGGCCATCACCATGGTCTTGGCCTTGGCGGTGGTGGCGGTGGTGGCGGCGGTGGCGGTGGTGGCTGCGGTTGTGGCGGCGGTGGTTGTGGCGTTGGCGGGCACGACCCTGGCCGCGGGCAGGGCCGGCGCGCGCGGCTTGGGCAGGGCCTGGTCCAGCGCGCCGCCGCGGGCCTCGAGCCAGCCGTCGCGGGTCCAGCGCACGGGCTCCAGCAGGGTTTGTCGGCCCAGCGTGCGCCAGCCGTTCTCGTAGCCGTGGTAGACCATCCACCAGTCGCCGCCGGGGCCTTGCAGCACCGTGGCATGGCCGCGCGACCACCAGGGCTCGCTGGCCGAGCGGGTGCGCACGATGGGGTTGTGCGGGCAGTCCTGCCAGGGTCCGTGCACCGAGCGCGAGCGGGCCAGCGTCACCATGTGGCTGGTGGCCGGGCCGGCGGTGCCGCCCACCGCGCTGACCAGGTACAGCCAGCCTTCGCGCCAGAACAGCTTGGGGCCTTCGGGCGCGAACATCTCGACCACCCAGTCCTCGGGATAGCGCCAGGGCGTGCAGGCCGGCTCCAGCGGGCCGTCGGTGGCCAGGCCGTCGTCGCGCAGGCGCACGCGGCGAAAACCGTTGACGAACAGGTAGCGCCGGCCGTCCTCGCCCAGCACATGGCCGGGGTCGATGGCGTCGGCGATGCCCAGGTCCACCGGCGCGCTCCAGGGGCCGGACATGCGCTCGGCATGCACCACCCAGATGCTGCTGCCGCCCGGCGCCATCACCGGGATGTAGATGAAGAACCGACCGCCGTGCTTGACCAGATCGCAGGCCCACACCGAGGCCTGCGGCAATATCGGCCGCGGCAGCGCATGGGCCAGCGGCGTCCAGTTGACCAGGTCGCGCGAGTGGTGGATCTCGAGGCCCGGCGAGGCATCGAAGGACGAGAAGGTGATGTAGTAGTCGTCGCCGTCGCGCAGCACCGTGGGGTCGGGGTGATCGCCGGCCAGGATGGGGTTGCGGTAGTGGCCGTTGCCCAGGTCGGCGCGGCGCTGGCCCTCGATGCCGCGGCCAAAGCGCGGTGGCGCGGCGCCGCTGGCGGTGGCCCCCTCGGCCGGCAGCGCGGCCCAGGCCGCCGGTGCCAGCGCGGCCGAACGCAGCATGTGGCGGCGGCGCAGGCTCATACCGTGCCGCGCCGTGCTTCGAGCGCGCGGCGGATCTCGTGCATGCGCGCCTCGGTGAGCTGGAAGCGCAGGATCACCACCAGCGCGATCGCCAGGCCCAGCACCGGGATGCCCGACAGCATCACGCGGATCAGCCAGATGGCCTCTTCGCTTTGCGCCGGCAGCTTGGCGTCAAAGCCGGTGGCCTGCAGCAGAAAGCCCGAGGCCAGGTTGCCCAGCGCGATGCCGGCCTTGCTGATCCAGCTCTGGCAGGCCGCAAACGAGCCTTCGCGGCGCTGCTCGGTCTGCAGTTCGTCGTGGTCGATCACGTCGGCCATGGCCGAGCCGTAGATCGTCCAGAAGCCGGCGCCGGTGAAGGCCACGCAGCCGCTGGCCAGCAGCTGCAGCCAGGGCAGCGCCGGGTTGTAGAAGAACCAGTCGCCCACGAAGGCGGCCATGGCCAGCAGCAGCACCGTGGCCAGTGCGTTGCGCTTGCCGAAGCGCCGCGCCAGCCGGCCGGCGAACGGAATGCCCAGCAGGCCCATCACCATGCCCGAGATGCCCATCAGCGAGTTCCACTTGGCGCCCTCGGTGACATTGCCGCCGCACACGTAGTACACCGTGGCGTAGTAGCCCAGCAGGCCGACCATGGCGGTGGCCATGCCATAGGCCAGCATGGTGCCCAGCAGTGCGCGGAAGGGCCGGTTGCGCAGCGTGCGGTAGAGCGTGTCCTTGAACGGCACGCGCTGGTAGGTGCGGCTGGCCACCTGCTGGTAGTAGCGCTCGCGCACCAGCATGAACATGGCGATCGACAGCACGATCATCACCGCGCCCAGGATCGTGGTGTAGACCTGCGCGCCGCGCAGGATGTCGGGCTTGCCCTGCTCGTCGTGAAAGATCGCCAGCGTGGTGAACTGCGCGGCCACGAACATCGCCAGCTCGGGGATCTTCTGCACCGCGTTCTTCACCGACATCACGCTGGTGCGCTCGTGGTAGTCGGGCGTCATTTCCGAGCCCAGGCTGACCCAGGGCATGTTGAAGCAGCTCATCACCGGCACGTACAGCACCAGCGACACCACCATGAACCAGAAGTACTGCTGGTCGCTCCAGCCGCGGCCCACGGCAAACATCAACGGCAGGCCGATGCCGGCCAGCACCCCGCCCACCAGGATGAAGGGCCGGCGCCGGCCCCAGCGCGTGCGGGTGTTGTCGGACAGCCAGCCGAACAGCGCATCGGCCGCCGCGTCGACGAAGATCTTGATGCCCAGCGCGGTGGAGATCAGCCCCGGCGCCATGCCCAGGCCCACGTTGAACACATGGAAGGCCAGCGACTGGTACAGCCAGTGGCCCCACATGTCGAGAAACGAGCCCAGGCCGTAGCCCAGCTTCTGCGGCATCGGCACGCGGTCGGCGGCCGCGGTGGGCGGCATGGCGGCCGGTCGGGTGGCGGCGGCAAGGCTGGCGGTGGTCATGCGGTGGGCCGGTGGCTGGGTGGAGGGGGCGGGCCGGAGGGATCGGGGCGGATCGTCTCGGGCAGGGCGAGCGGGGCGAGCGGGGCGAGCGGGGCGAGCGGGGTGAACGGGGCGCGGGCCGCGCTAGACGATGCGGCGCTCGCGCATCACCTGCGCGTACCAGTGCGCCGACAGCTTGGGCGTGCGGCGCTGCGTGGCGTAGTCGTTGTGCACGATGCCGAAGCGGCGCTGGTAGCCGTCTTCCCACTCGTAGTTGTCGATGAAGCTCCACAGGAAGTAGCCGTCCACCGGCACGCCGTCGGCGATGGCGCGGTGCACCTCGCGCAGGTGGTTGCGCACATAGTCGCGGCGGTGCAGGTCGAACACCTGGCCGTCGATCACCGGCTCATCGTCGTAGCCGCAGCCGTTCTCGGTGATGTAGATCGAGCGCTGGCCGTACAGCTCGGCGCACAGGCGCGGCGCCCAGTAGATGGCCTGCGGCATGATGTTCAGCCACGGGCTGTCGGCACGCGGGTAGCGGGCCGGCAGCGGCAGCTGCTCGTAGGCTTGGCCGTCGCGGCCGGCGCGCACGAAATGCGCGGTGTAGATGTTCAGGCCCAGGTAGTCGGTGGGCAGGCTGATGCGCTCGAAGTCGCCCGCCTGCACCTGCGGCGCGGCGGCGCCGGCACGGGCCAGGTAGGCGTCGGAGTAGCCGCCCTGGTGGATGGCCCCCAGGATGTGCGCATTGCGCTCGGTGAACCAGGCGCGCGCCGCGGCGATGTCGGCCTCGGTCTCGGTGACCGGCACGCACACGTCGCAGTTGTCGGTGAGGCCCACGGTGGCGCCGGCGCCGCCATGCTCGCGCACCGCGCGCACCGCCTCGCCATGGGCCAGCAGCGCGTGGTGGATGGTCTGGCTGACCACCGCATCGCTCTCGCGCCGCCCCGGTGCCTTGCTGCCGATGCCATAGGCCAGCCAGGTGAAGCAGCGGATCTCGTTGAGCGTGATCCAGTGCCGCACCTTGCCGGCCAGCGAGCGCACCACCGTGTCGGCATAACGCGCAAACGCGGCGACCGTGGCGCGCCGGGCCCAGCCGCCGCGGTCTTCCAGCGACTGGGGCATGTCCCAGTGGAACAGCGTGACCCAGGGCGTGATGCCATGGCGCACCATGCTGTCGATCAGGCGGTGGTAAAAGTCGAGCCCGGCGCTGTTGAGCGCGCCGTCGCCATCGGGGTAGATGCGCGGCCAGGCGATCGACAGCCGGTAGTGGCGGATGCCCAGCGAGGCCATCAGCGCGAAGTCGTCGTCGAAGCGGTGGTAGTGATCGCAGGCGATGTCCAGCGTGTCGCCGTTGTGCACCTTGCCGGGCTGGCGGGCAAAGCGGTCCCAGATGGACTCGCCCTTGCCGTCGGTGAAGGCCGCGCCCTCGATCTGCGCCGAGGCGGCGGCCACGCCGAAGGTAAAGCTCGGCGGAAAGGGGCTGGAGTAGGTGAGGGTGCTCATTCAGGACAGGCGGGTCGGGATCGCAAAAGGGGGGCGTTGTCGGGGCGTTGCCGGGGCGTTGTGTAGGCGGGCGAAGGGGGCGCGGATCAGGGCGCCATCAGCGTGCGCAGCACCGGCAGCAGGCGCTCGGCCCACAGCGCATAGCCGCGCTCCGACAGGTGCAGCAGATCGGGCAGCAGCTCGGTGGACAGCGTGCCGTCGGGGTTGGTCAGGGCGCTGTTGACGTTCAGGAAGTGCACCTGCCGGCCATCGGCCAGGCGCTCGATCAGCGCATTGATCTGCTCGTTGCGCTGGCGCATCGCGGCATCGGGCCGGGCCTCGCGCGGCAGGATGGCCAGCAGCAGCACCCGCGCGGCGGGCAGGCGCTGGCGGATCTCCTGCAGCACCCGGGCCACGCCGGCGGCGGTGGCGGCGGCATGGTCCATGCGGTCGCCGGTGTTGTTGGTGCCGATCAGCAGCGTCACCACACGCGGGTTCAGGCCGTCCAGCGCGCCGTTCTGCAGCCGCCACAGCACGTTCTCGGTCTTGTCGCCGCCAAAGCCCAGGTTCAGTGCGCCCAGCGGCGCCAGGTGGCGGTTCCAGGGGCCGCGGCCGGTGTCCTCCCAGCTCTGGGTGATCGAGTCGCCGATCATCACCAGCTGCGGCCCGCGGCCTGCGGCCAGCATGGCGCGCGCCTCGGCCAGCTTTTGCTGGTGGCGCGGCAGCCACCAGCCAAGCGACCAGGCCTGGTTGAGCGGCTCGGGTGTGACGGTCTGCGCCTCGGCGCTGATGCAGGGCTGCGCGGCCAGGCCGGGCACTGGCGCCGCGCTCAGGCGCACGCGGGCCACGGCCACCTCGCCGGCGCCGTTGCCGTCCAGCGTGACGGCCGGCGTGGCGCCACGCCAGTCGTCGCCCTGGCGCACGAAGCAATGCAGCGGAAAAGCCAGCGTCTGCCAACCACGGCCGGCCAGCGCGCGCGATGGCAGCACCTGGTTGAGGCGGCGGCCGCAGTGCTCGCCGCAGGACAGGCCGATGTGCAGGCCCCCCTGGGCCATCTCGGCCACCTGGATGTCCAGCACCAGCTGGCCGCGGGCCAGCCAGGGGCCCAGGTCGAGCGGCACCGGTGACTCGAAGCGCAGCGCTGCGTACCAGGTGTCGCGAAAGTGCAGGCTGACTGCATCGGCCTCGCCAGGCGCACCTGCTCCTGCATCGGCACCGGCACCCCCATCCACACCGCCCCGGGCCTGGCGGCGCGCCGGGCGGGCGCCCACCACGCTGGCCGGCTGCTGCGCCGTGGCGCCCTTGGGCACCTGCACGGCCTGGCCCTGGTAGGCCACGCGGCCCTGCGGATCGGCCACCAGCACGCGCCAATGCGCGCCCGGCTGGCCATTGAACACGGTGAGATCGGCGGCCGGCGCCGCGGCGCAGGTGCTCATGGCGCCGCTGAGGGCGCCGGCGGAGATCAGGCGGGTCATGGACAGCAGGTTCATCGGGCAGGCCGTGCGGGCAGCACGCTCGGGTGGGCGCCCAGCAGGGGCATCAGGTTGCGCTGCTGGCCGGGGCGCAGGCGCAGCGCCACCACCCGCTCGCCCAGGCGCACCCGGACCTCGCGGGAGGGCATCGGCACGGGCCTGGGCATGGCCATGGGTGTGGGCATGGTGCTGCCCGTGGCCGTGGCCAGGCCGGCCACCGGCAGCGCCCGCAGCCGCGCCGTGTGCAGCCGGCCGGCGCGCCAGGCGAGGTCGAGCGCATAGCCGCCGCGCGCGCGCAGGCCGCGCACCGCGCCGTCGGGCCAGGCCGCGGGCAGCGCCGGCAGCAGGTGCAGCGCGCCGTCGTGCGACTGCAGCAGCATCTCGGCCAGCGCCGCGGTGGCGCCGAAGTTGCCGTCGATCTGGAACGGCGGATGCGCGTCAAGCAGGTTGGGGTAGGTGCCGCCGTGGTTGTTGCTGTCGGTGCCCGGGCCGCCCAGCGCCGCGGTGCGCGCGCCCGGCGTGGCCAGCAGGCCGCGCAGCAGGTGGTGGGCATGGTCGCCATCGTGCAGCCGGGCCCAGAAGGCGATCTTCCAGGCCATGCTCCAGCCGGTGCCGCCATCGCCGCGGCCCTGCAGCGTGCGGCGCGCCGCGGCGGCCAGCGCCGGCGTGCGCAGCGGCGTGATCTGCCGGCCGGGGTACAGGCCGAACAGGTGCGAGACATGGCGGTGGGTGTCGGTGGGCGTGTCGAGCACCGGGTGATCGGTCTTCTCGTGCAGCCACTCCAGCACCTGGCCCCAGCGGCCCACGCGTGGGGGCGCCAGGCCATCGCGCAGCCGGGCCACCTGGTCGCGCAGCGCGCGGTCGTCGGCGCTCAGCGCGCTGCCCAGGGCCTGGGCGGCCTGCAGCGTGTTGTCGAACAGGTCCCAGACGATCTGCTGGTCGTAGGCCACGCCGTCTTCCACCGGGCCATGCTCGGGCGACCAGCCATCGGGCACCACCCAGGTGCCGGCCAGCGCGCCCAGCGCGGCGTCGTCGGGCAGGCGCTTGAGGCGGTCGATCCAGAACTGGCACACCTCGCGCAGCACCGGCCAGGCCTCGCGGTGCAGAAAGCTGGCGTCCTGCGTGAAGGCCCAGTGCTCGTAGAAGTGGCGGGCGTACCAGGCGTTGCCGGTCTGGTTCCACAGGTAGCCCATGGCGCCGAACGGATTGGTCTCGGTGCGCAGCGCCCAGCCGCGCACGGGCCGGCCCTCGGCCGTGAGAAAGGTCTGCGGCGGCGGCATGAAGCTTTCGCCCCAGGGCGGGGTTTCGGCTGGCAGGGTGCCGCGGCGTGCCTGCTCGGCGGCCTCGGCCACGGCACGGCGGTACATCGGCAGCTGGCTTTGCACAAAGCCATGCAGCGGCCGCGCCAGCTCGGCCAGGCCGGTGGGCTCGGCCGGCCAGTAGTTCATCTGCAGGTTGATGTTGCTGTGGTAGTCGCTGTTCCACGGCGGTGTGAGGCTGTCGTTCCACAGGCCTTGCAGATTGGCCGGCAGGCTGTTGCGCGAGCTGGCGATCAGCAGATAACGGCCGTACTGGGCGTGCAGCGCCTCGAGCTCGGGGTCGCGGCCGTCGGCGGTGTAGGCGGCCAGGCGCTCGGCAGTGGGCAGGCTGCGGCGCGCGGCGGCGCTGCGCCCCAGATCGAGCTGCAGGCGGCCAAACAGCGCCTGGTGGTCGCGCTGGTGCTCGGCGCGCAGCCTGGCCAGCGGGCGGGCCGCGGCCGCCGCCACCTGGGCGGCCACGCGGGGCGCGGGTGCGTCGCCCAGGTACTGCCGGGCGGCATCGGGCACGTACGAGGTGCCGGCGCCCAGCACCAGGGTGAGCGAGTCGCAGGCCTCGAAGCGCAGCACGGCGCCGCCCGCGGCGTCGTGGGCCAGCTGCAGCCGGCCGCCCTGGTGCCGCGCCTGCAGCCGGCTGGCATAGCGCAGATCGGCCGGGTTGGGGGCATCGCCGGACGGCCGGCCATCGGCCTCGGGCCGCACCCAGCCGGCCAGCGTGCCGGCCAGGTGCAGCTGGCCGCCCCCGGCCACGGCCTGCGCCGCGGCCATGGCGCCGTGCCGGTCGGCCAGCGCAATGCGGCCGCTCAGCTGGCCCGGCCGGCTGGCCGCCAGGTGCAGCACGATCACCTGCGCCGGGTGGCTGGCAAAGGCCTCGCGCGTGAACTGCACACCGCCCAGCGTGTAGCGCACACGGTGCAGCGCGCGGGCAATGTCCAGCTCGCGGCGGTAGGCCTGCACCGGCTGCTCATGGCCGTCGAGCGTGAGCAGCACGTCGCCGAAGGGCTGGTAGGCGCCCATGCGCCGGGCGTCGCCGGTCCACAGCGTGATCTCGTTGAAGGACACGCGCTCACGCCCGGTCTGGCCAAACAGCATGGCGCCCAGGCGGCCGTTGCCGATGGGGTAGGCCTCGCGCTCCCAGCCGGCCGGGGTGTCGGGCGCAGGGCGCGGCGCATGCAGCTGCAGCGCCGGCGCGGCCGCCGCCGCCGCGGGCACCAGGGCAGCCGCCGCAGCAGACAGCACGGCAGGCACCACGGCAGACAGCACGGCAGCCACCATGGCTGGCAGGGCCGGCGCCAGCGCGCTGGCCAGCCGCCCCAGGGCGCGCGCCCGTGGCGCCCGGCGCTTGTGCAGGGTCGCGATCATGGCGCGCCGGCCCGGGTGGCCAGGCCGCTCACTTCAGCCGCCCCATGCGCACGCGCAGCACCACCGGCGTGGCCGGCAGGTTGAAGCCGTGGTCGACCTGGTCGCCGTTCCAGCGCCGCTCGGCCACCCAGCGGCCGCGGGCATCGAAGCGGCCCTGCTCGGCCGACAGCAGCACGGTGCGTGCGCCGACATCGGTGGGCTCGATGCGCACGCGGCTGCGCTGGCCGACCACGATGAACTCGTCGGCGCCGATCTGCGCAATCGCCGCGCCGCCCTGCTTGCTGCCGGCCCAGGCCGGCGGCGCCACGTTCGGAAACCAGGCCTTGTCGCCGAACATCCATTCACCGAAGCTCAGGCGCGCCTGCCAGCCCTTGAGAGGCAGGCGGCGCTCGGCGCCGTCGTCGGGCTCGCCGGCGCCGGCGGTGCGGCCCTCCAGCGACCAGCGCGCCCACTGGCGCTGCATCGGCGCGAAGGCGGCAAACACGGTGGCGAAGGGGGCCACCATGCTGCGGTCGGTGGCCACCGCGCCCAGCGGCGCATTGCTGTAGGCAAAGTAGTCGATGCCGAAGGGCACCACGCCGATGGCGCCGCGGCCCAGGATGGCCCACAGGTAGCGGGCATAGGCCGGCGCATTGCTGATCTCGGGCACGAACAGCGCGTTGTCGGCGCGCTGGAACTGCCCCAGCGTGGCCTCGACCTTGGCCGATTCGGCCTGGTACAGGTCGGCGCCCACCACGTCGATGTGCGGCGCGGCGGCCTTGTAGATGGCGATCACCTCGGGCGTGGGCCCGCCTGCGGCGAAGTTGTTCTTCCACGGCAGCGGCGGCTGCTCGAGCGGGTCACGCAGCGCCGCGTTGACGTACATCGGCAGGTCGTACACCTGGCGGCCGGCGCGGGCCACGGCATCGATGTAGCGCGCAATGGCCCAGGCATGGAAGTACTCGTCGGCATAGTCGCCATACACCTCGCGCCAGTTGCCGCTGGCCGGGCGGCCGGGCAGCGCCGGCTGGCGCGCCAGCACCGCGGCCGGCACGACTTGCGCAAACGCGGCCTCGGCCTGGGGGCCGTGGTCGCGCACCAGGCCGTAGGTGCCGACCTCGTTTTGCACCTGCACCAGGATCACCGTGCGCCGGCGCGCATCGGTCTTTTTCAGATGCGCCATCAGCGCGGTGAAGGCGCGGCGGTCACGCGCCAGCGTGGCCTCGCCGAAGGGCGACAGGCAGTAGCTGGGCTTGCCCTCTGCGTCGCGCATCGGCGGGTAGCGCGCCGGGTCGAGCTTGACCCAGGCCGGCGTGTACTGCGCGCTGGTGTTCTTCCAGGTGGCAAACCACAGCAGCACCACACGCAGGCCACGCTGGCGCGCCTGGGCCAGCAGGGTGTCGACAAAGCGGAAGTCGAAGCGGCCGTCCTCGGGCTCGACCTGCTCCCAGGCCACCGGCACGGCCACGGTGTTGGCGCCCAGGTCCTTCACCGCCGGCCACACCTGGGCCAGCGCCGCCGGGTAGTTGCTGCTGTTGTGCACCTGGGCCCCCAGCATCAGGAAGGGCTGGCCGTCCACCAGCAGCGCGGCGCGGCCATCGTGCTGGGTCAGGCGCGGTGGCGGCGCGGCATGGCACAGCAGGACCGCCAGCCACAGGCCGGCGGCAAGACAGGAGCGAAGACCGGGCAGGCGCATGCTCAGAACTGGAAGTTGGCCTGCAGGTTGTAGCGGCGGCCGGTGTAGTTGACCGCGCGGGTCATCATGCCGATCTGCTGCTGCATCAACTGCCGGTTGACCTCGTTGGTGAGGTTGCTGACCTCGAGGCTGAGCTTGAGATGCTGGTTGACCGAGTAGCTGACGCCGGCATCGACCTGGCCGTAGTCGTCGCTCCAGGTGGGCAGGGCCCAGGCCACCGAGCTGCCATCGGCCAGGCGGCCGTCACTGCCGCGCGTGCCGTTCACGTTCACGCCCTGCAGATAGCGCGAGCGCCAGCTGTAGGCCACGCGGGCCGAGAAGTCGCCATGGTCGTACAGCAGCGCCAGGTTGTAGGCGTTGCGTGACAGGCCCTTCAGCGGCAGGTCGCCAAAGCTGCGGCCGTCGGTGTCGCAACCGTTGATGTTGAGGTTGAGGTTGTCGTCATTGCCGCTGGTGCCGGCGCAGTAGGCGCTGAACACGGGGTTGTAGAGCCGGGTCTTGCTGTCCACGTAGGTGTAGTTGGCCTGCACGCCAAAGCCCGACATCCAGCCCGGCAACATGTCGAGGTAACGCTGGAACGACAGCTCGACGCCACGCGCATGGCCCTTGGCGCCATTGACCGGCGCGGTGGTGGTGAACAGCAGCGCGTTGCCGCTGGCATCGCGCTGCACGCTGCTGGCCGTCTGGTCGACGATCACGTCCTTGAGCTGCTTGTTGAACAGCGCCACGGTGACCGAGCCGGTCTTGGCGAAGTACCACTCGGCCGTGATGTCGGCCTGGGTCGACTTGACCGGCCTGAGCATCGGGTTGCCATCGGCCGAGCCGGTGAGGTTGACGCGATCGATCACCAGCGTGCTGCCCTCCACATGGTTGGTGGTGCCCAGATCGAGCTTCGAGTAGGCCTGCAGCTGCGAGAAATCGGGCCGCGCAATGGCCTTGGCCAGTGCCGCGCGGAACTGCCACTCGGGCCCGGCCTTCAGGCGCAGGTTCAGGCTGGGCAGCACGTCGGTGTAGCTCTGCTCGGCCTTGATCGGGCTGCTGAAGCTGGCGATGGCCGGGATCGGCACGCCACCCAGGGTCTGGCCCGGTGCCAGCGTGGGCCCGTTGTTGGTGAACACCAGGTAGCCGTTGGCCTTGTTCTGGGTGCGCACCACGCGGGCGCCCACATTGCCGTCCAGCGGCGCGCCCCAGTCGGCAAAGTCGAAGCGCAGCTGGGCAAAGGCGGCCTGGGTGCGCTCTTTCTGGTCATTGGTGCCGGCCGGGTCGGTGCCGAAGCTGCCCGCCGTCCACGGCGAGCACACCGACCAGCCCTGCGCGGCCTGCAGGTCGGCGCACAGCGTGTCGTTGTAGCTGTGCAGGGTGGCATAGCTGCCGGGATAGCCCTTGGCCAGCTCGATGCTGGGCACGTACACGGCCGGCACGTTCTGGCCGCCGAAGAAGTTGTTGAAGCTGTGCAGCCGCACCGGTGCGTTGAAGCGCGGATCGTTCAGGTAGGCCAGGTCCTTGATGTTCCAGCCGCGCTGCCAGGTCTGGCTCACCGGCGACCAGTTGTAGTCGGGCACGCTCTTGGTGGTGATGGCGCTGCGCTCGGTCAGACGCAGACCAAAGCTCAGGTCTTGCAGCACCGGGTGGTCGAAGCTGAACTTGGCATCGCCCTTCCAGACCTTCTGCTCGGCCTTGGAGCGGTCTTGATGCTCCATCGTGAAGGCCCAGTAGTAGTTGGCCTTGTTGCCCAGCGCGGCCAGATCGCTGGCGTCGAACACCACGCGCGGCACCGAGCCGCTGAGATCAAGCGTCTCGCGCGGCATCAGCAGGCCGGTGGCCACGGTGGAATCGAAGGCCCGGGTGCTGGAGCGCACCAGCTGCACATCGGTGCTGAACGACCAGCGGTCGCTGGCCTTCCACTGCAGGTTCCAGCCGAGGTCGCGGGTGTTCGAGTTGCGCGTCATGTAGCGCGTGTCGGCACCAAAGGCAATGCCGCCATTGGTGGGGTCGCTCAGCGTGCCGGTCAGCAGCTGGCCGTTGGCGCCGTAGGTGGCGTTGGCCACGTTGATGCGCCACGGGTCCGACTGCGCGAACAGCGCGTTTTCGTCCCACTGCATCTTGTACTTCGACTCGAAGTAGCTCAGCGAGCTGCTCACGCCGCCGCGGCGCCACTGGGCGGCGGCGTAGAGGCCGTCACGGGTGCGCTCGAAGTTCGAGTCGCGCCACTGCGCGCCCTTGGGCACCCAGTGCGTGCCATCGAGCTTGTAGTAGGGCTCCACCTGCCACAGGTCGGTGCGCGTGGTGCTGACCGAATGCGCCAGGCTCAGCAGGCCGCCAAACTCGCCCAGGCCGGTGTTGACGCGGTGCGAGATCAGCGCGGTGGCCGAAGGGCTCCACTTCTTTTGCAGCGCGTTGTAGCCGGCCTGCAGCGAGCCGGCCAGCTTGAGGCCCTGGTAGTCAAAGGGCAGGGCGGTGCGCAGGTTGACCAGGCCGCCGATGGCGCCCTCGATCTGCGCGGCCGACGGGTTCTTGTAGATGTCCACGCCCGACATCAGCTCGGGCGGCACATCCTCGAAGTTGAGCGAACGGCCACCGTTGGCCGAGAAGGTGTCGCGGCCGTTGAGCTCGGAGCGCACCAAGCTCAGGCCGCGGATCATCACGCTGGAGCCTTCGACCGAATAGTGCTCGGGGTCGTTCTTGGCCAGGGTGCGGTCGATGGTGACGCCCACCACGCGCTGCAGCACCTCGGTGACCGAGCGGTCGGGCAGCTTGCCGATCTCGTCGGCGACGATCGAGTCGACGATCTCCTCGGCGTCCTTCTTGATCTTCTGCGCCGATTGCATGGCGGCGCGGCGGCCGGTGACGACCACGGTTTCGGCCTTGGCGTCCTTGGCCGGATCGGCGGCCGCCGGGGCTTGCGCCCACGCCGCGGCGCCGCACAGCAAGGAGGCCTGGGCCGCGGCCAGGGCCACGGCGGTGCGCTGAAGTCTGTTCATGTCGTCTCCTGTCGGTGACCGGCTGCATGCCGGCGTCTCGGGCCCAGGGCTGTGCCGGGCGCTTGCGGTGGAGCAGGCGCGTCAGTCGCCTGGCTGGGTTGTCTCCGGCATGCCAGAAGGGGCAGCGGGTTCGCTCAAAGGCCGCAGAAGCGGTTGACCAGGTTCTCCAGGGCTTCCTGGCGACCGGATGCCGGCGCGGTGTCGGTGTTGCCGGCCAGCACCTGCTCGGCCAGCTGGTCCAGCGTGCGGCGGCCGGCCAGGATGTCGCGGCCGGCCGGCGTGTCCCAGCCGGCATAGCGCGCATCCAGCGCGGCCTGCAGGCGCCCGTCGAGCACCATGGCTTCGGCCACTAGCAGGGCGCGGGCGCACAGGTCCATCGCGCCCACATGGCCGTGGAACAGGTCCTCGGCGTCAATCGACTGGCGGCGCACCTTGGCGTCGAAGTTCAGGCCGCCCTGCCCCAGGCCGCCGGCCTGCACGATGTGGTACAGGGCCAGCGCCACCTCGGGCAGGTTGTTGGGGAACTGGTCGGTGTCCCAGCCGAGCTGGGCGTCGCCGCGGTTCATGTCGATGCTGCCCAGGATGCCCAGCGCCGCGGCGGTGGCGATCTCGTGCTCGAAGCTGTGGCCCGACAGCGTGGCGTGGTTGGTCTCGATGTTGACCTTGACCTCCTTCTCGAGGCCGTGCCGGGCGAGAAAGCCGTAGACCCCGGCCACGTCGAAGTCGTACTGGTGCTTGGTGGGCTCGCGCGGCTTGGGCTCGATCAGGATGGCGCCCTGGAAGCCGATCTTGTGCTTGTACTCGACCACCATGTTCAGAAAGCGGCCGAGCTGGTCGAGCTCCTGCCCGAGCCTGGTGTTGAGCAGGGTCTCGTAGCCCTCGCGGCCGCCCCACAGCACATAGTTCTCGCCGCCCAGGCGCAGCGTGGCGTCCATCGCGTCGCGCACCTGCAGCGCGGCCAGCGCAAAGATGGCGGGGTCGGGGTTGGTGGCCGCACCGCCCATGAAGCGCCGGTGGCTGAACAGGTTGGCCGTGCCCCACAGCAGCTTCATGCCGGTGCGCTGCTGGTGCTCGCCCAGCGCGTCCACCAGGCGCAGCAGGTGGTTGCGGCTGTCGCGCGGGCTGTCGCCCTCGGGCGCCACGTCGCGGTCATGAAAGCAGTAGTACGGCGCGCCCAGCTTGCTGAAGAAATCGAACGCCGCCTCGGCCTTGGCCAACGCCTGCTCGATGGCCGAGCCGCCCTGGAACCACGGCCGGTCGAAGGTGGGCAGGCCGAACGGATCGGTGCCCGGCCAGCAGAAGCTGTGCCAGTAGCACACGGCAAAGCGCAGCTGCTCGGCCATGGGTTTGCCCAGCACCATGCGCTCGGGCTGGTAGTGGCGAAAGGCCAGCGGCTCCTGGCTGTCGGGGCCACGGTAGGTGATGGGGGCGATGTGGTCGAAAAAGCGTGTCGTCATGGCGGGGGGGGTGCGGTGCGGTGCGGCAGCTCAGTGCCGCGGGATCGGACAGGTCAGCGGCTGCAGCCGCTGGTACAGCTCGCGAAACCGCTGCAGCCGCGGTTGCAGCCGGGCGTGGCGGGCGCTGTCGGGGCGGTGGCGGGCCAGTTCGGGCGGGCGGGTGCACACCCGGGCCAGATCACCGCCATCGGCCAGCCAGCCCAGGCGCGCGGCGCCCAGCGCGCCACCGGCTTCGCTGCCGTCGTGGCGCACGATGTCGACCTGCAGCGCGTCGGCGATCAGCTGCGCCCACAGCGGGCTGCGCGCGCCGCCACCCACCAGCGACAGCTGGCTCACCTCGGTGCCGGCGCGCTGCAGGGCGGCCAGGCCATCGGCCAGGCCGAAGGCCACGCCTTCCAGCACGGCATAGGCGCACAGCGCGCGCGAGCTCTGGTGCGTGAGGCCGAAGAACAAGCCGCTGGCAAAGGGGTCGTTGTGCGGCGTGCGCTCGCCCGCCAGATAGGGCAGGAAGGTCGGTGCGGCGTCCAGCGCCTCGGGCGGCAGCTCGGCCACCTCGGCCAGCAGCGTGGCCTCGTCGGCCGCGCCGCTCAGGCGCACGAACCAGCTCAGGCAGCTGGCGGCCGAGAGCATCACGCTCATCTGGTGCCAGCGCTGCGGCAGTGCGTGGCAGAAGGCGTGCACGGCCGATTGCGGGTTGGGGCGGTAGCGGTCGTTGACCACGAACAGCACGCCCGAGGTGCCCAGCGAGATGAAGCCATCGCCCGGCGCCACCGCGCCGATGCCGATGGCGCTGGCAGCGTTGTCGCCGGCGCCGCCGGCAATCGTCACCGTGTCGCCCAGGCCCCAGGCCCGGGCCAGCGGCGCGGCCAGGCGGGCGCTGGCCTCGTTGCTTTCCACCAGGCGCGGCAACTGCGTGCGGCTGAGGCCGCAGGCGGCGAGCAGGCCGTCGCTCCAGTCGCGCGCGGCCACGTCCAGCCACAGCGTGCCGGCGGCGTCGGACGGCTCCGAGACCTTGTCGCCCGACAGGCGCCAGCGCAGCCAGTCCTTGGGCAGCAGCACGCTGCGCACCCGCGCAAACAGCGCCGGCTCGTGCTTGCGCAGCCACAGCAGCTTGGGCGCGGTGAAGCCGGGCATGGCCAGATTGCCGGCCACGTCGTGCAGGGCCGGCACGCGCTGCTCGAGCTCGGCGCATTCGGCGTGGCTGCGGCCGTCGTTCCACAGGATGGCCGGGCGCAGCACCTGGTCGTCGGCGTCCATCAGCACGGCCCCGTGCATCTGGCCCGACAGGCCGATGGCGCGGATGGCGGCCCAGGCCTGCGGATGCCCAGCGCGCAGGCGTGCGGCAGCGCGCTCGGTGGCCTGCCACCAGTCGTCGGGCGAATGCTCCGACCACAGCGGCTGCGGGCGCGACACCGTCAGCGGCTCGCCCGCCTGGCCCAGGATGCGGCCCTGGTCGTCCAGCAGCAGCAGCTTGAGCTCGGAGGTGCCCAGGTCGATGCCCAGGTAGCAGCGCTCGGCGGCTGGGGCGCTCATGGCAAAGCTCCGTCGCCCTCGGCCAGCGCCTTGCCGCTGGAGGTGGTGGGGATCAGCGGACGGGTGAGCTTGTAACGCGCCAGTGCAGCGGCACCCACGGCCACGGCATCGGCGCCAAAACGGGCGGTCTGCACCACGGGAGGGGCCAGGTTGGCGGCGGCGGCGTAGTCGTTCAAGGTGTCGAGTGCGGGTTGGAGAAAGGGCTCGCCCAGCTCGACCACCGCCCCGCCCAGCACGATGCAGCCGGGGTCGTAGGCGCTGGCCAGGTTCTGCAGCAGCACGCCCAGGTAGGTGCCGGCCCAGCGCACGCTGCGCAGCGTGGCGGGGTCTTGCGCCTGCAGGCGGCGCTGCACCTCGGCCAGCGTGGTGCTGCCGGTGGCGTCGTCGGGGCTCGACTCGGGCACCAGCGCACGCGTGCCGATCAGGGCTTCGGCGCAGCCGCGGCGGCCACACGAGCAGCGCGGGCCGTTGACCTGCAGCACCATGTGGCCCACCTCGCCGGCAAAGCCGTGGCGGCCGGTGAGCAGGCGGTCGCCCACCACCACACCGGCGCCCACGCCCTGGTTGATGCTGACGTAGAGCAGCGGATCGGGCGCCGGCGCCGGCTGGAACTCGAGCTCGCCGAGCGCGGCCACATCGGCCTCGTTCTGCACGAACAGCGGCACCTCGGCCAGCGCGCTGCCCTGCAGGCGCGCCCGCAGCAGGCCGCCGATGGCCACATCGCGCCAGCCCAGATTGGGCGCGAAGGTGAGGGTGCCGCTGCTCTCGTCCACCCCACCGGGCAGGCCCACGCCGATGCCGATCACCTGCTGGCCGGCGGCCAGCTGGCGCCGCACCTTGAGCATCGCGGTGGTGAGCCCGGCAATGCAGGCCGGCGCACCGCGCTGCAGATCAAAGCCGGTGCCCACGCGCGCCACCACCTCGCCGGTGAGCGTGGTGGCCACCACGCGCAGCGAGCCGATGCCCACCTCGGCGCCCAGCAGCAGCAGGCGCGAGCGGTCAACAAACAGCGGCGTGGGGCGGCGGCCCAGGTCGCCGGTGGCCACCACCTCGCGCTCCTCGAGCCAGCCCTCGGCGATCAGCTCGCGGGTCAGGCCGCTGACCGTGGACTTGGTGAGCCCGGCCGCGGTGGCCAGATCGGCCCGCGACAGGCCCGGCTGCGCGCACAGCAGGCGCACCAGGGCCATGCGGTTGATGACCTTCAGCAACTGCTGGTTGCCGGTGGCTTCAGTGGCCAAGGCGGTGCTCCGGCAGGCTGGGCAAATGATCTGACAGCGTTGTCATTTCGGGCGTCAAACGAGCGCTCAAGGTCGATGGGGCCGGATATTAGTTCGGGCGGCGAACGAAAGAAGCCAGTGAAAACGCTTAAGGGCAAACCTGGGCGACAGGCCATCGCGGCGCCAGCCGAAGCCCGCCAGGCGAGGGCACACGGCTGCGAACCCGGCGCTTCATAGAATCACACGCCCTGAACGCCGGAGCCCGCGGCATGAGCCCCTTGTCACTTGACCGCATCGACGCCCAGCTGCTGACCGAGCTGCAGCGCGACGCACGCCAGACCGTGCAGCAGCTGGCCGACAAGGTGGGGCTGTCGTCCACTCCCTGCTGGAAGCGCATCAAGGCGCTGGAAGAGGCCGGCGCCATCCGCGCCTACACCGTGGCGGTGGACCGCAGCCGCGTGGGCCTGGCGCAGTGCGTGATCGCCGAGGTCAACCTGGCGCGGCACGAGGAGGCCGTGGTGCAGCAGTTCGAGCGCGCGGTGGCCGACTGCCCGCAAATCACCGGCTGCTGGGCCACCACCGGCAATGCTGACTACATCCTGCAGGTGCTGGTGCCCGACGTGGCCGGCTACGAGCAGTTTCTGCACCGCGTGGCCTTCAAGCTGCCGGGCGTGACCCATGTGCGCTCGAGCGTGGTGCTCAAGGAAGTCAAGTCCGGCGCGCCGCTGCCGATCGAGGCCGGCACCACCCCGACCTCGGGCAGGGGCGGCCGGCGCTGAGGGCGCTGGCCGGCACGCAGCACGCATAAGATGGCCCCATAACAACCGCCCGGGGAGGGCGAGCATGGGGCGCGAGGAAAGGCTGAGAACCATCAGCCAGTTGCTCAAGCTGCGGCGCAGCGTGCGACCTGAAGATCTGCAGCAACTGCTGGAAGTCTCGCGCGCCACCGTCAAGCGCGACATCCAGTACCTGCGCGACCGGCTCGACACGCCGGTGCGCTGGTGCAGCAACCGCGCCGGCTGGGTGCTGGACGGCGCCGTGCCGGCTGCGGGCCAGCAGTACGAGCTGCCGGGCCTTTGGTTCACCGCCGAAGAGATCCACGCCCTGCTGACCATGCAGCACCTGCTGGCCAACCTGGACGCCGGGGGCCTGCTGGGCAGCCACATCGAGCCGCTGATGAAGCGCCTGGGCCAGATCCTGGGCTCTGGCGCGCCGCCCAAATCGGACGTGGCCCGGCGCATCCGCGTGCAGACCGTGGGCGCCCGGCGCATCACCTTGCCCTGCTTTCAGGCCGCAGGGGGCGCACTGCTGCAGCGCCAGCGCATGGTGATCCGCTACCGCGGCCGCAGCCGGGCCGATATCTCTGAGCGCGAAGTCTCGCCACAGCGCCTGGTGCACTACCGCGACAACTGGTACCTGGACGCCTGGTGCCATTGGCGGCAGGCGCTGCGCAGCTTTGCCGTGGACGCCATCGAGACCGTGAATGTGCTGGAGCGCCCCGCCATCGACGTGCCTGACACCGAACTGGACGCCGTGCTGGGCGCCGGCTACGGCATCTTCGCCGGCCGCGATGTGCAGTGGGCGATGCTGCGTTTCAGCGCCAAGCGCGCCCGGTGGGTGGCCGCCGAACGCTGGCACCACCAGCAGCGCGGCAGCTGGGACGCCCAAGGCCGCTGGACGCTCACCCTGCCGTATACCGACCCACGCGAACTGGTGATGGACATCCTGCGCCACGTGCCCGAGGTGGAGGTGATCGCGCCGGAGGAATTGCGCGACGAGGTGGTGCGGCGCCTGCGGGCAGGGCTGGAGGGGATGGGGCTGGATGAATGATCAGGTGACCTGCGCCGGCCAGGTGCATGGGGTGAGCCTGGGGGTGGGCACAGTGAGGCTCAAGACAGGGAGGAAACGCAAATGCACATCGATCGTGGCGAGCAGTGGTTGAGCCTGGCGCTCAGCCTGTCATCGGGCGGCGCACCCTTTCCGTGGCAGCTTCGTCTGCTGCGGGATCTGGCGGCCGGCCGCATGCCACGCGCCCTGGACCTGCCCACCGGGTTGGGCAAGACCTCCGTGATGGCGATCTGGCTGGTGGCGCTGGCACTGGGTGCGCGGCTGCCGCGGCGGCTGGTGTATCTGGTTGATCGGCGGGCCGTGGTGGACCAAGCCACCGAGGTGGCCGTGGGTCTGCGACAAATCGTCGAGCGCCTGCCCTCGCTGCGCGAGGCACTGGGGTTGAAGGGGCCGCTGCCCATTTCCACGCTGCGTGGCCAGCATGCCGACAACCGCGACTGGCTGGAAGATCCGGCCGCGCCGGGTATCGTCATCGGCACGGTGGACATGATCGGCTCGCGCCTGTTGTTCAGCGGATATGGCGTTTCGCGCAAGATGCGGCCCTACCAGGCGGGCCTGCTGGGCTCTGACGCCTGGCTGGTGCTGGACGAGGCGCACCTGGTGCCGCCCTTCGAGCGGTTGCTCGACCGCATCGCCTCGCGTGACGACGCCAACGGGCGCACGCTGACCGCGGCAGGCGGGCGCGGTGAGGACATCGTTCCGGCCATGCAACTGCTGACGCTGTCGGCCACAGGGCGGCAGCGCGCCAACGACGAAACCTTCACGCTGGCCGACGACGATCTCAGCCACCCCGTGGTGCGGCAGCGGCTGCACGCGCACAAGCGCATCCGGCTGTTCGATGCCGTTGATGCCAAGGATCTGCCGGACACCCTCGCCCGCCATGCCTGGGAGCTGTGCGCGCAGGGGCGCACGCCGGGCCGCGTGATCGTCTTTGTAGACCGCCGCGAACACGCAACGAAGCTGCAGCAGGCGCTGGACAGGCTGGCAGGAAAGTCTGCGCCAGTGGCAGAGTTGTTTGTCGGTGGGCGCCGGGTGCATGAACGTGAGCAGGCGGCGCGTCGTCTGAGCACGCTGGGCTTCCTGGCGGGTGCTGCGCAAGTGTCCGATCGTCCGATCTTTCTGGTCGCGACATCGGCGGCCGAAGTGGGGGTCGACCTGGACGCTGACCATGCCGTGTGCGATCTGGTGGCCTGGGAGCGCATGGTGCAACGCCTGGGGCGGGTCAATCGCAGAGGCTGCGGCGATGCCTCGGTCATCGTAGTCCCGATGCACTCTGAAGATGCGGCCGTTCAGGCTCGGAACCAGGCCGTTCTGGGTTGCGTGAACCGACTGCCGCTCACCGAAGACGGTGCACGCGATGGCAGCCCCGCCGCCCTGTCAGGCCTGAAGGCCGACCCAGAGGCGGCGGCCTTGATCGCCATGGCCAGCACGCCAGCGCTGCTCCACCCGCCGTTGACCCGGGCTCTGGTCGATGCCTGGGCCATGACCTCTCTCGAGCGGCATTCGGGCCGACCGGAAGTCGGCCCTTGGCTGCGCGGCTGGCCCGAAGAGATCGAGCAACCGCAGTTGCGCGTCCTCTGGCGCGAGCACCTGCCGGTGGACGATCAAGGCCAGGTGTTCTCCGCCAGCGCCATGAACTTGTTTCTCGACGCAGCGGGACCGCACCTGTCCGAGCTCCTGGAGGCTGAACTGTGGCAAGTACAGGAATGGATCGTCGCGCGCGTCAGACGCCTGCCCAGCCCGGAGTCACACAGCGCGGTGGAGAGTGTCGACGGGCCGCCCCTGCGCCTGGGCGATGTGGCCGTGGTGCTCGTAGGCGACACTGACGGCGGTGGGCGGGCGCTGACGGGCGACGCCATCGTGGCCGCCAGCAAGCGTGATCTGGAACGATGGCTGCGCGGTACTACTGTCTGGGTCGACACACGGCTTGGTGGATTGTCTGCCGACGGGCTTTTGGATGTCGGGGCCGACGCTGCGGCTCTCGATGTCACGCGGGTCGACATTGCGGAACAGGTCAGACCGGTACCATTTCGCATCGACCGGGCCGACTCGTCTGGCGAACTGGAGGCAGACGAGGGCTGGCGCACCGAGGTCAGCATTGCGCTCAATCGCAGCGACGATGGTGAACAAGCATGGCTGGTGGTGCGCAGTCTGCTGAGCCAGTTGGCGGGCTCCGAAGAAGGCCGCTCCGGGGCGCAGCGTGCGCAATGGCTCAGCGAACATCAGGATTGGGCTGAGGCGGCAGCGCGCCGCCTGGCGCAGGACCTGCGGCTGTCCGAACCCTACGCCGAGATGCTGGCCACTGCCGCGCTGGTGCATGACGAGGGCAAGCAGGTCGACCGCTGGCAACGCGCGTTTCACGCTCCCGCAGGCGGCCGGCCTCCCTATGCCAAGACGGTAGGGCGCCCCGACGTGGCACTGCTGGACGGCTACCGGCATGAATTCGGCTCGCTGCCGTTCGCCGAGGCGCATCCGCGTGTTCAAGCCCTGCCGGTTGACTTGCGCGAGTTGTGTCTACATCTGGTTGCCGCTCACCACGGCGGCGCGCGCCCGCTGATCCGCACCGATGGCGCGGCTGAGCCGCCCAGCCGTGCCGTGGCACGCGCGCGTGAGGTGGCCTTGCGTTATGCCGCGCTCAGCGAACGCTGGGGGCCGTGGGGCCTGGCGTGGTGGGAGGCGCTGCTGCGGGCGGCCGATCAGCAGGCGTCGCGGCGCAATGACGAGGAGGGCCGAAACCATGGCTGAAGCCAGCATCCCGGTGGATCTGTTCAACCCCGGGCAGGTTTTTGCCTGCATCGGCTTTGCCGAAGCGGCGGATGTGCTGCTGGGTGATGCGCAGGGCGTCTTCGACTGGTCCGATCCCGCTGGCAGCGTGTTCAGGCTGCGTGCGAGCGGCGATGAATCTCCGGTGCTCAGGGTGCTGAGGTTCATGGATGAGGCGTGTGCGCAGGCAGTGGCGCCTGCGGGCAGTGCCAACATCGCGGCATGGATCAGCAGTTGGGGAAGCCCACCCGAGGCCAGGGATCGCGGGCATGGCTACCCGTTCCCTGATCCGCCGAGCCCCGCCACGCTGGTATGCCGACTGTCGGACGGCCAGCACTGCCTGACGCTCGAGCATTGGGGCGACGCTACCGAACGGGACAACGTCAAGTTCTGGGCCGGGGCGGGCGGCTATCCAGGTGCCGGTCTGGCGGCCGACGCGCTGGCCCTGGTGCAAGGGCAGTCAGCGGCCGCAGTGGCCGACCCGTTCGCACTGTGTGCGCCGCAAAGCAGCAGCTTCCGACTCGACTGGCGCCGCGACTACATCCCGATCCACGCCGGGTTTTCGCTCAATGCGCATGGCGACATCGCCACCCTGGGCTTCCCGCTGGTGGAGCTTCTGGGCGCCATAGGGTTGAGCCATGCGCGCCCTATGCGGCCCGATTGGCGCAACAAGTTGCTGTACGGCTACGCCGTCGCGGGGCGCGCGGGTGGGTCAGACACGCACTGGCTGCCCCTGTCCATCTTGCGCGCCTGCCTGGGCATGGCACCACTGCCGTTCCCCATGCGGCATTTCAAGATGCTTCTCGATTGGCCCGGCAAGGAAGGCCAGGCCCGTTCCATCACCACTGTCACTGAGGAGAACCTCGCATGAGCACGCTCACGGAAGATGTCATCAACGGCTGGATCGATCCCAAGGGGCCGGTGGCCCTGGTGCTCAAGCAGCATCTGGTGCCGGTGGAAGGCGAGGGTGCGGTGTTCTTCCCGCCCACCTATGCCGATCTGCCGCAGAACTACAACATCGACAAACTCGACGACGGCACCAAGGTGGTCACCGTCGACAGTGTTGGCGCGCAGGCCAACCGCCTGGAGCCGGTGTTTGGCACCGATCCCGATCTGGCCGGCCTCGTGCCGCAGGTGACGGTGGAGATCGACGGCGCCAAGTCGGTCAGCATCCTGGAAGCCGGCCACCGGTTGGGTGATGCCATCGTGCGGTCCTCCGGATTGAAGGACGAGGCGCAGGATGCCTTCAAGACTTTCCTCAGCGAGGGCGACGCCACCAAGCTGGCCAAGCTGGGGCCGACCTCGCTGGTGTTCGGCGTCTGGGATTCGCGCGACACGCAGGCCAAGCTGCCGCGTCTTTTGCAATCGGTGATCCGCGCCTGGGATGTGGAGCGCCTGACGCGTTCGGCCCAGTACGTTCCGGCAGCCGACTACAGCAAGCTGGAGGTCTTCTCCGAGGATGAGAAGGAGAAGTCCGAGGGCAATGCCAAGAGCCCGCTGGCACAGCGAGGGTTTGTGGCGGTGCCTGCCCCTGGCGCGCATGGCGGCGTCGTGGCCCGCGGCCCCATCATCCGCGATGTCACGATCAATCTGATCGCGTTGCGCCGCTTGTTTGCGGCATCAGACAGCGTGCCGCTGCAGCGCTACATCCTGGGCCTGGCCCTGGTGGCCGCCACCGAACCCATGGATGGCTTCCTGCGCCAGGGCTGCCTGCTGGTGCCCAAGCTGCCGGCCGCCGGCGGCTGGGAGCAGGTGGCCCGCACCGGTGAACGCACAGCGCTGCCGCTGGACAACGCCCAGGCCCGCGCCCTGGCGCGCCGCTGGGCCGACGAGTTCGGCGTAGGTCCGGCGCGCACGGTCAGGTTCGGCAAGGACCTGGCCAAGGCCGATCTGACCGAGAAGGACGGCGCCAAGCCCAAGCCCGCCAAGAAGAAGGCGGCCTGACATGACCCGTCACCTCCTGATTGCCGTGCACCTGCACGCCGACGGGATGGGCACGGCGCGCTACCACGGCATGCACCAGGGCGCGCCCGAATGGCCTCCGGCCCCGGCCCGCATCTTCCAGGCCATGGTGGCCGGCGTGGCACGTGGCCACAATCTGCCCGAACCCGTGGTGCCCGGCTTGCGCTGGCTGGAGGCGCTGCCGCCGCCCGTGATCGCCGCGCCGCGGCATACCGTGGGGCAGGCCGTCGCCCTCTATGTGCCCAACAACGACGCAGATGCAGTGGCCGATCCATCGGATGTGAGCAGCATCCGCACAGCCAAGCAGGTGCAGCCAAGCCTGTTCAATGCGGCACAGCCTCTGCTCTATGCCTGGCGCCTGCCCGAGGGCGACTGCCCCGAGCAGGCCATGGTGGACTCTGCGCATGCGGTCTACCAGCTGGGCCGGGGTGTCGACATGGCCTGGGCCGATGCCCGAGTGCTGCCAGAAGACGAATTGCAGACCGTGTTGCTGCACTACCGCGGCATCGTGCACCAACCCTCGTCCGACACAAGGGCGGGACGCAACTTGCCGTGTCCGATGCCTGGCGCGCTGGACAGTCTGGTGCTGCGGCATCGCGCCCCACGGCTGCGCGTGGAGGGCGTGGGCAAGAAGGCCCGCGTGCTGTTCACCAACGCGCCCAAGCCGCGCTTTGCATCGGTCAGCTACGCCCCGTCACGACGGCTGGCCCTGTACGACCTGCGCGCGCACGGCACCACCAAGCCCTGGCCTTGGCCTTGGCCCCAGCATCGCGCTGCGGCCTTGGTGGAGAACGTGCGGGATGCCGCGGCCGACCGGCTGCGCCAAGCCTTGCCCGATGCTGCCGAAGCCATCGAGCGCAGCCTGATCGGGCGCGCTGCGGATGGCAGCGGAGGGGTACCGTTGGCGCAGCGGGTGCACATCGTGCCGCTGCCATCCATCGGCTCGGTGCATGCCGATCAGGCCATCCGCAGGGTGCTGGTCGAGATTCCCGGCGGCTGCCCGCTGGCGGCTGAGGACCTGGATTGGGCGTTTTCGGGGCTGCAAGCCATCGATGGCGACACCGGTGAGGTCGCCCCCTGGATGCTGACGCGATCCGACCAGGCCGTCATGTTGGCGCACTACACCGTGCCCTCTCAGCACTGGCAGTCTGTCACGCCCTTGGCCCTGCCCGAGGCAGCCGCCCGCCGACGCATCGACCCGGCTCGGCACAAGGACGCAGCCGAGGCCAAGCGCGCCGACGAGCGTTTGGCCGAGGAAGGCCGCGCCGTGGCCGCGGTGCACCGCGCCTTGCGCCATGCGGGCGTGCCGGCCCTGGCCGTGCAGGTGCGCGTGCAGCGCGAGCCGTTCACCGCGCACGGCAAACGTTCCGAGCCCTTTGCCGAAGGCTCGCGCTTTGCCAAAGAGCGCCTGTGGCATGTGGCCTTGTGCTTTGACCGCCCGGTCAGCGGGCCATTGGCCATTGGTGACGGACGCTTCCTGGGCCTGGGCGTGTTGGCACCGTCGAATCGGGTTGCAGGCTTGCTCACCGATCCGGCCGCCTGGACTGGCGCTGTGAGCGACGGCATCGCCGTGGTGCAGCTGGCCGAAGGAGCGGCCGGCGCGCCGCCGGAGCTTGCGCTGGACCTGGCCCGTGCCCTGCGCCGCGCGGTGATGGCGCGGGTCAGCGATGTGCTGGGTTCGTCCGCTCGGGCTGCCTTGAACGCCTACTTCAGCGGCCATGCTTCGGACAGCACCGCGCCCGATGCTGAACCCTCACGGCATCTGGCCTTTCATTGGGACGGCCCACGGCAACGTTGGGTGGTGTTGGCGCCGCACAGGCTGGAGCGGCGGCACGCGTTCGCACGCGAGCGTGAGCATCTGGTGGTTCTGCAACAGGCGCTGCAAGGGCTGACTGACCTGCGCGCCGGCGCCGCGGGCCGCCATGCCGTGCAAACCGGTGTGTTGGCACGCGGTGACGACCCGTTGCTTGCCGCCGCCAGCGTTTGGGAATCGGTCACGCCGTACGACGTTACGCGCCATCGGCGCAAGGCCAGTGCCACCGAGGCGCTGGCGGCGGATGTGCTGGCCGAGTGCATGCGCTGCCACCTGCCCCGGCCGCAGGTGACGGTGCTGAGCGCGTGCGGCGTGCCTGGCCGTGGGCTGCAGGCACGCCTGCGGCTCGCGTTCCCCACGCCAATTGCAGGCCCCGTGGCGCTGGGTCGCAGCAGCTTGCTGGGTGGGGGGCTGTTCGCCGGCATCGGCGCCTTGGCGGTGCCGGCCATGGATTCAGACAGCGCCGATTGAGTCCACCCACTCCCTCGCCGTCATGACCCTCACCCCCAACCCCGGCGGAAAGTGCTTCAGGTTGCCTGTGATCAACGGGCAGGCAGCCGCTTGCGCGGCGCCGATGAAAGGCCAGTCGTCGGGGTCGGGCAGGGGTGGGATGCCGGTGTATCGGGGCACCAGCACCCATTCGGCGGTCAGCTCGATCAGGCTCAGCAGTTCGGCCACGCGGTCGGCGCGAAGGTGCAAGCGCGGGCGCGGCAGCACGGCCTGCAATTCAGCCAGGATGTCGGCGCAGACCACGGGCCGCAACTGCCCGCTCGCGATGCTGGACATCACCTGTGCCGGGGCGCCGCCGGCCGACATCAGGGCCGATACCAGGACATTGGTGTCAACGACGGCGCGCATACGGCTTGGCAGGCGGCTCGGCTGCCATGGCCGGCGCGGGCGCCTGACCCCCGCGGCGTTCGCGCCGGGCTGCGTTGATCTCGGCCTGGATCTGTTCTTCTGTCAACGTGCTGGCGCCGCTGGCCTGGGCATCGGTCTGGATGGTCGCCACCAGGCTGCCCAGGCGGCCCAGCCGCAGCGCGCGCAGGCGCGCTTCCACCTCGGCCGGCGCGGTGTGCACCAGCAGCGCAATCGGCTTGCCGTTGCGCGTGACGACGAACTCTTCGCCGTCTTCCACGCGTTGCCAGATCTCGCCTGACTTTTCGCGCAGCTCGCGCACGGTGACGTAGTCCATCGCTGCGGCTCCTTTTCGTCCATTCGATACAGGATTGCGTACGCAATTGTAGACCACCATGACCGATGATCGATCACCTGATCCAGCGCCTGGGCCGGTTGCGCCGGCAGTTGTCGACCCCGCGGATGCGCCCGCGCAGGCGCCTCTTCCGCTGGATGCGCCACCCCTGCCCGAAGGTGTGCCGCTGTTGCCCGCGCGCATGGTCAACGAGTTCAGCTACTGCCCACGCCTGGCGTATCTGGAGTGGGTGCAGGGCGAGTGGGCCGAGTCAGCCGACACTGTTGAAGGCCGCATCGCACATAAGCGGGTCGACAAGCCATCGCTAAGGCCTGCGCCACCCAAACGGTCAAAGGACGCGTCCAAGGATTCAACCGATGCCGAGGTGGAACCCGAGCCACGCATCCATGTGCGCTCGCTCGAGCTGTCGTCGCAGGCGCTCGGCTTGGTGGCCAAGCTGGACCTGGCCGAGATCGAAGGCACACGCGCCGTGCCGGTGGACTACAAGCGCGGCAAGCGCCCGCACGTGGCCCGCGGCGCCTACGAGCCCGAGCGTGTGCAGCTGTGTGCCCAGGCGCTGTTGCTCGAAGAGCATGGCTATGACGTGCCCGAGGGCGTGCTGTATTTCGTGGCCTCGCGTGAGCGGGTGCCGGTGGTGCTTGACGATGATCTGCGCGCGGCCACCCGATCGGCCGCTGCGGGTTTGCGCCTGATTGCCACCGGAGGCCAGATTCCACCGCCGCTGGAGAACAGCCCCAAATGCCCGCGCTGCTCATTGGCGCCGATCTGCCTGCCCGACGAGTTGCACTACCTGCGCGCCGGGCAGACACCACCGCGCCCGCTGGCCGTGGCCGGCAGCACCAGCCTGCCGATGTATGTGCAGGCGCGTGGCGCCAAGGTGGCCAAGAAGGGCGACGTGCTGGAGGTCAGCCTCGACGACGAGCCGGCCGCCACTGCGCGGCTGGCCGAGGTGTCGCAACTGGTGCTGCAGGGCGGCGTGTACCTCACCGCGCCTGCGCTGCACGAGCTGATGGCGCGCCAGATCCCGGTGACATGGTTGTCGCATGGCGGCTGGTTTCTGGGCCACACCGTGGGGCTGGGGCACAAGAACGCCGAGCTGCGCACCGCCCAGTACCGCGCCAGCTTCGACGATGCGCATTGCCTGCGCCTGGCGCGCGACATCGTGGCCGCCAAGATCCGCAACCAGCGCACGCTGCTGCGTCGCAACTGGAAGGCGGCTGCCGGTGAACCCGAGGCCATGCCTGAAGAACTGCTCGGCCAGTTCAGGCAAGACATCGACGCCGCCGAGCGCGCGCGCAGCCTCGAGGCGCTGCTGGGCATCGAAGGCAATGCCGCCGCCCGCTACTTCAGGCACTTTCGCCAGATGATCTCGCCCGAGCGCCGGCCGGGTGCCGGACCGGATGGCGCGATGTGGGGCTTTGATTTCGAGCGCCGCACCCGCCGGCCGCCCACCGATGCGGTGAACGCGTTGTTGTCGTATGGCTACTCGATGCTGGCGCGCACACTGGCGGTGGCGCTCACGGCAGTGGGCTTTGATGCGCTGCGCGGCGTCTACCACCAGTCACGCTATGGGCGGCCGGCGCTGGCACTCGACATGATGGAGCCCTTTCGGCCCCTGCTGGCCGATTCAGTGGTGCTGACGGTGATCAACAACGGCGAGGTGGGGCTGGGCGACTTCGTCAGCGCGGGCGATGCCGTGAACCTGAACGAGCGCGGCCGCCGCAGCTTCATCACCGCATTCGAGCGGCGTCTCGGCCAGGAGATCACGCACCCGCTGTTCGGCTATGCCGCGCAGTACCGGCAGATCGTGGAGATTCAGTGCCGGCTGCTGGGCCGGCACATGCTGGGCGAGATCGACCGCTGGCCGCCCTTCATCACCCGTTGACCCCCAGCCCCAGGCCACGCCATGACCGACGAGCACCTCTACATCGTCACCTACGACATTGCCGACGACCGCCGCTGGCGCAGCATCTTCAAGCTGATGCACGGCTATGGCGAATGGTTGCAGCTGTCGGTGTTTCAGTGCCGGCTGAGCCGGGCGCGACGCGCCGAGCTGCAGGCATCGCTGAGTGCCGCGATGCACATGGGCGAAGACCATGTGATGCTGATCGACGTGGGCCCGGCCGATGGCGTGACACCGCGTGTTCAAAGCCTGGGCAAGCGCCGCTTCGAGCCCGTGGAACGCATGGCCGTGGTGGTGTAGCGCAAGCGTGGCGTGGCCGCTCAGGCATCATGAGCGCGGCCGCTCCAGGCGCAAACTGCTGCGCTGGTTCGGCTGCCCTTGCCGCGCGAGCGCTGAGGTGGCGCCGTTGCCGGTGGACAGCGCTCGCACACGGATCGCTCCTTAACAATCAAGCACTTGCACGCGGTACCCGCCCGACCAGCGGATCAGCGGCACTGAAAACCGTGCCTGTGCACCGCAGCGCTCGCACACATGCGCCACAATCCGCACCAATACAGCTCCCGCGAGGGGGCCGTGATCCGGGGCTTCTTGCCCCGGCCTCATTGAAGCAAGGTGCTGCGGTCGGGGGATTTCGGCTTTGATCCAGTGATCCGGGGCTTCTTGCCCCGGCCTCATTGAAGCCCGGCGATGCCAGCCATCTTCCCGAGCGCAGAAGCGTGATCCGGGGCTTCTTGCCCCGGCCTCATTGAAGCGAGTCTCTGTCGTCTCCACAGTTTTTCGCACTCTGGTGATCCGGGGCTTCTTGCCCCGGCCTCATTGAAGCGCAGCTCAGGCCGGTGCCATCGTTGAACAGCAGACGGCGTGATCCGGGGCTTCTTGCCCCGGCCTCATTGAAGCATCGTCTCTCCCGCGGAGAACGTGCCCCACACCATGTGATCCGGGGCTTCTTGCCCCGGCCTCATTGAAGCGTTCCGGCCCTTATCCTTTGCCGCCTTGATATCGTCGTGATCCGGGGCTTCTTGCCCCGGCCTCATTGAAGCGTGGACATTGGCGGCACTGGCGCGAAGGCGGATGCTTGTGATCCGGGGCTTCTTGCCCCGGCCTCATTGAAGCGCGCTGAACCGGCTATCGGTCAGCTCTTTGACAAGGTGATCCGGGGCTTCTTGCCCCGGCCTCATTGAAGCTCCTTCATCCGCTGCAGCATCTCGACCATGGGCATGGCGTGATCCGGGGCTTCTTGCCCCGGCCTCATTGAAGCGACGACCCCGGCGCGGCCCGCTCGCTGCTGATCGGGTGATCCGGGGCTTCTTGCCCCGGCCTCATTGAAGCTTGCCCGTCACCACCGACGAGACCGCCCACGGAGCGGGTGATCCGGGGCTTCTTGCCCCGGCCTCATTGAAGCGGCTACTCGGTGCGCGCCGTGTCGGGCGCGTTACCGTGATCCGGGGCTTCTTGCCCCGGCCTCATTGAAGCGAGATGAAGCCCCACTCCACCCTGGAGCGCATGCTGCGTGATCCGGGGCTTCTTGCCCCGGCCTCATTGAAGCAGAATCACTGAGCCAAACCATGATGGAACCCCCCAGTGATCCGGGGCTTCTTGCCCCGGCCTCATTGAAGCAACGGCAACGAGTACGGCCGGGTGACGCAATCCGGCGTGATCCGGGGCTTCTTGCCCCGGCCTCATTGAAGCCGGGGCAGGCGCCGGCCGCGCCGGGTGGCCAGGTGGTGATCCGGGGCTTCTTGCCCCGGCCTCATTGAAGCGTAGGGCAGGAAGGCAGCCCGAGGCGCGTATGGGAGGTGATCCGGGGCTTCTTGCCCCGGCCTCATTGAAGCGAGATCTACGCGCACTACACCGGGCCTTACTTCGCGTGATCCGGGGCTTCTTGCCCCGGCCTCATTGAAGCCACCAGGGTGAGCATCACGGCGGTGCCGGGGCGGTAGTGATCCGGGGCTTCTTGCCCCGGCCTCATTGAAGCTAGCCAAGGCGACGGGGCAGGCGTCGAGCGACATCGTGATCCGGGGCTTCTTGCCCCGGCCTCATTGAAGCGAAACGGCAGCCAACCGGGACTTGAGCGCCGCCGCCGTGATCCGGGGCTTCTTGCCCCGGCCTCATTGAAGCTTGGAGAGTGCTCGGGAATGCGGATTGAGTGCCTTGTGATCCGGGGCTTCTTGCCCCGGCCTCATTGAAGCCTGTTCCCAGTGCTGCAGCTGGGCCGTGTCGGCGGGTGATCCGGGGCTTCTTGCCCCGGCCTCATTGAAGCTGGCCTACCGCGGCCCCTGCAACTGACGGCGGGTGGGGTGATCCGGGGCTTCTTGCCCCGGCCTCATTGAAGCGCCGACTGCCTCGGCGTTGGACTGATCACTGGACATGTGATCCGGGGCTTCTTGCCCCGGCCTCATTGAAGCGATGCGCGGCATGGTGGGTCAGGCCTCGGGCTGGGGGTGATCCGGGGCTTCTTGCCCCGGCCTCATTGAAGCCTGCGCAGCGGGGCGGGGGGTTGGGCCGGAGCCTCGTGATCCGGGGCTTCTTGCCCCGGCCTCATTGAAGCTGCTTTGTGGGGGCCTGATGCGCTGCAGTGTGCACAGGTGATCCGGGGCTTCTTGCCCCGGCCTCATTGAAGCAACTGCAGGTCGCTCGGGTCGCTGCTCGGTACGGGGTGATCCGGGGCTTCTTGCCCCGGCCTCATTGAAGCCCGGGATCACCGCGGGTGGTGTGTAGACGGTCTGCTGGTGATCCGGGGCTTCTTGCCCCGGCCTCATTGAAGCGACGATACGAGTCGGAAGGTAGCTGCTGGAGCCGTGTGATCCGGGGCTTCTTGCCCCGGCCTCATTGAAGCGTGGGGTGGAACCGTTCCACCGCGCCACCTACAGCGGTGATCCGGGGCTTCTTGCCCCGGCCTCATTGAAGCTCAACCTGGAGTCCATCGGCGATGCTAGTACGGCAGGTGATCCGGGGCTTCTTGCCCCGGCCTCATTGAAGCGGTCTTGGTCGCTGCCGAAGATCGTGGGGTTCGGCGCGTGATCCGGGGCTTCTTGCCCCGGCCTCATTGAAGCATTGACCCGATGTGCACGGAGTACATCACCGCCACGTGATCCGGGGCTTCTTGCCCCGGCCTCATTGAAGCGGACGCGCTGACGCTTGCCACATCGATGCCGCGCTGGTGATCCGGGGCTTCTTGCCCCGGCCTCATTGAAGCGTGGGCGTGGTCAGCCGCCGCCCTGGGTCGAGAATCGTGATCCGGGGCTTCTTGCCCCGGCCTCATTGAAGCACGGCCGCCGCCGGCTACGTGGGCCCGGCGTTTGCCGTGATCCGGGGCTTCTTGCCCCGGCCTCATTGAAGCTACTGGACTGGCGCCGCTATGGCCGTCTCGTCCGGCGTGATCCGGGGCTTCTTGCCCCGGCCTCATTGAAGCTCCTTGATCGCGCCGAAGCAACGAATGCCTTGCACAGGTGATCCGGGGCTTCTTGCCCCGGCCTCATTGAAGCAACGTAGTCAGCGACGGCCGTGGTGCTTCCGGTTAGTGATCCGGGGCTTCTTGCCCCGGCCTCATTGAAGCTGGACTGACCCCAAGGGCATGCCGGCCCCGCAGCCGCGTGATCCGGGGCTTCTTGCCCCGGCCTCATTGAAGCGAGGGTCAGCCCATCCACGAGGGTGCCGTTGCCGATGTGATCCGGGGCTTCTTGCCCCGGCCTCATTGAAGCGCGGTACGCGATTTCGGGCTGATCCGCCACCACCACGTGATCCGGGGCTTCTTGCCCCGGCCTCATTGAAGCAGCGCTCGGTGCTCGTCGGCCGTCAATTTGACCGGGTGATCCGGGGCTTCTTGCCCCGGCCTCATTGAAGCCCCAAGATGGCCCGCCTGTCGCGCGACATCATCGTGGTGATCCGGGGCTTCTTGCCCCGGCCTCATTGAAGCGCCGCGCTCGGTTCTGCTTGTTGTCGGGGCGGCAGAGGTGATCCGGGGCTTCTTGCCCCGGCCTCATTGAAGCTCGGCCATCCCCGGCATGTTCGCCGCCCGGGACGCCGTGATCCGGGGCTTCTTGCCCCGGCCTCATTGAAGCGTCGTGCAGCGGCAAGCCGAATTGCGGGGTCAGCATGGTGATCCGGGGCTTCTTGCCCCGGCCTCATTGAAGCTACAGCAGCAAACACGGCCCCCAGCGCCAGCGCCATGTGATCCGGGGCTTCTTGCCCCGGCCTCATTGAAGCAGGGTGCACGGGGGATACGTCACATGACCTATGCGACGTGATCCGGGGCTTCTTGCCCCGGCCTCATTGAAGCATCGGCGATGCTGCGAAAGGCGCCCGGGCTGAGGTTGGTGATCCGGGGCTTCTTGCCCCGGCCTCATCGAAGCCGAGGCTGTTGGGAGATGGTGGGCGGGTTGGCGGTTGCGATCCAGGGCTTCCTGCCCCGCCTCATGCAAGCGACACGACCGTGATCACACCCGGCGCAGCCGGATCAGCCGGCGCTGGCGCCACAGCGCCGCCCCCAGCCCCAGCCCGGCCAGCCACTGCCAGGCGGCGGCCGGCTCGGGCACTGCGGCGATGTGGCCAAACAGGCCGGCGGTCTCGTCTTGCGGGCCGGCGGCAAAGTACAGCCGGTCGCTCTGGCCCAGGCTGGCGCCGTTGCCGAACTGCAGGCCCCACAGGCCGTCGATCAGGATCGGCGTGCCGCTGGCATCGCGCAGCAGGTCGACAAAGGCATGCGTGCCGGCGTCGAAGGCGGCGATGCTGCCATCGCCGAAATTGCCCACCAGCAGGCGCCCGGCATGCTCGCCAAAGCTGTCGGGCGCGATGGCCAGGCCCCAGGGCGCGTTCAGGCCGGCGCCGTCGCCCCACACCTGCACCTGCTGGCCGGCGGTGTTGAACTCGACCACGCGCCCGAAGCCGTTGCCGGTTTCCTCCTCGCCGGCCGAGCCCCAGCGTGCGTAGGTGACGAACACGCGGTCTTGCGCGAGCACCTGCACGTTGAAGGGCTGGTAGCCGTCCTGCACGAAGGGGTTGGCAAAACCGGCGCTGGCGCTGATGTCGTTGAACTGGCCGTCGTAGACCAACATGCCTGGATGGCTGCCGAAGTTGGCGGCATACACGCGCCCGCCGGCCTCGTCGACCCCGATGCCGAAGAACTGCACGCCGTCGGCCGAGCGGTCGACCACCGCCTTGGCATTGAACGGCCGGTCGTAGCTGCCATCGGCGTTGCGGCGCTCGGTCCAGGCCGACAGCACGCCGTTGTCGGTGGCAAACAGGAAGCGCGCCGACGCGTCCTGGATCGAGCCTTGGGTGATGCGGAAGTGCTGGCTGCCGCCGTAGAAGGCCACGCCGGTGGGCGTGCCCACCGCCACCATGGGCTGGCTGGGCGTGGCGCCGCTGCCCAGCACCGGGCCGGGCACGCTGACCACACGCAGATCGTCCTGGTACAGCGGCAGGCCGGCCACGTCGCCCACCCACTGGCTGGACAGGCCGGTGCCATTGGCCGTGACCCAGAAGTGCCCGCCCAGGCCGGCCGGGCGGATGGCGATGCCCCAGGCATTCACCAGCGTGGGGTCGACCACCGCGGCGCCATAGGCGTCGGAGCTGGCCACCAGATGGGTCTGCAGATAGCTGGCCTGGGCCAGCGTGCTGGCCGCCAGGGCCAGGGCGGTGGCGGCCAGACGGACGCGATGGGCGGGGCGGAAGGTCATGTGCGCAACTCCTGGGTGAACGCGCCGCCGGGCAGACAGCGGCCCGGTCGGCATCGTGGAATTACATCCGCTTTACGAATGCGAATGATTCTCAACATAGGGATGGTGCCGACCTCAGGCCTGCGGCTGGCGCGCCAGGCCGCGTCACCTGCGCGTTTGTACGGATGCAGATGGCGGCAGGCGCGGCAGCGCCGGGCCACACAATCGCCGCCGGGAGACCCATCCATTGCGCCAGCCCCCCACGCCTGCCCAGCAAGTCGCCACCACTGCACCTGCCGAGCGCCGCCGCTGCCTGGGCGCACTGGCCGCCGCAGCCTTGCTGCCGTCGGGCTGGACAGCCGCCACAGCGGCTACACCAGCCACCGCGGCCACACCCGCCACAACCGCCACAGCGGCGCCCAGGCGGGTGGTGGTGGTGCCCAAGCTGGTGGGCATCGGCTACTACGAGGCCGTGCGCCAGGGCGTGGAGGCGGCCGCGGCCGAGCGGCCCGATCTGCGCGTGCAGTGGCAGGGCACCGAGCAAGACCGCGCCGACGCCCAGGCGGCGCTGCTGGAACGCATCATCGCCACCCGGCCGGCGCTGGTGGCGGTGGCGACCAATGATCCGGTCACGCTGTCGCCGGTGCTGGCCCGCGCGGTGCAGGCCGGTGTGCGGGTGATGGCCTGGGACGCCGATGTCACGCCGCGCGAGTTTTTCGTCAACCTGGTCGATTTCGACGAGTTCGGCCAGCGCCTGGTGCAGGCCCTGGTGGCCGATGCCGGCAGCCGCGGCGACATCGCCATCATCACCACCAGCTTCAGCGCACCCAACCAGACCCGCTGGATCGAGGCCATCAAGCGCACCCTGTACGCCCGCCACCCGGGCCTGCGCCTGATCGACACCCGCCCGGCCGGCGAAAGCACCGAAGAAGCCGCACGCGTCACGCGCGATCTGCTGCGCAGCCATCCGGCGCTCAAGGGCCTGATCGTGCTGGGCGCGCCCAACCTGCCCGGCGCAGCCCAGGCCCTGCGCGAGCTGCGCCGCGCCGAGCCGGCCCGGGCCCTGCCCGCGCTCACCGGCAACAGCACGCCCAACGCGGTGCGCGAGTACCTGCTGGACGGCACCTTCAACACCGCGCTGGGCTGGAATGCACGCGACCACGGCTACCTCACGGTGCACGCGGCCTGGCAGCTGCTGAACGGCGGCATCCAGGCCGGCACGGCCTTCCAGGCCGGCCGCATGGGCCAGGTGCTGCCGCGCCGCGACAAGGTCAACGCCGAGCTGGTCTTGCCGACCCTGCAGTTCACCCGCGACAACGTCGACCAGTTCCGCTTCTGACGCGCCCTGCCGTGGCTGCCGCGGCGCTTCCACGATCGCGCATGAAAGTCTCCACCCGTCTGAATCTGATCACCCTGGTGGTGCTGGTGCTGGCCGCGCTGGCGGCCTCGCTGGCCGCCGCGCTGTGGCTGGGGCCGGCGCAGCGCCAGCTGCATGAACGCCTGCTGACGCTGGAGCTGCAGCACACCTCGGCGGCGGTGCTGCAGCGCCTGCAGCGCAGCGGCGTGGCCGCCGCCCACGACGAAGCCCGCCAGCAGCAGCAGCGCCTGCGCCAGCAACCCGGCCTGGCGCAAAGCCGCCTGTGGGTGCTGGAGCAGCTCGACCAGCGCGTGGTGTTCGACCCCGACCGCGCCTTCGGCAGCCGCAACGACAGCGCACTGGCCCACCACCTGCAGCACCGCCCGCCCGGTGCGCAGCGTGCCGACGATGCCGGCCAGAGCTGGCTGGTGGTGCACGAGCAGCTGCAGCCGATGGACTGGACCCTGGCCCTCACCGTGCCGGCGCGCGAGGTCGACGCCCCGCTCAATGCCCTGCTGTGGACCTTGTTCGCCATCACCAGCTGCGCGCTGGCGGTCAGCGCCACCAGCACCGGCCTGTTCGGCCGCTGGCTGGGGCGGCGGCTCGAGGCGGCGCAGCAGGGCCTGCAGCACATCCAGGCCGGCCGGCTGGATCACCGCCTGGCCGCCGACGGTGGCCGCGACGAGCTGGCCCAGCTGGCCCAGGGCATCGACACCCTGGCCAGCCAGCTGCAGGCCCGCACCGCCGCCCAGGCCGCCAGCCACAGCGCGCTCGAGGCCAGCGAGAGCCGCCTGCGCCACCTGGTCGATTCCAACCTGATCGGCGTGTTTCGCTGGCGCACCGACGGCCTGATCCTCGACGCCAACGACGCCCTGCTGGCCACCGTGGGCCACAGCCGCGAGGCGCTCAATGCCGGCCAGCTCAACTGGCTGGCCATGGCGCCCGGCAACGAGGCCGGCCTGCTGCAGCGCAAGCTCGACGAACTGGTGCGCCACGGCCGCGTGCTGCCCTACGAACGCCTGTGCGTGCACCGCGACGGGCAGCTGGTGCCGGTGCTGGTGGGCAGCGTGCTGGTGGCCGACACCCAGCCGCAGCAGGGCATGAGCTTCGTGCTCGACCTCAGCAACCGCGCGCAGGCCGAGGCCGAACGCCGCGCCCGCGCCGAGGCCGAGGCGGCCAGCCGCGCCAAGAGCGCCTTTCTGGCCGGCATGAGCCACGAGATCCGCACGCCCATGAACGCCATCATCGGCCTGGTGCACCTGCTGCGGCGCGACACCGCGCCCGGCCCGCAGCGCCAGCGCCTGGACAAGGTGGCCGAAGCGGCCCAGCACCTGCTGCGCCTGATCGACAACATCCTCGATCTGTCGAAGGTCAACGCCGGCAAGATGCTGCTCGAGCAGGCCGAGTTCGGCCTCGATGGCCTGCTCGACCGGGCCTTCGAGATGGTGCGCACCAAGGCCGCCGAGAAGGGCCTGGAGCTGGTGGTCGACACCGACCACCTGCCGGCCCGCATGGTGGGCGATGCCACCCGGCTGGCCCAGGTGCTGATCAACCTGCTGGCCAATGCGGTGAAGTTCACCGACGACGGCTTCGTCAGCCTGCGCGGCGAGCTGCTGGCCGAAGAAGGCCAGCGCCTGCACCTGCGCTTCGAGGTGCGCGACACCGGGCCGGGCGTGCCGCTGGCCAGCCAGGCGGCGCTGTTCGAGCCCTTCGAGCAGGCCGATGCCAGCATCACCCGCCGCCACGGCGGCAGCGGCCTGGGCCTGGCGCTGGCCCGCGAGCTGGTGCTGCTGATGGGCGGCGAGATCGGCCTCGAAAGCCAGCCCGGCCATGGCAGCCGCTTCTGGTTCACCGCCTGGCTGCGGCGTGCGCGCGAGGCCACGGCACGCCCGGCGCCGGTGTCGCTGCGCGGACGCAGCGTGCTGGTGGTGGACGACCTGCCCGAGGCGCGCAGCGCACTGTGCGACCAGCTGCAGATGCTGGGCCTGCAGGCCCTGGCCGTGGCCGACGGCCCGGCCGCGCTGCGCCAGGTGCAGGCCGAGCGGCCCGATCTGCTGCTGGTGGACTGGCGCATGGAGCCCTGGGACGGCTTCGAAACCCTCGACCAGATCCGCCAGCTGCTGGGCGACCAGATGCCGCCGGCGCTGCTGGTCACCGCCTTCGACCAGCCGCTGATCTGGCAGGCCGAGCGCGACGGGCGCTGCGACGCGGTGCTGGTCAAGCCGATCATGCCCTCGTCGCTGCACGATGCCCTGATGCGCCTGCTCAGCCGCGCCTCGAACCAGGCCCCGCACCTGTGGCAGGCGCATACCCCCGACGACGGCGCGCCGGCCGCTGACGAAGAACTGCTGCTGCGCCTGCGCCAGCGCCACGCCGGCCAGCGCGTGCTGCTGGTCGAGGACAACGAGGTCAACCAGGAGGTGGCGCGCGAGCTGCTCACCCAGGCCGGCCTGGTGGTGGAGTGCGCCGCCGATGGCGAGGAGGGCGCCACGCTGGCCCTGACCCGCCACTATGCGCTGGTGCTGATGGACCTGCAGATGCCGCGCCTGGACGGGCTGAGCGCCACGCGCCGCATCCGCGCCGCCATCGGCCGTGCGCTGCCGGTGCTGGCCATGACCGCCAACGCCTTTGCCGAAGACCGCCAGGCCTGCCTGCTGGCCGGCATGGACGACCACCTGGCCAAGCCGGTGGAACCGGCCACGCTGTACACGCTGCTGCTGCGCTGGCTGCCCTTGCCGCCTCTGTCGCCTTTGTCGCCTCTGTCGCCTTCACCCGCCGCGGCCGCGCCGGCCAACGCTGCGGCCGTGGCGCCCGCGCCCCGCGATCCCGGTGAGGCCCAGGCACGGCTGCAGCGCCTGGGCGACGTGCCGGGCCTGAACATCGCACTGGGCCTGCGCCATGCCGGTGGCCAGCCGCAGCTGCTGCTGGGCGCCATCGGGCATTTCGCGCGCTGCTACCGCCCCGGCCTGGCCGACTGGCTGGAGGCCACCCACCGCCTGCCTGCCGGCTGGCGCCACCAGGCCCACTCGCTGCGCGGCGCCTGCGCCACGCTGGGCGCCGAGGCCCTGACCGCGCAGGTGGCCGCGCTGGAGCAGCTGGGTGACGAACCCGGGCCCGGCGGCGCGCCGCAGGCCGCGCTGGCCGAGGCCCTGGTCACCACCGCGCAGATGCTGCAGGCCCTGGTGGACGACATCGATTCGGCCCAGGCCGAGCCCGTGTGAGCCGGCCCGCCAGGCGCCAGGCCGGCCGGCGCCAGCCCGCCGGGCGCCAGGCCGTTCAGGGCCGTGCCAACACGCCGCACCAGTCGACCATATAACGCGCCATCACCGTGGCCACGCGCTGCATGCTGGCCAGGCTCACGCATTCGTCCAGGCCGTGGATGTGGCGTGCCTCGGGGCCGTAGTTGGTGACCGGGATGTCGGTCAGCAGCCGGAAGTGCCGGCCATCGGTGGTGGCGGTGCAGGCCAGGCGCTCGGGCGCACGGCCATGCACGGCCTGGTGGGCCGTGGCCAGCGCGCGCATGGCTGGGGCCTCGAGGTCGTACACGCAGCCCGGCGCCTTGAAGCCCTCGTGCGTGATGGCCACGCCCAGCTCGGCATCGATGGCCGCCGCTGCGGCGCGGATGCGCGCCTCGACCGCGGTGCGCACGATGTCGGGGTCTTCATCGGGGTAGAAGCCCACGCGCAGGCCCATGGTGACGGTGCAGGGCACCGACGAATGCCACTCGCCGCCCTGCAGCCGGCCCAGGTTGATGTTGATCGGCTGGGCCACGTCGGCAAAGGCCGGGTGGCGGCGCGCGGGGGCGTTCCATTCGGCCTGCAGCAGCTTCAGCTCGGCCATCAGCGCCTGGGCGGCCTCGATCGGGTTCAGCCCGCTGCGCATGTAGCCCACATGCGCCGGCCGGCCGGTGAGCGTGACGGTGAGCCACAGCACGCCCACCTGGGCGCTCATCAGCGTCTCGGCAAAGGGCTCGGGGATGATCACCGCGTCAAAGTCGGTCAGACGGGCCTGGGCCATTGCGCGGCCGAAGCCGCTGGCCGCGCCGCGCTGCTGCAGCGCGGCCACGGTGGCCAGCGTGCCGTTGCCGGTGTTCTCTTCGTCGACCACGGCGTTGAAGCCGACGATGCCGGCCGGCTGCCAGCCCAGCTGCTGCAAGGCCTTGTAGGCCAGCAGCGCGCACACCAGGCCGCCCTTCATGTCGCCGGCGCCACGGCCGTACAGCCAGCCGTCGGCCACGCGCGGCGCAAAGGGCGGGTGGCTCCACAGCGCCTCGGGCCCGGTGGGCACCACATCGAGGTGGCCGTTGAACAGCACCGAGCGGCCGCCGTTCACGCCACCTGCCGCTTCGGGCGGCAGGTGCCGCGCCAGCAGGTTGTGGCGGCCGCCATCGGGCGTGCAGGGGCAGCTGAACAGCGGCGAGCCGGCAATCGCCGCGCTGTCTTGCGCAATGTGCTCGGGCGCCAGGCCCAGATCGCGCAGCTGCTGCTCGAACACGGCCACCGCCGGCTGCTCGGCGCCCGAGAGGCTGGGCGCGGCCACCAGCGCGCTGAGCGTGTCGATCATCCAGGGCTGCAGCGCGGCCACCGCGGCGGCCAGGGCCTCGGTGCTGATCGCGGGGGCGGCGGCGGAGGCAGGGGCGGGGCTCATGCGGCGTTCTCCAGATCGGTGAGCACGGCGTCCAGCGTCTCCACCAGCAGCGCGGCGTGGGCCTCGGCAAACACCAGCGGCGGGCGGATCTTCAACGTGCTGGCCTCGGGGCCGGTGGCGCTGATCAACACGCCGCGCTGGCGCAGGCCGTTGACCACGCGCTGGGTCAGGGCCGGGGCCGGCGCAAAGGCCGCGTGGCCCTGCGTGGCATCCACCAGATCCAGCCCGATGAACAGGCCCGCGCCGCGCACCGCGCCGATGGCGGCATGGCGCCGGCCCAGCGCGGCCAGCTGCTCGCGCAGCAGCGCACCGGTGCGCAGCGCGTTGGCCTGCAGGCCTTCGCGCGCGATCACATCGAGCACCGCGTTGGCCGCGGCCATGGCCACCGGGTTGCCGCCAAAGGTGTTGAAGTAGCGGCACTGCCGGCCAAAGGCGGCCAGCACCTCGGCGCGCGCCACCAGGCCGGCCACCGGGTGGCCGTTGCCCATGGGCTTGCCCAGGGTCACGATGTCGGGCACCAGCGGCGCGGCGGGCGTGCCGTGGCGCGCAAAGCCCCAGAAGGCCTCGCCGGTGCGGCCGAAGCCGGGCTGCACCTCGTCGGCGATGAACACGCCGCCCTCGGCACGCACCGCGGCCACGGCCTCGGTCAGCCAGCCAGCCGTGTGGGTGAGCACACCGTCGCTGGAGCACACGGTGTCGAGCAGCAGCGCGGCCGGGCGCAGGCCGCGCTGGCGCAGGCTGGCGATGGCCTGGCGCACGCCCTCGGCAAAGCGCGGGCCGATCTCGCCGTGCGGCGCGCGCAGCGGCAGCGCCACCGTGGCCACGTTGTCGCCCAGCGGCTGCTGCGGCCCGAGTGACGGCGAGGCGCCGGCCAGCGGCGCCGTCACGCCGTGATAGGCCCACTGCGTGATGATCAGCCCGCTGCCGCCGGTGTGGGCCTGGGCGATGCGCAGCGCCAGGTCATTGGCCTCGCTGCCGGTGCAGGTGAACATGGCCTGGCCCTCACCGGCCTGCAGTCCGGCGGGCAGGGTGGCCAGCAGGCGCTCGGCCAGGGCCAGCACGCCCTCGTGCAGGTAGCGGGTGTGGGTGTTGAGCACAGCCGCCTGGGCGGCGATGGCCTGCACCACCTCGGGCCGGCAATGGCCCACCGAGGCCACGTTGTTGTAGGCGTCGAGGTAGCGCCGGCCATCGGCGTCGAACAGCCACACGCCGTCGCCGCGCACCGGGTGCAGCGGCTCGTCATAGAACAGGCGGTAGGCAGGGCCCAGCAGGCGGGCGCGGCGGGCCTGCAGGTCGGCGGGAGGGCTGGTCATGCGGGGGTCATTTGCTTGCGTCGATGGGCTGCCGGGTGCTGCTAGACACCGCAGGCCTGTTGCAGGGCCTGGCGCGCGGCCCCGGGCGCCACCTGCTGCGTGGCGGCCAGGCGCTGCCACGAGATGGCGTTGTTGCGCAGCAGGTAGTCGGCCTGGGCCGCCTGGCGCTGCGCGCGCCAGCCGCTGGTGGCCACCACCATCACCAGCCGGGCCTGCACCAGCGGCCACAGCAGGTCGAGCTCGGGCGCCGCCAACGGGCTTTCGGCATGGTAGGCGGCGGCAAACTGCGCCACGCTGGCCAGGCTGGCGGCGCCGTCGGCGTCGTCGAGCTGGTACGAGGCGGCCACCGCCACGTCGCAGATGCGCGGCGCGGCCAGCATGTCGCCGAAATCGAGCACGCCGCTCACGCGCTGCGGCGCATCGGGCTGCACCAGCAGGTTGTAGAGGTTGAAGTCGTTGTGAATGGCCTGGCGCGGCAGCGCGGCCAGCGCGCCGCTCACCTGGGCCACATGCTGGCGCAGCACCCCACGCGCCATGGCCAGGCGCTGCGGCTGGCCGGCGGTTTGCGGCAGGTGCGGCAGCAGGCTGTCCACCACTTCGGCGCGCTGCAGGTCCCAGGGCAGCTGGCGCGCCTCGGCCGGGTGGCGCAGCGTGGCCAGTGCACGGTGCAGCCGCGCCTGCATGCGCGCCACGTCGTCGCGCAGCGCGGCGCTGCGCGGGGCCTGCGGTGCGGGCACGCCCTCCAGCCAGCTGATCAGGCGCAGCACGCGCGGCCGGCCATCGGGTGCCGTGAGCGTGAGCGACAAGGCGCCGCCCCAGGTCGGCCGCAGGCGCTGCACCGGCAGTGCGGGCGCATGGCGGGCCAGGTGGGCCAGCGCCTGGGTCTGGTAGTCGGTGACCTCGGCCGGCTCGATCGGGTGCGCGGCCTTGAACAGCCAGCGCGCGCCGTCGTCGGCATCGACCCGGAAGTTGGCATCGCGCTCGCCCGACAGCGGCACCAGGTTGCCGGCCACGCCCCAGTGCACCCGCAGCACGGTGGCGGCCCAGTCGGGCGGCACCGGGGCCGGCCCGGCGGTGAGCACGGCCGCCTCGGGCAGGGTGTCGAAGGCCGGTGCCATGCCTCAGGCCCCCGCGCCGAAGCCGCGCAAGAAGCTGCGCAGGTTGGCCCCCAGGTCGTCGGACAGGTAGCCGCCCTCCTGCACCAGCACAGTGGGCAGCTGCAGCTGCGCCACGGCGCGGCCGATGGCGGCAAAGCCCGGTGTGCTGAGGGCCAGCGCCTGGTAGGGGTCGCGCTCGTGGGCATCGAGGCCGAGGGCCACCACCAGCGCGCCGGGGGCGAAGCGGGCGGTCTGCTCGAGCGCGACATCCAATGTGCGCAGGTAGTCGGCATCGCCGGTGCCGCGCGCCAGCGGCAGGTTGAGGTTGAAGCCCTCGCCCTCGGCCTCGCCGTGTTCGTGCGCATGGCCGGTGAAGAACGGCGTGCAGAAATGCGGGTCGCCATGCAGCGAGACGGTGAACACATCGCGCCGGCGCCAGAAGATGCCCTGCGTGCCGTTGCCGTGGTGCACGTCCACGTCCAGCACCGCCACGCGGGCATGCCGCTGGCGCAGGTGCTGCGCGGCGATGGCGGCGTTGTTGAGGTAGGTGAAGCCGTTGGCGCGATCGGCATAGGCGTGGTGGCCGGGCGGGCGGCACAGCGCATAGGCGGCGCGCTCGCCATCCAGCAGCAGCTGCGCGGCCTGCGTGGCGCAGTGCGCCGACCACACCGCCGCCTGCCAGGTGTGCTGGCCCACCGAGCAGGCCATGTCGCCCAGGTGCCAGCCGGCCTGGCCCACCAGGCTGTCGGGGTAGCTGGCGGGCTGGCCCGGAAAGGGGTGCACATTGGGCAGCACCTCGTCGCTGGCGTTGGGCAGGGCCTGCCAGCGCGCCCAGGCGGTTTGCAGAAAGCGCAGGTAGTTGGGCGTGTGGATGGCCGCGCGCGGGCCGGGGCCGAAGTCAGCCGGCTCCATCGCCACCAGGCCCTCGGCCCGGGCCGCGGCCAGCAGGCGGTCGGCCCGCTCGGGTTGCTCGTTGCTGCGCTGGAAGCGGCCGCGCACGATGAACTGCTGCGGATCGTGGCCGCGGTGCTGGGGGGTGTGGACGACGTGCATGGGCGGGCGGTGAACGGGTGAGGTTCGAGGCTCAGGGCTTGCGTGCGCTGCCTTGCTCGGCCAGCGCGCGCACATGGTCGAGCGCCACCTCCAGGTGGTGGCGCAGGGCGGCGCAGGCGGCAGGTGCATCGCGGCGGGCCAGGGCCTGGGCGATGGGGCGGTGGGTGTCGGCCAGCGCGGCGATGTCGCCGTAGGTGTCTTCGGTGAGCGCCAGAAACAGCTGCACCTCGTGGCTCAGCTGCAGGTACAGGCGCTGCAGGCAGGCATTGCCCGACAGCGCCACCAGGTGCTGGTGAAAGCCGATGTCCATGGCCACCCGCTGCGCGCGGGTGAGCGTGGCGGCGCGGGCCACCATGGCATCCACCTGCGGCAGCAGCGCGGCCAGCTCGGCCTCGCTGGCCTGGGCGCACACCAGCTCGCAGGCCATCAGCTCGAGGGTGATGCGCACGCGGTACAGGTCTTCCACCTGGCGCGCGGTGAACTCGCGCACCGCAAAGCCGTGGCGCGGCCGGGCCAGCAGCAGGCCGGCGCTTTCGAGCCTGCGCGCGGCCTCGCGCACCGGGGCGCGGCTGATGCCCATCTGGCGCGCCAGCTCGGCCTCGACGATGCGCTCGCCCGGGCCGATGCGGCCGTCCAGGATGGCGTCGCGCAGCTGCGCCTCCACCCGGGCCACCAGGTCAGGCACCTCGATGGCCTGGAAGCCGGGCGCCGGGGCGGGCAGCGGGGCAGCGGGCGGGGTTTCAGCGGGCGGCAGGGGGCGGGCAGACATGGGGCGGCAAATGCAGGGGTGGCGGGGAGCGCGGATGGTGTCAGCGTGCGCGGGCGGCGGCGGGCCGTGGATTCCCTAGTCCAGTGAAACGGAGAAATCGGATGTGCGCAGGGGTTTGGCAGGGCAGGCGACAAGGCGCGGCCCGCAGCCCAGGCTGAACGCCTGGGCAAGGGTTGCAACACCGGCGCATGCCCTGCCAGACCCCTGCCCGCAGGGTGGGCACCTGTCAGGGGAGCCCTCGTCGTTGCCGGTGCTCGCCGGGTGTCCAACCCGGCTGCGCCCGGCGCCTAGATGGCGCCCCTGACAGGTACCCACGCACATCCGATTTCTCCGTTTCACTGGACTAGCGTGGCGGGGTGTGGTTGGCGCCCGAGGCCGCGCCGGGGCGCCGCGCCGCACGCGCCAGGCTCACGCCGGCCACGGCGATCACCGCCATGCCGGCCAGGGCCAGGCCATCGGGCGGGCGCTGGAACCAGAAGCTGCTGATCAGCACCGCCAGCAGCAGCTGCAGGTAGTTCAGCGGCGCCAGCGTGGCCAGCGGCGCGCGCCGGAAGGCCGCCAGCAGCAGCAGCTGGGCCATGCCGCTGAGCACGCCGCCAGCCAGCAGCAGCGCCATGGCCGGCCAGCCGGGCCAGGCCGGCGGCGGGCCCAGCAGCGCCGGCAGGTAGGTGATCACCAGGCACAGCGAGGCCATGTAGGCAAACTGCGTGGACGGCGCCACCCGGCCCGACAGCTTGCGCGTGAGCACCTGGAACAGCGCGTAGCACAGCGCCGCAACGGCCATCAGCGCGGTGCCGGCCAGCGGCAGCGCCGAGCCCGGCCGCACGATCAGCAGCATGCCGGCAAAACCGGCCAGCACGGCGGCCCACTGGCGCCGCGTGGGCTGCTCGCCCAGCAGCCAGGGCGACAGCGCCACCATCACCAGCGGCGCGGCAAAGTAGATGGCCGTGGCCTCGGCCAGCGGCATGGTGACCAGTGCGGTCATGAAGCTGGTGGCGGTGATGGCCAGCATCACCGAGCGCAGCAGCAGCAGGCCCTGGTGCGGCTGGCGCCAGGGCCGCAGGTTGCGCGCCTGCAGCAGCCAGGCCAGTGCGATGCCGCTGACGGCGATGTAGCGGCTGAGGTTGACCAGCGCCGGTGGATGCCGCGCCACCATGGCCTTGGCAAAGGCGTCGTAGCCGGCAAAACACAGCAGGGCCAGCAGGAACAGCGCCACGCCACGGCCGGTGCCCGCGGCGGCGCCCGGCGCCGGCAGCGCGGGGGCGGCGCTGCCGCTCACGCCGGGCCTCCCTGGCGCGGGCCGGCAGCATCCACGCGGCCCAGGCCGCCCAGCCCCTCGAGCAGCGCACGCAGGCCGGGGCCCAGCACATCCACCCGGTAGCCGCCCTCCTGCACCACCACGGTGGGCAGGCCCAGGCGGCGCACGCGCTCGCCGGCCAGGCGGTAGGCCGGGTGGTCGAAGCGCAGCACGCTGATCGGGTCGTCGCGGTGGCTGTCGAAGCCCATCGCCAGCACCAGTGCACGCGGCGCAAAACGCTCGATGGCCAGCGCGGCCTGGTCGAGCGCGGCGGCAAACTCGGGCAGGCCGCTGCCATGGGCCAGCGGCAGGTTCAGGTTGCAGCCTTCGCCGGCACCGGCACCACGCTCGTGGGCATGGCCGGTGTAGAACGGGTAGTAGCTGGCCGGGTCGGCATGGGTGCTGACGGTGAACACGTCGCCGCGGTCATAGAAGATCTGCTGCGTGCCATCACCATGGTGGGCGTCCACGTCCAGCACCGCCACGCGGCCGAAGGCCTGCACCAGCTGCTGCGCCGCCACGGCGCTGTTGTTGACGTAGCAGAAGCCGCCCGCGCGGTCGCGGTGGGCATGGTGGCCCGAGGGCCGGCACAGCGCATAGGCCAGCGGCGCGCCCGCCACCACCGCCGCGGCCGCCGCGGCTGCGGTGTGGGCGGCGCGCAGCACCGCACGCCAGGTGTGCGGCCCGATCGGGCACGACAGGTCGCTGATGAACCAGCCGGTCTGGGCCACCAGGGCCTGCGACGGGCAGGGCGGGCGCACGCCGCCCGGGCCGGTGGCCAGCGCATGGCCGGCCGGGTGCGGGTAGGGCGACAGGTTGGGCAGCACCTCGGGGCCGGGGCTCAGGCCTGGCACGGCCAGCGCCTGCCAGCGCATGTGGGCGTGCTGCAGGTAGTCGAGGTAGGCCGGCGCATGCACCGCCTCCAGCACCGCGCGGGCGCTGGCCGCGGGCGGCTCGGCCGGCACCTCGGGCGGCAGGCCCAGGGCCTGCAGCGTGTCGCGCAGCGCCTCGGCGCGCGCCGGCACATCGGCCGGCCGGTGGATGCGGCCCAGGCGCATGAACTGCTGCGGCTCGTGCAGCAGCTGGTCGGGGCAGAAAAACGCGCGCAGGGGGCTCATCGGTGGTGGCGGGGGCTCGTGTGGCGGCTTGATGCCTTGGTGGCTTGGCGGCTTGGCAGTCTGGTGGCCGGTATGTCGCGCTGCGGTGGTGTTAGCTTCGCAGCGCCGGGGCCTCGGCCTCGAAGCGGTCGAAGGCGCGGCCCAGGCGGGCGAAGAGTTCGTCCAGCTCGGCTTCGGTGATGATCAGCGGCGGGCACAGCGCGAGGGTGTCACCCATGGCGCGCACCACCAGGCCTTCGTCCAGCGCCAGCTGGGCCAGGCGCGGGCCGGCCTTGGCGGCGGGCGGGAAGGCTGTCTTGCCGCCGCGCTCGGCCACCAGCTCCAGCGCGCCGATCAGGCCCACGCCGCGCACCTCGCCCACCACCGCGCGCTCGCCCAGCTGGTGCAGCGCGGCCAGAAAGCGCGGGCTCAGCGCCGCCACGCGTTCGAGGATGCGCTCGTCCTCATAGACCTGCAGGGTCTCCAGCGCCACGGCGCAGGCCACCGGGTGGCCCGAGTAGGTGTAGCCATGGCCGAAGGTGCCCAGCCGGCCGCTGTTGGCCACCAGGCTGGCGTGGATGCGCTCATTGACCATCACCGCCGAGATCGGCACATAGCCCGACGACAAGGCCTTGGCGCAGGTCAGGATGTCGGGCCGCAGGCCGAAGGTCTGGCTGCCCCACATGCTGCCGGTGCGGCCGAAGCCGCAGATCACCTCGTCGGCGATCAGCAGCACACCGTGTTTTTGCAGCACCGCCTGGATCTTGTCGAAGTAGGTGGCCGGCGGCACCACCACGCCGCCGGCGCCCATCACCGGCTCGGCAATGAAGGCGGCCACGGTGTCGGGGCCCTCGGCCTGGATGCGCGCGTCCAGCTGATCGGCCAGGCGGGTGGCGAAGGCCTCTTCGCTTTCACCGGGCAAGGCGTTGCGCCAGTGGTGCGGGCAGTCCACATGCAGCATGCGCGGCAGCGGCAGGTCGAAATCGGTGTGGTTGCCGGGCAGGCCGGTGAGCGAGGCGCTGGCCACCGTCACGCCGTGGTAGCCGCGCTGGCGGGCGATGATCTTCTTCTTGCCCGGCTGGCCCGTGGCATTGAAGTGGTACCAGACCATCTTCACCGCGCTGTCGTTGGCCTCGGAGCCCGAGTTGGCGAAGAACGCGCGCGCCATCGGCACCGGGGCCAGGGCCAGCAGCCTGGCCGCCAGCTGGGCCACGGCCGGGTTCGAGCGGTGGTTGAAGGTGTGGTAGTACGGCAGCGTGCGCAGCGCCTGGGCGCCGGCCTCGGCCAGGCGCGGGTGGCTGAAACCCAGCGACGCGCACCACAGCCCCGACATGCCCTCGATGTAGCGCCGGCCCTGGTCGTCTTCCACCTCCACGCCGTGGCCGCGCACCACCACCAGCGGGCCCATCTCGGCATGGGCCTGGGCGTTGGTGTAGGCGTGCAGGTGCGATTGGGTGTCGAGCTGGCGCAGGGCCTGGATGCTGTCGGAGGGGGTGGTCATCGCGATGGGGGGCGGTTGAAAGGGGGCGTCGAAACAGGGCGTCAGCGCAGCACCTGGCTGGCCTCGGCCGCGCGGATCAGGGCCTGGGCATCCTCGGGCAGCAGAAAGCCCTGCTTCTGCGCGCTGGCGGCGGCCTGGCGCACGGCCGCCACATAGCCGGCATGGCTGCCGTAGCGTTCTTCCAGCGAGGGGCGCGGGTCTTGCGTGGCCTCGCGCTGGGCCTGGGTGCGGGCAAAGGGCAGCATGCCGCCCGCGTAGTTGCAGATCTGGCCGGCGTGGAAGGGCTTGTCGCCCGCGGCGGTGATGTTCCAGCCCAGGTAGGTGCCCAGCGGCGCCAGGGCCAGCACCACCGGCACACCGCCCAGCTCGTTGCCATCGGCGTCGACCTTGGGCGCCCACATCGGCAGCACCTGGCGCACGCGCGGCGGGGCCAGGCTGGCGATGCCGCTGCCGTCCACGGGGTCGAAGTCGGGGCCGTGGTCGAGCACATGCACCGGCATGATGAAGTCGGGCTCGGGCACGCTGGCGCGCAGGCCGGGCAGCGTGGGCAGGCCCAGGCTGGCCTTGTCGGCGCGCGCCAGCTGGCCGGCGGCCAGCGTGGGGTAGCGGCTGGGCGGGGGCGGCAGGTCCTGCATCACCCAGTGGCGCAAGTGCTGGCGCAGCGCATTCACCGTCTCGGTGTGCGGCATGGGGTTGGCCGGCAGCACGCCGCTGCCGAAGTTGTTGCCAGGGCAGGCGGCACCGGTGGCCGGCAGGCCCACGCCGGGCAGGCTGGTGTCGAAGCCACCGGCGCCGCCGCCGTGGTGGCTGCCGGCCAGGTAGTAGCGGCGCACGTTGGCCGGCAGCGGCAGGTCGGCCTGGCCGTCGGTGCCCACCCAGCCGGGCGTGAGCTTGAGCGCCCACACCTCGGCCGCGCCGAAGTGCTCGATCACCTTGGGGCAGGTGCGCGTGGCCTGGCAGCGCTGCAGGATGCCCGACACCCGGCCGCCGCGCAGCGGGTCGGGCGCCGGCAGCCACCACTGCGGGCCTTCGCTGCCGGCCTGGTAAAGCTCCAGCACGCCGTCGGGTTGGGCCCAGCGGTGGTTCAGCGCGATGCGGCGCCCGGCAATGATCGGCCACAGGCCATCGTGCACGGCCTGGCCGTCCTCACCCTGGTTGAAGCCCAGGTGCAGCCAGCCGCGCAGGAAGTTGCCCGACTGCGACACGCCACGGCCGATGCTGTGGCTCACCCAGCCGGCCACCGGATTGGGCGTGCCGGCCTCGTCGGCCTGGGCGGTCTTGAAGAACTGGCCCACGTCGCGCCAGGCCGCAAAGCCCATGCCCAGCACCTGCGGGTCGGCCGCGGTGAACACCACCTGGTACAGGCGCTTCGCATCGAAGCCGGCCTTCAGGCAGATCTGCGTCGGGTCGGGCGTGCCGGGGAAGGGGTGGTCGGCATCGCAGCGCGCCCAGGCCCAATCGGCCGCGGGGATCACGCGCTCGTCGATCACCTCGCCGCTTTGCAGCTCGCCGCCGCGCGACACCAGCCGGGCCTTTGTGGTGTCCAGGCTCAGCGGGCGATAGGGCACCGGGTTGGTCTGCACCAGCAGCGGCTGCGAGGCGGGCCCGCTGCGGTTGACGATGCGCGCAAACACCTCACCGGTGATGCGTTCGCCATCCCGGCCACGGGCCACCGGCAGTTGCAGCCATTGGTTGGCGCCGATGGCGGCGGTGGGCTTGACTGCCGTGGCGCCGGCGTTGTCGCCCTGCCAGGCGCTGGCCAGCATCACGTCGCCAGCGGCGAACTCCTGCACCGCGTTGGCAAAGATGCGGCCGCGGTTGGGCACGTCGTGCCACATCAGGCCGCTGGCCCGGGCCTTGTCCACCGGCTTGAGCAGCTGGAAGGTGGCCACATAACGCGCCTTGCCATCGGCATCGAGGCCCAGGCGGATGTCCTGGATGATGGCGTTGCCGGGCAGGGCCGGGTCGAGCTCGCCGAAGACGCGGCCGGCGATCTGCTCGTAGGCCATGCCGGCCGGTGCGCCGGGCGGCGCCGCCACGGGCTGGCGCGCGTCGATCACCAGGCGGGTGACCCGCGCCTGGGCCGGCACGGCCGGCAGCAGGCTGGCCAGGGCCACGGCCACCCCCACGGCCAGTGTCCGTGCCGGCGCGCAGAAGCCGGGCGCGGCAACAGCGAAGGCAGTCCGAGGATGGCGGCTTGGCATGTCGGTGTGTCCTTGCAAGTCAGTAGCCGCGGCGGCGGTCGATGGCCACGTCGGCGGCCCGGCCGGCCTGCGCGCTGGCCAGGTTGGCCAGGGTTTGCGCGGCGATCACCGCGATGGGCGTGCGCGTGGCAATGTGCGGCGTGACGGTGATGCGCGGATGCTGCCAGAACGGGTGGCCGGCCGGCAGCGGCTCGGTGCGAAAGGCGTCCAGCGTGGCCGCGCCCAGCTGGCCGCTGGCCAGCGCCGCCAGCAGGTCGGCATCCACCACATGGTCGCCGCGGCCCACGTTGATCAGGTGCGCGCCGCGCGGCAGGGCGGCCAGAAAGCGCGCGTCGATGCGATCGCGCGTGGCCTCGGTGAGCGGCAGCAGGCACACCAGGGTGTCGCAGCCCGAGAGAAAGTCGGCCAGCTGCGCATCGCCGTGGAACAGCGCCACGCCGTGCAGGTCAGCGGCCACCTCGGACGCGCTGCGCTTCCAGCCGCGCACCGCGTAGCCGATGCTCAGCAGGGTGCGCGCACAGGCCTGGCCCAGGGTGCCGAAACCGGCAATGCCCACCCGGTGCTGCGGCGGGTGCTGCACCGGCTGCTCGCGCCATTCACCGGCGCGCTGCTGGGCCAGGTAGGCGCCCATGTGGCGCTGGCCCTGCACCACGGCCCAGGCCACATAGGCCGCCATGCCGCTGGCCATCTGCGCATCGACGATGCGGCACAGCGGCACGCTGGCCGGCAGGGCCGGGTCGCGCACCAGGTGGTCGATGCCGGCGGCCAGCGACTGGATCAGCTTCAGCCGCGGCAGCGTGGCGATCACGCCGGGCGGCGGCTCCCAGCACACGGCTGCGTCGATCTCGGCCACGTTGCCCAGCTCGGGCCACAGGCGCAATTCGATGCCTGGGCAGGCGGCCTCGAAGGCCGGCACCAGGTAACGCATGTCGATGGTGGCGCTCAGCAACGCGAGCGTGGGTTGGTCGCTCATGTTCCGCGTCATGCCGCCAGCTTCGGCACCGCCGCCATCAGCGCCTGCGTGTACGGGTGCTGCGGCCGCGCCAGCACCTCGGCCGTGGGGCCGTGCTCGACCACGCAGCCACGCTGCATCACGGCGATCTGGTCGCACATCTCGCCGGCCACGCGCAGGTCGTGCGTGATGAACACCATGGCCAGCTGGAAGCGCTCGCGCACCTCGGCAAACAGCTTCAGCACCTGGGCCTGCACGCTGACATCCAGCGCGCTCACCGGCTCGTCGGCCACCAGCAGCTCGGGCTGCATGGCCAAAGCACGGGCGATGCAGATGCGCTGGCGCTGGCCGCCCGAGAACTCGTGCGGAAACCGGTCGGCCGCCTCGGGCCCCAGGCCCACCAGCTGCAGCAGCTCGCGCACGCGGACTTCGGCCTGCGCGCGGGGCAGGCCCTGCGCCATGGGCCCGGCCATCAGTGCCGGGCCGATGCGGTGGCGCGGGTTGAGCGACGCGTTCGGATCCTGAAACACCATCTGGATGCGCCCGCCGGTGGCGCGGCGCAGGCCCTCGCCGGCCAGCAGGCTGCGCCCCTTGAACAGGATGCGGCCCGAATCAAAGGGCGACAAGCCCACCAGGCAGCGGCCCACGCTGCTCTTGCCCGAGCCCGATTCGCCCACCAGGCCCAGCGTCTCGCCGGCGCGCAGCGCAAAGCTCACGTCCTTGGCGGCCTGCACCGTGCGGCCGCGGGTGAGCAGGCCACGGCCGGTGACATGGGTCTTGCACAGGTCTTGCACCTGCAGCACGTAGCTGGCCTCGCCGGCCGCCGGTGGCGGCGCCTCGCGCAGCGTGCCCTGCGGAATGGCCGCCAGCAGCTGGCGCGTGTAGGCATGCTGCGGCGCGCGCAGCACCTGGGCGGCCGGGCCGGCCTCGACGATGCGGCCGGTCTGCATCACCACCACGTCGTCAGCGATCTCGGCCACCACGCCGAAATCGTGGGTGATGAACAGCACCGCCGTGCCGCGGCGCTGCTGCAGCTCGCGGATCAGCGCCAGGATCTGCGCCTGCGTGGTGACATCGAGCGCGGTGGTGGGCTCGTCGCAGATCAGCAGCCGGGGCTCGAGCAGCATGGCGCAGGCAATCATCACGCGCTGGCGCTGGCCGCCCGACAGGCGGAAGGGGTAGCTGTCGACCAGCAGTTCGGGCTCGGGCAGGCCCACGTCCTTCAGCGCCGCGACGATGCGCTGGCGCTTCTCGGCCGCCGGCAGTGTGAGGTGGGCGTCCAGCAGCTCGGCCAGCTGGTCGCCGATGCGCATCACCGGGTTCAGCGCGGTCATCGGCTCCTGGAACACCATGGCGATGCGCGCCGCCCGAAAGGCGCGCCAGCCGGCCTCGTCGAGCTGCAGCAGGTCTTGCCCGTCGAACATCACCTGGCCGGCCACCGGCTGCACCGCGGGCTGCGGCAGCAGGCCCATCAGCGCATTGGCGATCATCGACTTGCCCGAGCCCGATTCACCCACCACGCACAGCGTGCGCCCGGCGTGCAGCGTGAAGCTGGCGCCCTGCACGGCCAGCGGCCGGTCGGCGCCCGCGGGCAGGCGGATGTCGAGGCCCTGCACCGCCAGCACGGGCGTGGCGGGGGTCTCAGGAATGGGCAGATGGCTCATGGCGGACAGGTCAAGCACGCGGGCGTTCATCGGGTTCTCCCGGCCGAGCGGGCGTTCAGGCCGTCGTTCAGGCCCTCGCCCACCAGGTTGAGCGCCAGCACCGTGAAGACGATGGCCAGGCCCGGAAACAGCGCCATCCACCAGGCCTGGCGCAGCACGGTGCGCGCGGCGCCCACCATGTAGCCCCAGCTCATCTGGTTGGGGTCACCCAGGCCCAGAAAGCTCAGGCTCGATTCCAGCAGGATGGCCGTGGCCACCATCAGCGAGGCCATCACGATGATCGGTGAGGCGGCGTTGGGCAGGATCTCACCCAGGATGATGCGCGGCGTAGAGAGGCCCGCCAGCTGCGCGGCCGAGACGAAATCACGCTGGCGCAGCGTGAGGAACTCGCCGCGCACCAGGCGCGCCACCGGCGGCCAGCTGACCAGCGCGATGGCCGCCACGATGGAGTCGATGGACGGCTGGAAGATGGCCACCAGCACGATGGCCAGCGCAAAGCTGGGCACGGCCTGGAACAGCTCGGTGAAGCGCATCAGCGTGGCATCGACCCAGCGGCCGAAGTAGCCGGCCACCGCGCCGATGCCCACGCCGATGATCAGCGACACCACCGTGGATACCACGCCGATCAGCAGCGAGATGCGCGCCCCGCGCACCACGCCCGAGAAGATGTCGCGGCCCATGGTGTCGGTGCCCATCGGCAGGCCGGCGGTCTGGCCGGGCTCGAGAAAGGGCTGGTCGACCATGTCCCAGGGGTCGTTGGCGGCCAGCAGCGGCCCGAAGGCCACCAGCAGCGCCACCAGCGCCAGCACAACCAGGCCGGCCACCGCGCCCTTGTTGCGCGCGAAGCGGCGCCAGAAACCTGACGAGCGCTTCGAAGGAGTCAGGACGACCGTGGCAGTTGAGGACAGAGAGTTGGCCATGACGGACTCCGTGTATGGATCAAACCCAGCGCCCGCCGCGAAACCGGCTCTGCCGGGCCGCTGGCGGCGCCCCCTGGGGGGAGGCGCCGCAGGCGCTTCGGGGGGGGGGGCTAAAGTTCAATTCGGGGATCGACCAGCGTGTAGACGAGGTCGGTCAGCAGGTTGAACAGCACCGCCATGGCCGCGGTGACGAGAAAGCAGCCGAGCAGCAGGTTGTAGTCACGCTGCAGCAGGGCATCGAACATCAGGCGGCCGATGCCGGGCCAGGCGAACACGGTTTCAGTGAGCACCGCGCCGCCGATCATGCCGCCGGCCTGGATGCCGGCCAGCGTGACCACCGGCAGCAGCGCATTGCGCAGCACATGGGCGCGCAGGATGCGGCCGGGCTTCAGGCCCTTGGCGCGGGCGGTCTTCACAAAATCCATCTGCGCCACGTCCAGCATCGCGGCGCGGGTCATGCGGGCGTAGACGGCCATGTAGAACAGCGCCAGCGTCAGTGCCGGCAGCAGCAGGTGGCGGCCGGTGTCCAGCACCGCGGCCCAGCCGGTGTAGCCGGCGCCCACCGTCATGTGGCCAAAGGCCGGCAGCCAGGCCAGCTGCACCGAGAACAGCAGCACCGCCATCATCGCCAGCCAGTACAGCGGCGTGGCATAGAACACCAGGGCCACCACGGTGATCAGGCTGTCGAGCCACTTGCCGGCCCGCCGGCTGGCCAGCGCACCCAGCGTCACCCCGAACAGCAGTGACAGCGCGAAGGCCGTGCCGGTGAGCAGCAGCGTGGCCGGCAGGCGCTGCAGGATCAGATCGACCACCGGCTGCTGCTGCCGGTACGAGAAGCCCAGATCGCCCTGCAGCACATGGCCCAGGTAACGCCCGAGCTGGGTGGACACCGGCTGGTCGAGCCCGAACTGCGCGCGCAGCTGGGCCACGAACTGCGCATCCGACGCGCCGGCCTCGCCGGCGATCACCGCCACCGGGTCACCCGGCGCGGCGCGCACCAGCATGAAGTTGACGGTGGCAATCAGCACCAGGGCCAGCAGGCCCTGCGCCACGCGCGTGAGCATGTACTGCAGGCGTTTCATCGTGGTCAGCCCAAGTCCTTACGCCAAGGAGGCGCGCGCGATGCTGTCGTTCAACCCGATGCCCGAGCTGACCGGGTTCTTCACCTTGGCGCGGTACAGCGTGGGAAAGGTGATCTCGTGCAGCCAGGCCACCGGCACCTCTTCCACCAGCAGCTTCTGCACCTCGAGGTAGGCCTTCTGGCGCGAGGCCGGATCGGTGGCGCGGGCGCCGGCGGCAAACAGCGCATCGACGCGCGAGTTCACATAGCCTTCCACGTTGTTGAACGGCGAGCCCTTGGCGATGTTGGTGCTGGTGTAGTTGCGCGCCACGCCGAGTGCCGGATCACCGTACTGGTACAGGTAGGTGAAGGCCAGGTCGTAATCCCACTCGTTGAGGCGCTGGTTCCAGCCGGCCACGTCGGTGGCCACCAGCTCGAGCTTGATGCCGATCTGCGTGAGCGCCTGCTTCACCATCTCGGCCTGGCGCTGCCAGCTCTCGCCATAGGGCAGGGGCAGCAGGCGGATGGTCTCGCCCTTGTAGCCCGATTCGGCCAGCAGGGCCTTGGCCTTGGCCATGTCCTTGGGGTACTTGGGCACGTCGGCGCTGGCGTACTTGATGGCGCTGTTGAACGGGCCGGTGGCCGGCTTGGCAAAGCCGTACCAGGCGATCTTGGCCATGGCCTCGCGGTCGATGGCGTGCATCAGCGCCTGACGGAACTTGACGTTGTTCATCGGCGCCTTGCGGTGGTTGATCCACAGCCACGAGTGCGGCGAGAAGAATTCCCAGCCCTTGGTGGTGACGGCCACACCCGGCAGCTTGGCCAGGCGCTGCACGTCGAAGTACTCCACCGAGCCGCCCGGCGCGATGTCGATCTTGCCGCTCTCGAAGGCCGCCGCACGCGCCGCCGCATCGGGGATCACGTGGTAGTACACCTTCTCGATCAGCGGCAGGTTGGGCACGTGGTAGGCCGCATTGGCCTCGAGCAGGATGTAGCTGCCCTTGACCCATTCCTTGAACTTGTACGGCCCGGTGCCGATGGGCGTGGCGTTGGCCGGGTTGGTGGCGAAATCGGTGCCCTCGTAGATGTGCCTGGGCACCATGGGCATGGTGCCGTTCTCGAACAGGCCCAGGAAGGGCCCGAACGGGTACTTGAGCTTGAACTCCAGCGTCAGCGGGTCGGTCGCCTTGACCGACTCCAGCGCCTCCAGGCTGCCGCGCAGGCGGGCGTGGGTCTTGCGCAGGAACACATCCACCGAGAACACCGCATCAGCGCTGGTGAAGGGCTTGCCGTCGTGCCACTTGACGCCGGATTTCAGCTTGAAGGTGTAGGTCTTGCCATCGGGGCTCACCGTCCAGCTGCTGGCCAGTTGCGGCTGCGGGTTGAGCTTGTCGTCGTAGCGCAGCAGGCCTTCGTAGATGTTGCCGCTGATCAGCTGCGTGGGGCCGTTCTGCACCAGGCCCATCATCAGGCCCGGCGGCTCGGGCTGCACCAGCACATTGAGCGTGCCGCCCTTCTTGGCGTCCTTGTCCTGGGCCAGCAGTTCCAGCGGCACGCCGGCGATGGACACGCCCAGCCCGGTGGCACCCAGTTGAATCAGTTGGCGTCGTTGCATGGTGAAAAGCCTTCTTGCTTGCGGTGGGATTGGCGGTGGCGGCGGCTGCGCCGCCCATGCGGCAGCCCGGCCCGCACCCGCGGCGGCTGCCGGCGGGTGGGGAACAGGGCAGGGGAGGGAAACGGGGGAGCTAACGGAAGATCAACGCGACCTGCGGCACGGGCCGTCAGTCGCGCCAATCGCTGGCGGTGGCCGGCTGCAGGCGCTGCAGCATGGCGCGCCATTCGCGCGCATACAGGTTGGGGTTGCCGGCCACGCGGTTGCTGCTGCCGCCCTCGTACTGGCGCGCGGTGAGTTCGGCCACCTCGTCCGGCACCGGATGGATGGGCTGGCCGCTGGCCTGGATGGCCAGTTGCACGCGGCAGGCGCGATCGAGGTTGTGCATCAGGATCAGCGCCTCGGCCACACTGCGGCCGAGCGTGACCAGGCCATGGTTGCGCAGGATCAGCACCTGGGCCGTGGGGCCCAGATCGGCCACCAGGCGCTCACGCTCGGCATGGTTCAGCGCAATGCCCTCGAAGGCGTGATAGACCACCCGGTTGTGGAACTGCAGCGCCCACTGGTTGCAGGGCTGCAGCCCGCAGGCCAGCGACGACACCGCCACGCCCGGCACGGTGTGGGTGTGCAGCACGCAGGTGGCGTCGTGCCGGGCGGCGTGCACCGCGCTGTGGATGGTGAAGCCGGCCGGGTTCACGTCGAAATCGGTGGGCTCGAGGATGCGGCCTTCCAGATCGATCTTCACCAGCGACGAGGCCGTGATGTCGCGAAACAGCATGCCGTAGGGGTTGATCAGGAACTGGTCCTGCGTGCCCGGCACCCGCGCGGAGATGTGGGTGTAGATGCTGTCGTCCATGCCGAAATGGGCAACCAGCCGGTAGGCAGCAGCAAGGTCCTCGCGCACCTGGCGCTCGGCAGCAGAAACGGACATGGCCTGGGGCCCTCCAAACGCTTGAGATTCGTCAACTGTCGGCTGTCGACAGTTTGCAGGAGGTGTAGCCAAAACCGTGCCAGGGTTTGTGCGGGGTCAAACCGGGGCTGGCGGGGGTGTGTCAGCCCCTGTGGGTGGCGGTGGCGCCTGATGCTGGTGCGCCCAAGCTCGGGGCTGGTGCGTGGGTGCGGGCGCGTGAGTGCGGGTGCGCACGCCTTCGGGCCGCAGCGCGTCGGCCAAGGTCTTCGGCCGCCCTCAGAGGGTGTCTCTCATTTCGGGGACACCCTCTCAGCTGCTCTGCCGCACCACCAGCTCGAAGCCCACGTCCACCAGCGGCTGGGCCGGCTGCTGGCCGCGCATCAGGCCCAGCAGCAGGCTGGCGGCCTGGGCGCCCACCTCGGCGCGCGGCGTGCGCACGCTGGTCAGCGGCGGAATCATCTGGTCGCTGCCGTCCAGGTCATTGAAGCCGGCAATGGCCACCTGCTGCGGCACGGCCACGCCCATGCGCAGCGCGGCCAGCAGCGCGCCCTGGGCCAGGTCGTCGTTGCAGAAGAAGATGGCGTCCACATCGGGGTGGCGGGCCATCAGCTCGCGAAACAGGCGCGCGCCCAGCGCCATGCTGGTGGGCGTGGGGTCGAGCAGCTCGAGCGCGGGGTCGAGCCGGCCGGCGGCGCGCAGCGCGCCGCGCCAGCCCTCGGCGCGCTGCAGCACGCGCGGGTCCATCTGGCCGGCCACGTAGGCAATGCGGCGGTGCCCGCGCGCCAGCAGATGCTCGGTGATGGCGCGGCCGGCGGCCTGCTGCGAGAAGCCCACGCTGTGGATGCCGGGCGCATCGCGCGTCTCTATCATGTGCACGCAGGGCAGGCCGCTGCCGTCGATCAGCGCCTGGGCGGCCGGCGTGCGGTCAAAGCCGGTGAGCAGCAGGCCGGCCGGCCGGTGGGCCAGGTAGCTGCGCAGCAGGGCTTCTTCTTCGTCGGCCCGGTAGTGGGTGACGCCGATCAGGGTTTGGTAACCGGCCGGGGTGAGGGTGCGCTGCACCGATTCAAGCAGCTCGACGAACAGCGTGTTGCTGAGCATCGGGATCAGCACCGCCACATGCTGGCTGTGCGCCGAGGCCAGCGCGCGCGCGGCGGGGTCAGGCACATAACCCAGTTGTGCAGCGGCCTCGTGCACGCGCTGCGACAGGCCGGCATCCACGCCGCGCGTGCCGCGCAGCGCGCGCGAGGCGGTGATGGCACTCACGCCGGCGGCGCGCGCCACGTCGTCCAGCGTCACGCGGCCGGTGGCGCGGCTGGCCTGGCGGCGGCGCGGGGCCGGGCTGTCGGCCGGGTTGTTTGTCGGGTGGACGGCCGGGCTGTCGGCCGAGGTGGCGCTGGGGTCGTCGTCCGACGCGGGATCGCGGCTCATTGAGTAAAAACCCTGATACTGCTGGCGAGCTGGGATGTTTAGGATAGCGCTGTCCTTGCCGCCGGTCCACCGCAGTATCCCTGACCCGGGAAGCGCGGCGCACCGGCACGACACCACAGGCTGCGGGCCTGTCTTTTTTCACCCAATTGGGATAGCGCTGTCCAAACCATGAACCTCCTGCCGTCAATCGTCGTGATGGGCGTGGCCGGCTGCGGCAAGAGCAGCCTGGGCGCCGCGCTGGCGCAATCGCTGGGCCGGCCGCTGGTGGAGGGCGACGACCACCACCCCGGCGCCAACGTGACCAAGATGCGCGCCGGCACGCCGCTGACCGATGCCGACCGCGCCGGCTGGCTGGACGCGCTGGGCCGCGCGCTGCAGGCGCACGAGAGCGCGCCGCTGGGCGCTGGTGGCCAGGCGGTGCTCACCTGCTCGGCGCTCAAGGCCGCCTACCGCGAGCGCCTGCGCGCCGCCGCACCGGGCCTGGCCTTTGTGCACCTGCGGCTCAGCCGCGAGCAGGCGCGCGAGCGCGTGGCCGGGCGCGGCGGCCATTACTTCAACCCCGCGCTGGTGGACAGCCAGTTCGACACCCTGCAGCCGCCCGAGGGCGAGCCGCGCGTGCTGGCGCTCGATGCCACGCTGCCGCTGCCGGCGCTGGTGCTGGCCGTGCAGCAATGGCTGCAGGCCGGCCTGCCGGCCCGGCCCTGAGCGCGGCAGGCGCCGTCACTACACCTTCACCACGCCACGCACCCGTCCCGTCGCGCCCCTCCCGTCACGCCCCCTGTCACGCCCAGCCTGGGCCCCGCCATGACCACACCCCCTTCCACCACCGGCCCGGCCGCCGAGGCCCCGGCCCCCGTCCCGGCCTGGCAACGCCTGGCCGACAACGCCATGGCCATCGCACTGGGCGCCATGGCGCTGGCGGTGTTCATCAACGTGGTGCTGCGCTACGGCTTTGGCGGCGGCATCGCGGCCAGTGAAGAGCTGTCGCGCCTGCTGTTCGTGTGGCTGGTGTTCATCGGCGCCGCGGCGGCCTATCCGCTGGGCGAGCACATGGCCTTCACCAGCCTGCTGCAGATGCTGCGCGGCCGCCCCGCGGCGCTGGCCGCGGCCACGGTGGTGATCCGCCTGCTGGTGCTGCTGGCCAGCGTGCTGCTGGGCTGGGGCGCCTGGCAGCAGGTGGTGGTGGGCCTGGGCAGCCATTCGGTGGTGATGGGCTACCCCACCGCGCTGCTGCCGCTGCCGGCGCTGCTGTGCGCGCTGGCCATCGGCGGCGTGGCGCTGTGGGAGCTGGTGTCGCGCAAGCCGCTGCACCTGGGCCACGGTGTGGAGGTGGAGTGATGTTCCAGCAAGACCGCAGTCCCAGATCCACCCGGCGGGCCCGGCGCCAGGCCGCAGCCCGGCCGGCCCGCATTCCCGCGGGCGATCGGCCATCGCACCCGTCGAATGAGGCGCTGACATGACCCCCGAAGGACAAGCCTTCGTCACCTTCTGCCTCGGCATGCTGGTGCTGATGGGCATCGGCATGAACATGGCGCTGGCGCTGGTGCTCACCGGCGCGGCCATGGCCTGGGTGCTGGGCTTCTGGGACACCCAGCTGCTGGCGCAGAACCTGGTGGGCGGCATCGACAGCTTTCCGCTGCTGGCCGTGCCCTTCTTCATCCTGGCCGGCGAGCTGATGAACTCGGGCGGCATCAGCCAGCGCATCATCCGCATGGCGCAGGCCTGGGTGGGCCACATCCGCGGCGGCCTGGGCTATGTGGCCATCGGCGCCGCGGTGCTGATGGCCAGCATGAGCGGCTCGGCCCTGGCCGACACCGCCGCGCTGGCCACCATCCTGCTGCCCATGATGCGCCAGGCCGGCTACCCCATGGCCACCTCGGCCGGGCTGCTGGCCTCGGGCGGCATCATCGCGCCGATCATCCCGCCGTCGATGCCCTTCGTGATCTACGGCGTCACCACCAACACCTCGATCTCGGCGCTGTTCACTGCCGGCATCGTGCCCGGGCTGATCATGGGCCTGGGCCTGATCGTGGCCTGGAAGTGGGTGCTGCGCCGCATCGATCTGCAGCCCGGCACGCCGCTGCCGCTGCGCGAGCGGCTGCGCACCACGGCCAAGGCCTTCTGGGCGCTGCTGATGCCCATCATCATCATCGGCGGCATGAAGAGCGGCGTGTTCACGCCCACCGAGGCCGCGGTGGTGGCCGCCTTCTACGCCCTGGCCGTGGCCCTGCTGATCCACCGCGAGATGCGCCTGGCCGAGCTGCGCGGCGTGCTGGTGCGCGCGGCCAAGACCACCGCCATCGTGATGTTCCTGTGCGCCGGCGCCCAGGTGGCCAGCTACATGATCACGCTGGCCGACCTGCCCGGCGTGCTCACCGGCTGGCTGGGCCCGCTGGTCGACAACCCGCGCCTGCTGATGACCGTGATGATGCTGGCGCTGGTGCTCATCGGCACCGCGCTCGACCTCACGCCCACCATCCTGATCTTTGCGCCGGTGATGCTGCCCATCGCCGTGAAGGCCGGCATCGACCCGGTGTACTTCGGCCTGATGTTCGTGCTCAACGGCGCCATCGGCCTGATCACGCCGCCGGTAGGCACGGTGCTCAACGTGGTGGCCGGCGTGGGCCGGCTGTCGCTGCACCAGGTGGTCAAGGGCGTGAACCCCTTCCTCGTCACCTATGTGCTGATCCTGGCGCTGTTTGTCGCCTTTCCGCAGCTGGTCACGGCCCCGGTGGCCTGGCTGCGCTGAGCCTGTTCCCGCTTCTTTGCATTCATCCCGGAGACTTCCATGCAACTGATCCGTCGCGCCCTCGTTGCCACCGCCGCCATCGCGGCCCTGGCCAGCACCACCGCCGCCTTGGCGCAAGACATCAAGCCGCGCCTGATCCGCTTTGGCTACGGCCTCAACGAGCAGAGCAACCAGGGCCGTGCGGTCAAGCTGTTCGCGGCCGAGGTCGAGAAGGCCTCGGGCGGCAAGATGAAGGTGCGCGCCATCGGCGCCGCCGCCCTGGGCCCCGATACGCAGATGCAGCAGGCGCTGATTGGCGGCGCGCAGGAGATGATGGTGGGCAGCACCGCCACGCTGGTGGGCATCACCAAGGAGATGGCGCTGTTTGACACGCCCTTTCTGGTGAACAACGTCAAGGAGGCCGACGCCCTGCTCGACGGCCCGGTGGGCCAGAAGGTGATGGCCAAGCTGCAGGAAAAAGGCCTGGTGGGCCTGGTGTACTGGGAGAACGGCTTTCGCAACCTCACCAACAGCAAGCGCCCGGTGCACAAGCTGGAAGACCTGGACGGCGTGAAGCTGCGCGTGATGCAGAACGAGGTGTTCCTCAGCAGCTTCAAGAGCCTGGGCGCCAACGCCGTGCCGCTGCCCTTCAGCGAGCTGTTCGGCGCGCTGGAAACCAAGACGGTGGACGGCCAGGAGAATCCGTTCAACACCATCCTGTCCTCCAAGTTCTACGAGGTGCAGAAGTACCTCTCGGTCACCAACCACGTCTACAGCCCGTGGATCATGACGGTCAGCAAGAAGTGGTGGGACGGCCTGTCCAAGGACGAGCAGAAGGTGCTGATGGACGCCGCCATCAAGAGCCGCGACTTCGAGCGCAAGGACACCCGCGAAGAGGCCGCCAAGGCCGTGGCCGAGCTCAAGGCCAAGGGCATGCAGATCAACGAGCTGAGCGCGGCCGAGACCGCCCGCATGCGCGACAAGCTGACCCGCGTGAACGCCAGCATCGCCGCCAACGTGGGCATGGACCTGTGGAACGAAACGCAGGCCCAGCTGGCCAAGCTGCGCGGCGGCAAGTGATGCACGGGGCGTGAGCCCCGAACCTGCACCATCGAAGAAACCGGGGCCGCGCATGCGGCCCCGGGCGTTTCAGTCTTGCGTCAATGCGCGGCCCGGCGCCGTGCCGTCCAGGCCCCCAGCCCGGCCAGGCCCAGCAGCCACAGCGCCGCCTGGGCCGGCTCGGGCACCGGAGCGAGCTGGGTGTCACCGATCAGCGTCACGCTGTCCTGCGCCGAGAGCGTGAAGCTCAGCGTAAGGCCCATCCACTGCATCGGCAGCGCGGGGGTGAACACCTGCCCGGCGCCCATGATCGGGCTGCTGCCGCCATCGGGCAGGGTCATCGCCTCGCCCAGGCCCAGGTTCACCGGCAGCGTGCCCAGGGCCGTGTCGCGGCCGCTGGACAGCAGCAGGTGGCTGGCCGTGGGGTTCAGCGTTACGCCGGCCGCGCCGCCCAGGCCATGGGCCGCGCCATCCACCGCGCTGTGCACCCACAGGCTGCTGCCGGCATCCACCTGCGGCAGCACCGGCGCCAGTTCGGCGCTGAGCGTCAGGCTGAAGGCCTGGTCGGTGCCTGACAGGTTCTGCGCCACGATGTCGAAGCCGGCGCCGGGATCGGGGTCGAGCCACAGGCCGTTGATCGTCAGGCTGACATCGGGCCCGCTCACCACCAACGGGCCGGGGGTCACCCAGCGCTGGCCGGTCCATTGCAGGCCGATGTCGGTGACCAGGCTGCCCAGCGTCACCCGCGCCGCGGCCAGCGGTGGCGCGGCCTGGGCGGGGGCCCAGGTGCACAGGTACAGCACGGCAGCCAGCAGGCTGGACTGGCCGGGCCGCCGGCGTGGCGCGGGCGCGATGTCGGCGGGTGATGGAGCGGGGAGGTCGTACAGGGTCATGGATGTGGCTCTGAAGGGCATGGATGCGCCGACGGTGGACGCTCATCCAGCGTGCAACAAGTGCGCCATCGCGGGCTTGCGCCGGCGCAAGGCGGCCAGCAGCGCCGTGCCGGCGCCCATCAGCCACCAGGTGCCGGGCTCGGGGATGGGGCCCACGCCACCGCTCAGGCTCAGCTCGTAGGTGTCCACAGGCAGCGTGTACTGCAGGCTGATGGCCGGCAGCGTGAGGCTGGCGATGCCCACCTGGCCCACATTCGCCTGCAGCCCGGCAAAGCGGCCGGTGCCTGAGAACTGGGCCTGGCCGTCGTCGTCGAAGCTGATGCTCAGCGTGCCCGGGTCGGCCACGTAGCGCGCATCGAGCGTCAGCGTGAAGCGGGCCTGCTGGCTGGCGGTCAGGCGCAGCGTGCCGGCGGCGGCGTCCCAGGTGTAGCCGGCGCCGGGGTCGCTGAGGGTGGGTTCCCACAGCACGTCCAGCAGCTTGACCTCCACCGGTGGCTTGGGCGGCGCGGGCAGGGGGTTGGGTTCGATGTCGTCAAAGCGCACGATGATGGGGTCGAACATGCGGCGCGAGCGCTCGGTGCTGACGCTGCTGCCGAACGAACTGCTGCTCAGACGCGGCTGCCAGTAGAACCAGCCGGTGTAGCCCCATTGCCGGCGGCCGAAATCGACTGCCACGCTGCTCACGGCGCTGGCCCGCGTGTTGGTGTTGGGCGTTGCCGAGGTGTTGCCCCAGGCATGGGTGCTGCCCCAGATGTAGTTCACGCCGGCCCAGCCGCCCCACCAGCCGGGCAGGCTGAAGGAGGCCGTGCGGTTGACCACTTCGGTATTGGCCACGGCATGGCCGGTGGCGGTGCTCATCGTGGCCTGGTGCGGCGTGCTGCTGTTGGCGGGCAGCCACTCGGTGCCGTTGTCCACATCGGTGAGGCCGTTCACGGTGGCCCAGTTGGTGTAGCGGCTGTAGCCCACGGGGCCTGAACTCCAGCCCCACAGGTTGAGCCAGTTCGAGGTGAAGAAGGCGTAGTCGTGGTGCACGTCGTAATGGTTGGTGGCGGCCTGGGCGGGCGTCACGGCCGTGGCCAGCAGCAGGCCCAGCGTGGACAGGGCGACGGCGGCGCTGGGGCGCCGGATCAAGCGGTGGCTGGTGGCGCGGCGGGCGTTGGGGTTCATGGCGGGGTTCCTCCGGGTGTGGTTTGGGGGGGGTGACGCTTGTCATGGTTTCCGCTGAGGAGCCCCGCCACAATGAAGGCGGTCTGAATCTTTCTAAATCCACGCGGGTGCGTGCAGCGCTGCCGGTACCTGGCGCTTCGCTGCCCGTGCCCTTGCGCCCCGCCTGGATGTCGCCATCCGCCATGCCCGACCCTGCCACCTGCCTGCGCTTCGGTGCGCTGACGCTGCTGCCCGCGCAACGCCTGGCCACACTGGCGGGTGAGCCTCTGGCGCTGGGATCGCGCGCCTTTGATCTGCTGCTGGCGCTGGCCGAGCGCCGTGATCGCGTGGTGGGCAAGGCCGAGCTGATCGAGCTGGTGTGGCCCGGCCGGGTGGTGGAGGAGGCCAACCTCTACGTGCATGTGGCGGCGCTGCGCCGGCTGCTGGGGCCGCAGGCCATCTGCAACCTGCCCGGCCGCGGCTACCGCTTCACGCTGGTGGCCGAGATGGCTGAGGTGACCGAGATGGCCGAGGCTGTCGCTGTGGCGTCCGCTGCGGCGGCTGAGCCGGTTGTACCGGCCGTCACGGCTGTACAGGTCGCACCGGCCGCGCCGCACGCGCCGCTCTACGGCCGCGAGGCCGATCTGGTGCAAGCCCTGCGCCTGGCCGTGCCCGGCGGGCTGCTGAGCATCACCGGGGCGGGCGGCATCGGCAAGTCGAGCCTGGCGCGGCACCTGATGGCCCGCCTTGGCGCCGGCCTGCCCGATGGCGCGGCCTGGGTGGACCTGGCGGCGCTGGCCTCCGGCGCGGGCCTGGCGGCGGCGGTGGCCCAGGCGGCTGGCGTGCAGCTCGATGGCCGTGGCCAGGCTGGTGCCGCGCTGCTGCGCGCCATGGCACCGCTGCAGATGCTGCTGGTGCTGGACAACGCCGAGCACCTGCTGGCCGAGGTGGCCGGCCTGGCCAGCCTGCTGCACCAGGGCGCGCCGGGCCTGGCCCTGGTGGTCACCAGCCAGGCGCCGCTGAAGCTGGCCGGCGAGCAGGTGTTCCAGCTCGGGCCGCTGCCCTGGCCCGCGGGGGCCGATGCCGGTGTGCCGGACGCGTCCGCCCGCACCGCCAGCACCGCCAGCACGGCCGTTGACGCCACCACGGCCGCCACCCTCGACGCCGCGCTGTCCCATGGTGCCGTGCGCCTGCTGGTGGAGCGCGTGCGCGCGGCCGACCGGCACTTCCGCCTGGATGCGCAGAACCTGCCGGCGGTGGTGGAGCTGTGCCGCCGCCTGGATGGCCTGCCGCTGGCCCTGGAGCTGGCGGCCGCGCGCGTGCCCGCGCTGGGCCTGGCGCGGGTGGTGGCGGCGCTGGACGCGCGCTTTCGGCTGCTGTCGAGCGGCCGGCGCGATGCACCGGCGCGGCAGCTGACGCTGGCTGCCGCGCTGGGCTGGAGCCACGCGCTGCTGGGTCCGGCGGCGGCCTGCGTGTTCCGCCGCCTGGGCGTGTTTGCCGGCAGCTTTGCGCTGGAGCAGGCCGTGGCGGTGGTGGCTGACGACTCGCTGGACGAATGGGCCGTGGTGGATGCCCTGGCCGAACTGGTGGACCGCGCGCTGGTGGCCGCCGTGCCCGCCCCGGAGAACCCCGCCGCCCCGGCGGCCCCGGGCGCGGGCGGCGCCGCCGTGCAGGCCGGTGACGCCGCCGGCGCCCTGCGCTACCGGCTGCTGGAAACGCCGCGGGCCTTCGCGCGCGAGCGCCTGGCCGCGGCTGCTGAGGCCGCCGACTGCCAGCGCCGCCACGCCCTGGCCATGCGCCAGCGCTTCGAGCAGGCGGCCGAGGCCTACTTTGCCGGCGGCCAGCGCATCGATGCGCTGCGGTGCACCCTGGTGCCCGATCTGGACGACGGCCGCGCCGCCTGGGCCTGGGCCCAGGCGCACGACCCCGACACCGCCGTGGCCCTGGCCGCCGACATGGCGCGCGAGCTCGACGAAGCCTCGGCGCAGGGCGCGCGCGAGGTCATCGAGGCCACGCAGGCCGCGGCCGCCGCGCCGCACTGCCCGGCGCCGCTGCGCCTGCGCTGGCTGCTGGCCGCCGCGCTGGCCTACGGCCGCACCCGGCCCGATGTGGGCGCCGGCCATGCACGCCAGGCCGCCGCGCTGGCCGATGCCCTGGGCGAGCCGCGGGCGCTGTACCGCGCGCTGGGCTACCTGGTGTGCAGCCCGCCGGGCCCGGCGCTGGGTGCGGCCGAACGCGCCGAGGCCCTGGCCCGGCTGCGTGCCATCGACGATCGCGGCTGGCCGCCCATCCTGCGTGCCGTGCGCGCCAATGCCGAGACCTTTGCGCTGTACGGCGATGGTCAGGTCGAGCAGGCCGCGCACTGGTTGCGTCAGCGCATCGGCCTGCTCGACATGGCCGGCTGCCCCGACACCCGCGCGCTGGTGAACCTGGTGGTGGTGGAGCTGTCGCTGGGCCAGACCGACCAGGCGCTGCGCACCGGCCTGGAGCTGGAGCGCCGGCTGCAGGGCCGCGGCAGCCCGCTCACCCAGTTCCATGCCTGGCGCAACCTGTGCGCCGTGTGGCTGGCCCGCGGTGATGCCGCCCAGGCACGCGCCGTGGCGCAGCGCGGCTGGCCGCTGGCCGAACGTTTCGGCCTGCAGCCCGACTGGCTGGACCACCTGGCCCACCTGTGCCAGCTGGAAGACCGCCCGCGCTGTGCCGCCCGGCTGCTGGGCCTGGCCGATGCGCTGTATGCCGCGCATGGCCGCCAGCGCCCCGACACCGAGGCGCGCGCCGCCGAGCAGGCGCGCCAGTGCCGCCAGCGGCTGTCGCCCCAGGCCTGGCAGCAGGCGCTGGATGACGGCGCGCGCCTGGCCGGTGATGCGCTGGCGGTGGCGCAGGTGGCCGGGCTGGCCTTTGCGCGGGCCGATGTCACGGGCGAGCTGCAGGCCTTGCCGGGCCCCTGAGCAGCGCGGCAACACACGCACACACGCCAGCAACGCAGCCCGCGTGAAATCTTTGCAGTGATGCCGGCCGCATGCCGCGGCCGGCCGGGCATGGCCAGGATGGATCATGGGACTGCGTGCGTGGATGGGGCTGGGGGTGTGTGCGGCGGCGTTGCTGCTGGGCGGCTGTGGCGGGGGCGGCGGGTCGGCTGAGCCGGCGACCAGCAGCGGTGACAGCACCAGCGGCGGCAGCACCGGCGGCACCACCACGGTCAGCGCGCCCACCATCAGCGCCCAGCCGGCATCGGCCAGCGTGGTGGCGGGCACGGCGGTCACGTTCAGCGTGGTGGCCAGCGGCACCGGCCTGAGCTACCAGTGGCTGAAGGACGGCATCACCATCGCCTCGGCCACCGGCGCCAGCCACAGCCTCAGCGCCACCACCACGGCCGATGCCGGCAGCTACACCGTGACGGTGAGCAACAGCGCCGGCAGCGTGACCAGCAGCGCCGCGGTGCTGACCGTCAGCGCCGCCAGCAGCGGCTCGGGCAGCGGCAGTGGGAGCGGCTCTGGAACCAGCACCACCGCCGAGACCTGGAACATCGGCACCGGCGCCAACCCGGCCGATCTGCACGAAGGCCTCGGCTTCCGGCGCATCGCCATCGCGCTGGACACGCTGGCGGTCAGCAGCAGCGACAGCGCGCTGGCCATCACCGGCAGCGGCAGCGGCAGCACCCGCAGCGTGACGCTGGACGGCGCCACCGTGGTCACGATCACCGAAGACAGCCTGGGCCTGACCATCGACGCCAGCCTGCCCGCCGGCACGCTGCCCGAGTTTGCGCTCAGCGGCAGCTATGGCCGCACGGTCACGGTGCTCAGCAGTGGCGCCTACAAGCTGTCGCTGGAGGGCGTGGCGATCGCCAGCGCCAACGGCCCGGCGCTGAACCTGCAGTCGAAGCAGCGCGCCTTCGTGGTGCTGGCCGCCGGCAGCAGCAACACGCTGGGCGACACCAGCAGCTACAGCGCCCGCACGCTGGCCGATGGCACGGCCATGGACCTGAAGGCCGCGTTCTTTGGCGAAGGGCCCATCTTGCTCTCGGGCAGCGGCAGCCTGTCGGTCACATCGGCCGCCAAGCATGCGCTGGCCAGCGATGCCCATGTGCGCCTGCGCTCAGGCCAACTGACGCTGGCCGCCACCAAGAAGGACGGCCTGCGTGCCAACAACGCAGTGGTGATCGACGGCGGTGCGCTGGCCATCACCACGCCGGCCGGCAAGGGCCTGAAGGTGGAGGGCCGGGAAGACAGCGTGCAGCCGCTGGGCTTCATCGCCATCAATGCCGGCACGCTGACCATCACCAGCCACGACAAGGCGATCACCGCCGCGTGGGAGTCGGCCGAAGACGGCAGCACCACCACCCTGGCCGACGACCCCGATCCGCGCGTGACCATCAACGGCGGCACGATCACCATCGTGACCACCGGCACGCCTTTCGAAGACACCAACACCGCCGACGGCGACAGCTCGCTCAGCCCCGAGGGCATCGAGGCCAAGTCGGTGCTCACCATCAACGGCGGCAACATCGACGTGCGCAGCACCGACGACGCGCTGAACGCCGGCACCGCCATCGTCATCAACGGCGGGCGCATCTACGCCGCGGCCAGCGCCAACGACGCCATCGATTCCAACGGCACGCTCAGCATCACCGGCGGCGTGGTGGTGGCCCATGGCGCCAACGGTGCCGAAGGCGGGCTGGACTGCGACAGCAACACCTTCACCATCACCGGCGGCATCTTCATCGGCGCGGGCGGGCGCAACAGCACGCCCACGCGCAGCGTGACCACGCAGAACACGGTGATCCTGCGCAGCCTGCAGGCCCAGAGCTACACGCTGCGCGATGCCAGCGGCCTGGCGGCGTTCTCGTTCATGCTGCCCAAGGCCAGCAGCTCGGTGCTGGTGGGTGCGCCGGCCATCACCACCGGCACCAGCTACAGCCTGGTGGCCGGCGGCACGCTGGCCAGCCAGGGCGAAAACGTCAACGGCCTGATCCTCACGCCCGGCGCGCACAGCGGCGGCACGGTGCAGTTGAGTTTCACGGTCAGCAGTACCGTCTCCCAACCCTGAGGCTGGCGCACTCTTGCGGCGCGCACCCGCGGCACGGCGCAAACCAGGCCTGCGCCGCACGAGCGCCAGCCCAGGCCTGCTGTGGCCGCTTCTGCTGGCGATGGCATCCAGGCCGAGTCGCCCGACAGCCCGATGTCCTAACATCTTCCGGCAGCGCTGGGTGAGCACCGGCTGGTGCCTGGGCCTGGCGCAACTGGGCCAGCGCGTCGGCGGCGCCGCTCATGTTGCGCGCTGGCCAGGTGCTGCGGCATGGGTGCGTTGCATGGCCTTCTCCCTGCCCGGTGCCTATTGTGTTGGCGCCCATTCTGCAATGGGCGCTTGTGCAATTGGCACACCGGCCATGCGCCGCCGCGGAACAGGCCTTCAGCGCCCGTCGGCCCCGCCCAGCACCAGATCCATGCGCCGCTGCAGCCGCGCCGCCTGCTCGCCATCGCCGGCCTGCTGCGCGCGCTGCTGCGCCAGCTGCAGCCAGGCCAGCAGCGGGCGGCGCCAGCCCTGGGCGGAGGCGGTGGCTATGGCCAGCGCGATGGCCTCGGGTGCCAGGCGGTTGTCGCGCAGCGCCATGGCGGCGCCCAGCAGGCGGGCCAGCGGGTCGGCAATGGTGTTCAGGCGCGCGGCGTCCACCGTGGCGGCGGCGGCGATGGCCTGCTGGGCGGCGGGCAGCAGGGCGCGCTGCGCGGCATCGGCGCCGCCGCTGGCGCGGCCTGCCAGGTAGGCGGCGTAGGCCAGCTCGGGCGCTTCGGCATCGGCGCGCAGCGGCTCGAAGGCCGGGCAGGCGCCGAAGTTCAGTGCGGCAGCCTCGGCCGCGCAGCGCAGCAGCTCGGCGCGCGCCAGCAGGGCCGGGCGGCCGGTGCGGGCGATTTCGCTGCGCACCACGCGCATCTCGGCCTCGGCTACGCGGGTGTGGCCCGAGAGCTGGGCCTCCACCGCGCGCTGCAGCGCACCGTGCACGTTCATCTGCCAGTCGGGCGGCGGCGTGCCGGCGCAGCCCGACACCAGCGCCAGCACGGCAGCAAACCACCCCAGCAGCCGCCGTGGAAGCGGCTTCGCCGGGCCACTGGCGGCGCCCCCCTGGGGGGGAGGCGAGCGCAGCCCGCTTCGGGTGGAGGCGCTGTTCATGGCAGCTTCAGCTCGGTGTCGCGCGCCAGCGGCCAGCGCCGGTTCAGCTCGTTCACCAGGCCTTGCAGCTTGCGCAGGCTGGCCTCCAGCTCGGCGCGCAGCGGCCCCAGGTCGGCGGTGGCGCTGCGGGTGTTGGCGGCCACGCCCTGGGCTTCGGCCAGCAGCTTGTCCACGCCCTGCAGCGTGCCGCGGGCATCGCCGAGCAGGCCGCGCAATTGCACCACCGTGGCCTGGGCTTCGCTGGCCAGGCCTTGCGGGCCGAACACCTGGGCATCGGCATGGCCCACCAGGCTGTCGGCCTTGGCGGCCAGGCCGTCGATGCGCTGGGCCAGGCCATCGATGCGCGCCAGCAGCGCATTGCTGCGGTTCAGCGCGCTGATCACCTTGTCGGCATCGGCCGGGTTGCCCATCAGCACGCCCAGCGCGCCGCGCGGCTCGTTGAGCCGGCCGGTCAGCGTGGCGGCATTGGCCAGCATGCCGGCCAGCGCCGCGTCTTTGTCGGTCAGGGCGCTGAGGTTGGCCACCAGCTCGCGCACCGCGGCCACCAGCTTGGGCACCTCGGCGCTGGCGTCGCCGGCCAGCACGCGGCGCTCGGCGCCATCGGGCAGCTGCGGGTCGGTGAGGATGCCGCTGAAGGCGCGCAACGCGGTGCCGCCCACCAGGCCGCGCGACAGCGTGAACACGCTGCTCTGGCGCAGCCAGTGGGCCTCGCTGCGCGGCACGTCGACAAGGATGCGCACATTGCCGTCGCGCGCCAGCTCGATGCGCCGCACGCGGCCGATCGGAAAGCCCGAGAAGGTGAGGTCCATGCCCACCGTGACGCCCTCGGAATCATCGGCCAGCAGCACCAGGCGCTGGGTGGGCTCGAAGGCGCCGCGCGCATACAGCAGGTACAGGGCCGAGGCCGCCAGCAAGGCCACCAGCAGCAGCAGCAGGCCGCCGGCAAGGCGCTCGAGGCCGGCGTTGTGCTCGGGCGGCATGGCCGGGGGCAGCGTGGGCGGCGCGGGTGGTGCAGATGGCGCGGGTGGCGCCGGCGGCACGGGCGCGGCGGGGGTGGAGGACGGCTCGGTCATCGGTGGCGGGGGCGGGGGCAGGCGTGTCGGGCGTGGGGCGTATCGGGCGAGTCAGGCGAGTCAGGCGTAGTTGCCCATCAGCGACAGCACCTCGATCAGCAGGATGGCGGCAAACAGCCGCACCAGGCCCTGCAGCTCCAGCGGCAGCGGGTTGGCGCTGCCCGTGCGGTCGTGCAGGCCCGAGCCCAGCGGAATGATGGCCACCGCGGCGCCGAAGCCCAGGGTCTTGAGCAGAAAGATCAGCGAGACGGCCGGCGTGAACACCTGGCCCACCTGGCGGGTAAAGCGCGCCAGCCCCCAGGGCGTGAAGCCATGCGCCAGCAGATAGGCCAGCACCAGCGTGACCACGCTGCTGAGCGCGGCCAGCAGCAGCATGCAGAACAGCGCCGCGGCGGCGCGCGGCACCACCTCGTCGCGCAGCAGGTCGCCGCCACGCTGGCGCAGCGCCTGCAGCGCGCCGGTCTGGCGCAGCGCGGCCAGTTGCGCCGCCGCCGGCACGGTGACCCGCACCGCCACGAACAGCGCCGCCACCAGCGGAATGAGTTCGAGCACCAGCACCCGCACCACCATGCCCAGCGCGTACTGGCTGAGGCCGTAGCTGGCGGCGGTGACCAGCACGATGCGCGCGATCACCAGGCTCAGCAGCGTGGACACCACGCCAAACCAGCCCAGCAGCGGCAGCGCCGACGCCACCACCTGCCGCGCCAGCAGCGGCCGGCGCGCACGGCCGTAGGTGGACGGGCTGAGCAGCAGCGCCCCCACCAGCGCGCCCAGGTGCACGATCTGCCACCAGCTGGCCAGCCAGCGCTGCGCGGCACGCAGCGGCGCGGGGCGGGGCAGGGCGGTGGGGGCCGGCATGGCGGCCATCATAGGTGGCGGCCAGCGGCCCACGGGCCGCCACCGGCGGCCACGGCCGGCCCGCGTTCAGGGCAGCGGCGGCGGCTCGACCGGCGGCTTCAGCGCCAGTGGCACGAGCGGCAGCTACGGCGCCAGCGGCTGCTACGGCGCCAGCGGCGCCAGCGCCAGCTACGGCGCCAGCGGCGCGAGCGGCTGGTAAGGCGCCAGTGGCGCCAGGGGCTGCGCCTGCAGCGGCGGCGGCCCGGCATCGGTGCTGAGCGCCTGCGTGCTGTGCGCCGGCATCACGCAGCCCGGCAGGTCGTGCAGGATGGTGGTGCGGATCAGCGGCGGTGCCGACTGCACGTTGCCGAAGATGGTGGCCACGGCCACGTCGGCGGCGTCGCGCCCGGTGCCCAGGCGCACAAAACCCATCGGGATGGCGGTGCCCGAGGGGTCGAAGATGACCCAGCGTCCGCCGATGTACACCTCCACATAGGCATGGAAGTCGGGCGGGCCCAGCACCGGATCGGCGCCGTAATCGGTGCCGGTGGCAAATCGCGCCGGGATGTTGACCGCCCGGCACAGCGCGATCATCAGGTGCGCGAAGTCGCGGCACACGCCCTGCTGCTCGATCACCGTGTCCACCGCCGAGGTGCTGGAGTTGGTGGTGTTGGAGGTAAAGCGCACCTGCCGGCGCACCCAGTCCTGGATGGCCATCACCCGGCTGTGGCCGGTGAAGAGCGCGCCGAACTGGTGCGTGGCCAGGCGGATCAGGCGGTCGCTCTGGCAGTAGCGGCTGGGGTAGATGTAGCCGATCACCTCGGGCGGCAGTCGGCCCACCGGCACCTCGGGCAACTGCGCCGGCTCGAGAAACTGGTGCGTCAACTGCACCGTGGCCAGGTAGCGCAGCGCCAGCGTGCCCGGCAGCGCGCGCAGCCGCAGGTAGCGGTTGCGGGTGGCGGGGTCGGTGTCCAGCCGGGTGGCGATCGGCTGGCTCAGCGTGAGCTGTTCCGAGCACACCACCTGGGCCGGCGTGTGCGCCGCGTGGATGTTGAAGATGAAATCGGCGCCGTACTCGTCGATCTCGTAGCGCAGGTCGATCTGCAACTCGATGCGGATCATCGCGCTGCCGCAGGCACCCCAGGGCGCCGGGCTGTCCAGTCAGTGTTCATGCAGCCAGTATGCGCCACGGCGCGACCGCGCGCCCGCGACGCAGCCAGAGCTTGCCTCGGCACGCTGGTGCGGCCGGTATGGACGCCGCGGCTGGCTGGCTGGCTGGCGGCTGCATCAGCAGGCAACCGCCAGCCGGCGGTCTCGGCAGCGACTGCGACGGCGCGGCCGCGCGGGCTGGACTGAGTGGCTGAGCGCCGCTCACCCATGCCCGCCTTGCGTCAGCGTTGCATGGCCAGGCCCCTTGCCAGCGGGCAACTGCAACACTGTGTCCCGGCCCCGGTGCCACGCTTTTGGCGCAGCTTGTGCGCGGCCCTGGCCGGCGCCGCCGGCCGGCCCGCCAGGCCGCGCCCGGCAAACCGTAGTAACCCTATCGGGACGATCCCTGAACCCTTGCCGCCTTCGGCGCGCAGCGCTTGCGCCCGCCTGGCCTGCCTGCCATCGTGGGCGGCACCCGCTACCCGGCCGTGGCCCCGCGAGCCGCCGCTGGCCACCAGCCGCCCGGCCGGCCCCCCCCCGGAATCGGGCCCGCTTTTTGCGGAAAGGGGGTGCCGAGTACGTCAATCCGAGGCCATTGATCACCACCGGGTGGTGATGGCGCGGCAAGGCTCCGGTCATCTCAACAAGGAGACAGCAATGCGAAGGACGGGACTATCCAATCGGTCGGTGTGGTCGTGTGTGGGCCTGGCGCTGCTGGCGCTGCCAGGCCTGGCACTGGCCAACGCCGATGTCGAGAAACACATCGCCAACCCCAAGAACTGGGCGATGCAGGCTGGCGACATGTACAACCAGCGCTACAGCCAGCTCAAGCAGATCAACGCCAGCAACGTGGGCAAGCTGCAGGTGGCATGGACCTTCTCCACCGGCGTGCTGCGCGGCCATGAGGGCTCGCCACTGGTGGTGGACGGCAAGATGTACCTGCACTCGCCGTTCCCGAACAAGGTGTTCGCGATCGACCTCGACACGCAGAAGATCCTGTGGAAGTACGAGCCCAAGCAAGACCCGGCCGTGATTCCGCAGATGTGCTGCGACACGGTCAACCGCGGCCTGGCCTATGCCGAAGGCAAGGTCATCCTGCAGCAGGCCGACAGCAACCTGATCGCGCTCGATGCCAAGAGCGGCAAGCTGCTGTGGAGCGTGAAGAACGGCGAGCCCAAGCTCGGCGCGGTGAACACCAATGCGCCGCACGTGTTCAAGGACAAGGTCATCACCGGCATCTCCGGCGGCGAATGGGGTGTGCGCGGCTTTATCGCGGCCTACAACCTCAGCGACGGCAAGCTGGCCTGGAAGGGCTACAGCGTGGGCCCCGACAGCGAGATGCTGATCGACCCCGACCGCACCACCACCTGGACCGATGGTGCGGTCAAGCCGGTGGGCAAGGACTCCTCGCTCAAGACCTGGCAGGGCGACCAGTGGAAGATCGGCGGCGGCACCACCTGGGGCTGGTACAGCTACGACAAGGCGCTCAACGCCATGTTCTACGGCACCGGCAACCCCAGCACCTGGAACCCGGCGCAGCGCCCGGGCGACAACAAGTGGTCGATGTCGATCTGGTCGCGTGATGTCGACAGCGGCCGCGTCAACTGGGTCTATCAGATGACGCCGTTCGACGAGTGGGACTTCGACGGCATCAACGAGATGATCCTGGCCGACATCCCGGTCAAGGGCAAGATGACCAAGGCCCTGGTGCACTTCGACCGCAACGGCTTCGGCTACACCATGGACCGCACCAACGGCGCCCTGCTGGTGGCCGAGAAGTTCGATCCAGCGGTGAACTGGGCCACCCATGTGGACATGAAGTCGGGCCGGCCGCAGGTGGTGCCACGCTACTCCACGGCCAAGAACGGACCCGACGTCAACACCAAGGGCATCTGCCCGGCCGCACTGGGCAGCAAGGACCAGCAGCCGGCCTCGTTCGACCCCGAAACCAAGCTCTTCTACGTGCCGACCAACCATGTCTGCATGGACTACGAGCCGTTCAAGGTCGAGTACACCGCGGGCCAGCCGTATGTGGGCGCCACGCTGTCGATGTTCCCGGCGCCGGCCAGCCACGGCGGCATGGGCAACTACATCACCTGGGACGCCGGCACCGGCAAGATCGTGCAGAGCAAGGCCGAGAAGTTCTCGGTGTGGAGCGGATCGCTCAACACCGCAGGCGGTCTCAGCTGCTACGGCACGCTCGAGGGCTACCTGAAGTGCGTGGACAAGAAGGACATCAACAAGGAGCTGTTCAAGTTCAAGACGCCCTCCGGGATCATCGGCAACGTGTTCACCTACGAGCACAAGGGCAAGCAGTTCCTGGGCGTGTTCTCGGGCATCGGTGGCTGGGCCGGCATCGGCATGGCCGCTGGCCTCGAGAAGGACACCGACGGCCTGGGTGCCGTGGGTGGCTACCGTGAACTGAGCCAGTACACCGAACTCGGTGGCTCGCTGACCGTCTTCGCCTTGCCCAACTGAGGCGCCTGCGGGCGCCGGGCGGCGGGTGGCCCACACCCGCCGCCCGGCCCCACCAAGCCAGGCGGGCGGCGCGCAGCGCGCGGCCCGCCTGGGCCCTGACCTACCAGCAACCCAAGCTCGCACACATCACCATGCTCAGGAAGTTTTTGCTGCTCAACCTTGCCCTGGTGGGCGCCTGCAATGCCGCGGCCGGCGATGCGCTGTACACCGTGGTCGACGGCTACAAGGTCGATCCCCAGACCATGAAGGGCTTTCGCACCTGGCGCCAGGCGGCCTGCGACCGCTGCCATGGTGCCAATCAGGAAGGCATGGTCGGCCCCTCGCTGGTGGTCAGCCTCAAGACCCTGAGCAAGGACGATTTCGTCAAGGTGGTGCGCGACGGCCGCCTCGACAAGGGCATGCAGAGCTTCGGCTCCAGCGAGGCGGTGATGAACAACATCGACCAGCTGTATGCCTACCTCAAGGGCCGTTCCGACGGCGCCATCACCCGCTCCAAGGTCGAGCCGATCTCGCCATGAGGCCCTTTGCCGCGGCATGCCTGGGCCTGACCCTGGCGCTGGCCCAGCCCCCCGTGGCCGCGCAGGAGGCAGCGGCCGAGCCGCGCACCGCGCTGCGCGTGTGCCAGGACCCGAACAACCTGCCGTTCTCCAACCGCAGCGGCGAAGGCATCGAGAACCGCATTGCCGAGGTGCTGGGCAAGGCCATGGGCCTGCCGGTGACCTACTACTCGTTTCCGCAGCGCATGGCTTTCATCCGCAACACGCTGCGCTACAAGCTGCCGGGGCAGGACTACCCTTGCGACATCGTCATCGGCGTGCCGGTCGGCTTTGACCAGGTGGCGGTGACCAAGCCCTACTACCGCTCGACCTATGCGCTGGTGTACGCGTCCGGCAAGGGCCTGGACGGCGTGCGCAGCGGCGAGCAGTTTCTGGCGCTCGACAAGCGTGTGCTGTCGCAGCTGCGCATTGGCGTGTACGACCGCTCACCGGCCGCCGAATGGCTCAACCGCCACGGCCTGGTCGACAGCGGCGTGCCCTACCGCACGCTCGACGCCAACCCCGACCAGTACCCGGGCCAGATCATCGAGAGCGATCTGGCCGCGGGCAAGATCGACGTGGCCATCGTCTGGGGCCCGATCGCCGGCTACTTTGCCAAGCGTGTGAGCCAGCCCCGGCTGACCGTGGTGCCGCTCAAGTCCGAGCGCGGCGTGCAGTTCGACTACCAGATGGCAATGGGCGTGCGCCATGGCGAGCGCGCCTGGAAGGCCCAGGTCGAGGCCCTGATCGACGCGCAGCGCGGCGCCATCGAGGCCATCCTGGCCGAGTACAACGTGCCGCTGGTCGACGAAACCTTCTCGGCGACACGGCCGTGATCGCGCGCTGGCTCGGGGTGCGGCAGGGCGCCGGTCTGCTGGCCGGTCTGGCCCTGATGGCCAGTTCGGCAGGTCTGGGCGGGCTGGCCGGCCTGGGTGGCTTGGCCTTCAGCCCGCCGGCCCGGGCGGCCACGGCGGCCAGCAAAGAACCCGCCAAAGAACCCACCCAAGCGCCCGCCAAGGCCGGCGCCGAAGACTTCTCGCCAGCCGAGCGGGCGCTGTTCATGCAGAACCACCTGGGCACGCTGAAGCCGCCGCTGGTGCTGCGCTACCAGTTCGCGCGCCGCGGCAGCCTGGCCGAGAACTTCGACGATCAGCTCTCGCTGGCGCTCACGGCCCGCGCCGACGGCCGCTGCTGCGCGGCCAAGGGCGACTTTCTCAGCGGCAAGCACAAGGTGGCCACGCCCGAGATCGAGCAGGCCGAGTCGAACCCCGCGCTGCTGTTTTTTCTCGAGCGCGAGATCGCCGAGATGCAGCGCCTGACCAGCGGCAAGGCCAACTACTTTCGCAAGCGCATCCGCATGGCGGTCTACCAGGGCGCCCAGATCAGCACGCTGCAGGTGCCGTGGCGCGGCAAGACGGTGGCCGCGCAGCAGATCGTGATCAGGCCTTACCACGACGACCCGCTGCGTGCCCGCTTCGAACAGCTGGCCGGCAAGCAGTACAGCTTTGTGCTGTCCGACGCCGTGCCGGGCGGCCTGTACGCCATTCGCAGCCTGGTGGCCGCCGCCCCGGGTGCGGCCACGCCGGTGCTGGCCGAGGAGCTGTGGCTCGACGGCGCCACGCCCACGCTGGGCGGCGCCGACACCCGAGCCGCCGGGGCCAGCGGGACCACCGGCGCCAGCGGGGCCAGCGGGGCCGCCGGCGCTGCGGCAGCGGCCGCAGCACGCCCCACGCCGGCCACGCGCACGCCCTGAGGCCCACCCAGCCAGCGCGCACCGCCCTACCCACGCCCGACCGTGAACACCCCATGACCCAGCGCAGCACGCCCCGGCACCGCCTTCCACACGGCCAGCAAGGCCGCCAGCGCGGGCACGGCCTGGCCCGGATCGCGCTGGCCTGCCTGGCGGGCCTGTCAACCCTGTCGGGCCATGCCCCGGCCCTGGCCAACGACTACCCCACCGCCGAGCGCGTGCGCTATGTGCTCGACTGCATGCGCGCCAACCCCGGGCCGCAGTTCGAGATGCTGAGCAAGTGCTCCTGCGCGCTCGACGCGGTGGCCGCCGAGGTGCCGCACGAGGCCTATGTGAGCATGAGCACGGCGGCCAACGCGATCAGCATCGGTGGCGAGCGCGGCAGCGAGCTGCGCGACAACGAGTCGATCAAGCCGCAGATCAAGCGCCTGCGCGAGCTGCAGGCCAAGGCGGCGCAACGCTGCTTCATCCAGCCGCGATGACGCTGCGCGCCCGCCTGGCCAGCAGCCTGGCGCTGGCCGCGGCCTGCGGCGCGGCAGGGGCGGCACCCTTTGCCTACATCACCAACCAGGGCAGCCACGATGTCTCGGTGATCGACCTCGAGCGCCAGGCCGTGGTGGCCACGGTGCCGGTGGGGCGCTCGCCGGCCGGCGTGGTGGCGGCCAGCGGGCTCGGCCTGGTGTTCGTGTCCAACCCCGACAGCCGCAGCATCTCGGTCATCGACATGCGGCGCCAGGCGGTGGTGGCCACGCTGCCCGCCGGCGACGGCCCGGTGGGCCTGGACATCACGCCCGACGGCCAGTGGCTGCTGGTGGCCGACTGGTACCGCAACCGGCTGCTGCTGCTGCCCAGCCGCGGCCAGGCGGCGCCGCGCGAAGTCGCCGTGGGCCGCGCCCCGGCCGGCGTGGCCGCCCACCCCGACGGCCGCAGCGCCTGGGTGGCCGAGCGCGACGACAACCAGGTGGCCGAGATCGATCTCGGCAGCGGCCGTGTGCTGCGCCGCGTGGCGGTGGGCGAACACCCCTTTGCGCTGCTGCACGACGCCGCGCGCCAGCGCCTGTATGCGCTGAACGTGCTGAGCAACGACCTCAGCGTGATCGACACCCGCAGCCTCACCGTGACGGCCACCATCGGCGTGGGCCGGGCGCCCTACGGTGCGGCACTGGCCGATGGTGGCCGGCTGCTGTACGTGAGCAACCAGCACGACGACAGCGTCAGCGTCATCGATGCGCAGACGCTGCGGCCGCTGCGCACGCTGCGCGGCTTTGGCTACCCCGAGGGCGTGGCCGCCCATGCCGACAAGGTCTACGTAGTGAACTGGATGGACGACGATGTGAGCGTGCTCGACGCCGCCTCGGGCCAGCAACTGCGGCGCGTGGCCACCGGCCGCAACAGCCGCGCCTTTGGTGCGTTCATCGGCGCGCCCACGCCGCCTTGAGCTGCGCAGCCCCCCGCAGCCCCCGCAGCCCCCGCAGCCAAGCGTCGCCCCAGCCACCCGCACCCGCACCCGCACCGTCAACCGCACCGTCAACCGCCCCCTCAACCGATTCCCCCGCCCTGAAACGGAGACCTCTGTGCCCTGCCAGCCCCAGCCCCGCGCCCACCGGCGCCGCCTTGTCACCACCGCCGCGCTGCTGGCGGCCGCCACCGCGCTGTCGCTGCCGGCGCAGGCCCATGGCCCGACCCGGCAGAAGGTGGTCGAGACCATCAGCATTGCCGCGCCGGCGGCCAAGGTGTGGGCACGCATCGCGGCCTTTGACGGCCTGAAGAACTGGCATCCGGCCGTGGCCGAGAGCCCGGCCGACCAGGGCAATGCCGAAGGTTCGGTGCGCCACCTGCGGCTGAAGGGCGGCGGCGAGCTGTTCGAGAAGCTCGAGGGCTACAGCGCCGAGCAGATGAAGTACAGCTACCGCGCCCGCGACGGCGGTGCGCTGCCGGTCACCAACTACACCGCCACGCTGCAGGTGCGGCCCGATGGCGAGGGCCGCAGCACCGTGGAATGGCGCGGCGCCTTCTACCGCGGCCACCCCAACAACGACCCGCCGCCCGACCGCAATGACGAAGCCGCGGTGCGCGCGGTGACCGCCGTCTACCAGGCGGGCCTGGCCCAGCTCAAGAAGCTGACCGAGGCGCCGTGACCCCCGCCGCCGCCGGCCCCGACCCCGCCCGCCGCCGTCTGGCGCTGGGCGGGCTGGCCGGCCTGGGCCTGGCGGGCGGCCTGTGCCTGGCCACTGGCGGCTGCGCGCTGCGGTCGGCCTTGCCACCCCCAGCGGCCCCGCCGGTGGCGGCCGGTGCGGCGCCGATGCTGGCCCCAGGCCCGCCGGTGCAGTTGCAGGCGGTGGCGCCAGGCGTCTACATGGCGCGCGGCCAGCCCGGCGTGGCCGATGCGGCCAACCTGGGCCGCATCGGCAATGCGGGCGTCATCGTCGGCCCCAGGGGCGTGGTGTGCATCGACACCGGCAGCTCGCGCCAGCACGGCGAGGCCCTGCTGGCGGCGGTGGCCGAGCTCACCGACCAGCCGGTGCGCCTGGCCCTGCTCACCCAGGTGCGGCCCGAGTTCGTGTTTGGCGCGGCGGCGTTCCAGGCGCGGGGCATCGCGCTGCTGATGCACCAGCGTGGCGCCAACCTGATGGCCGCGCGCTGCGAGACCTGCCTGCGCCAGCTGCGCCAGCAGGTCGGCGAGGCGCCGCTGCAGGGCACGGTGCTGGCCCGGCCCGACCAGGTGTTTTCGGATGGCCAGCTGCTGCAGCTGATCGGCCGGCCGCTGCAGCTGCTGTACCCCGGGCCGGCCGGCACGCCGGGCGACATCGCCGTGTTCGACACCCACACCGGCAGCCTGTTTGCCGGAGGCCTGGTGTCGGTGGGCCGCATCCCCGACATCCAGGACAGCGACTGGGCCGGCTGGCACGCCGCGCTGGCCGCGCTGGCGCGCCTGCCGGTGCGCCAGCTGGTGCCCGGCCATGGCCCGGCGGCCGGGCCGCAGGCCATTGCACAGACCGATCGCTACCTCACGCAGCTGGCCCGGCGCGCCCGCGCGCTGGTGGCCGAGGGCTCGGCGCTGATGAACATCGGCGAGGCGCTCGAGCTGCCCGAGTTCGCCGCCTGGGACCAGTACGAGACCACCCACCGCCGCAACGCCTCGATCGCCTACCTGCGCGTCGAGCGCGAGGCCCTGCTGCAGTAGCGCCGGCGCCGCCACGCGCCGAAGGAGAACCGAGCATGCCCCGCCCCGTCGACCTAGCCGACCCAGCCGACCCAGCCGGCTCTGCCCACGCCCACGCCCCGGCCCACGCCCCGGCCCGGCCCGCCGCGGCACCGCTGTCGCGCCGCCGCTGTCTGCAGCACCTGGGGCAGGCCAGTGGCGCGGCGCTGGCCTGGCCGCTGGCCATGCCGGCGCTGGCGGCGCCCGGCGGCCTGCCCAATGCCGCGCACGGCGACAGCTCGCCCGAATGGGAGACGCTGCGCCAGCGCCTGTTCGGCCAGCGCCCGCTGCTGGCCGGGCAGGGCACGGTGCAGCTCACGGCGCCGCTGCGCGCGGCTTACGGCGCCTCGGTGCCGGTGCGGGTGGCCACCCATCTGGCGCAGCGCGACGAGCGCCACGTGCGCCGCCTGCACCTGCTGGTGGACAAGAACCCCTCGCCGCTGGCCGCCACCATCGAGCTGGGCGTGGCCGCGGGCCAGGCCGATGTGGAAACCCGGCTGCGGGTGGACGAGTACAGCCATGTGCGCGTGGTGGCCGAGCTCAGCAACGGCGAGCTGCACACCGACTCGCGCTACGTCAAGACCTCGGGCGGCTGCTCGGCGCCACCCAACCGCGAAACCCTGCACCTGCGCGGCAAGACCGTGCTGCGCCTGGCCGGCGAGCTGCGCCTGGGCCAGCCGGTGCCGGTGGACCTGACCGTGATCCATCCCAACGACACCGGCTTCGAGCTGAACCAGGTGACGGTGATGTACATCCCGCCCGACTTTGTGCGCCACATCCGGGTGAGCTATGGCGGCCGACCGGTGTTCGAGGCCGAGACCGATTTTTCGATCAGCGAGAACCCGACCTGGCGCTTCTTCTTCGTGCCGCAGGGCCCGGGCGAGCTGCTGGCCGAGGTGCTCGACTCGAAAGAGCGGCGCTTCAGCGGCAGCCTGGCGGTGGGCTGATGCCGGCCGCGCTGCAGCGCTGGCGGTGCCGGCCGGGCCGGCAGCTGCCCTGGCCTGGCCTGGCGCGGGCCGGCCCGTGGCTGCTGGCGCTGCTGGCGCCGCTGGCGGGGCCGCTATGGCTGCATGCGCTGCTGGCGCTGCTGGCGCTTCTGGCCTGGGCGCCGCAGGCCGCGTGGGCCGGGGGCATGCCGGCGGCCTATGGCGCCACGGCGCTGGTGCCCACCGGCCTGCCATCGCGCCATGTTTTCGACCTCGATCCCGCGCTGCGCCGCGCGCAGCAGCAGCGCAAGCGCCTGTACCTCTACCTGCATGCCAGTGACTGCCCCTACTGCCGGCGCTACGAGGCCTTTCTGGCCCGCCATGCCGACGAGCTGGCGCCGCAGTTCGCGCGCCAGTACCTGGTGTATGAGCTGCCGGCCAGCCTGGCGGTGCAGGCCGACCGGCTGCTGGTGCGCCTGGGCGGGCGCACGCTGGCCTATGCCGACTGGATGCGCGAGATCGGCGATGAGCGCGCCCGCCTGCTGGTGTATCCCAGCGTCTGGCTGCTCGACGCGCGCGGCCGCCCGCTGATGCAGATGCCGGCCGGCACCGGCACCTTCGAGACCGTGTCGGAACAGCTCGAGATCCTGAACCTGGTGCAGTAGCCGGGGCCGCCGCGCCCGGCTGCGAGGTCCCGGCAACAACGAGTTGACGGCCCGAAAACGGGCCCTGCAGCGCCGCGGTGAAGATCTGAGAGGGTGTCCCCGAAATGAGAGGCAACCTCTGAGCATCAGCCCGCCAAGCCACCAATCAAGCCGCGAAACAGCACCCCAGCCACCGAGATGGGGGCCGATTGCCACCCAACTCTCGCCCAGGGTTAACCCGAGGTCATGCTAGTCTGAGGCCACTGTTTTTGTCGCGGCGGCCCGTCTCTGGCGTCGATCCGGTCCGGAAGAGGGTGCCCCATGCGTCGCTGGTTTCTGCTGTTGAGCTGGATGTTCTGCAGTCAGGCCTGGTGCGAAGGCATCGGCGAGGTGCTGGAGCGCTCGCAGCAGCTGCGCCTGGCCGGTTTTGCGGTGGCCGATCCGGCCTTGCCCAGCGTGCAGCGCCTGCACGAGAGCTTTGCCCAGCTGACCGCGCGCCTGGAGTTGCCGCGCCCGGTGAGCCTGCGCGTGGTGGACGGGCCGGTGCTGGCCGAAACCCTGCACGGCCACGTGATCGTGGTGAGCGAGCGCCTGGGCCGCCTGAGCGAGGGCGAGCGCCTGTTCGTGCTGGCCCATGAGCTGGGCCATGTGAGCCTGAACCACTGGCGCCAGATGACCCGGCTCTACCAGGCCTGGTTGCCCGGTGATCTGGTGCAGGCCGAATCGGATGCCGTGGCGCCGATGCTCGGCCGCGATGCCTCGGCCCTGGCCCACCACCAGGAATTTGCCGCCGACGCCTTTGCGCTGCGCATCATCCAGCCGCTGGGCCATTCGGTGCAGGAGGCGCGCGCGGTGTTCATGCAGATGGGCGTCTACAACGACACCGCCACCCACCCCGGCACGCGCAAGCGCCTGGGCTGGCTGCGCGCGGCCGAACGCGGCGAGCTGCCGCCCGAGCCCCCCGAGCCGATGGCCCATCTGCAGCCCGGCCAGGGCCGCACGGCCGTCAGCCGCTGACGCGGCTGCCTGCCGGACTCAGGCTCAGACTCAGGCGCTGAGCGCGTCGGCCGGCGCCGCGGTGGCTGGCTGAACCAGCCGCGCCGGCAAGGCGCCGCGCAGCGCGTTGCACACCACGATGGCCTCGGCACGCTGCAGATCGGCGCGGGTGAGGCTGCGCTCGGCGGCCTGCCAGGCGGGGCTGTCGAGCAGCAGCGCGCGCATCACGCCGGGCAGGGCGCCATCGCTCAGCGGCGGCGTCCACCAGCGGCCGTCCAGGCGCACGAACACCGAGCTGCGGCCACCTTCCACCAGGTGGCCGCGGCGGTCGAAGAACAGGGTGTCGAAGGCGCCGTGGCGCTCGGCCTCGCGCACGCCGGCGTCGTAGCGCGCGCGCAGCGTGGTCTTGTGGCCGGCCAGCGGCCGGGCCAGCGGCAGCGCCTGGCTGGCGATGCGCAGGCTGACCGGCACCGCGCCAGCGGGCCGGGCCGGGTCGGCGCCGGCCGGCAGCGCCAGCCCGTCAGCAGCCGGCGGCGCCAGCATAGCCACGGCCGGTGCGGCCGGGCCGGCATCCAGCAGCGGGGCCGGGCCCGCAGCCACCAGCGGGGCCAGCACGGCATCGCTCAGCAGCAGCCGGCCGCCATGCCGCAAGGCCAGGCGCAGGCGGTGCGGCATGCCGCGCGCCAGCGTGGCCGCCCGCGCCAGCAGCAGGGCCTGCGCCTGCCCGCGGTCGAGGCCGAAGCCCAGCGCCGCGGCGCTGGCCTGCAGCCGGTCGAGGTGGCGGGCCAGGTGCGGCAGCTGGCCGCCGGCCGTGCACAGCAGGGTCTCGAACAGGGCAAATCCGGGGTCGAGCGCGGTGAGAAAGCGCGCCTTCAGCCGGCACTCGTCGAACTCGTCGGCGGCACGGCTGTCCTGCACGATGCCGGCGCCCACGCCCAGGCGCAGCGGGCGCAGGCCGCGTGCCGTGGGCGCCCCCAGCGTGAGCGTGCGGATGGCCACGTTGAGGCTGAAGTCGCCGCAGGCCGCCCCTGGCGCCGGCGCATCGAGCCAGCCGATGCTGCCGCAGTACAGGCCGCGCGGCGTGGTCTCGAGCTGGCGGATCAGGCCCATGGTGTGGCGCTTGGGCGCGCCGGTGATCGAGCCGCAGGGAAAGGTGGCGCGCAGCAGCTCGGCCAGGCCCACGCCGGGCCGCAGCCGCGCCTGCACGGTGGAGGTCATCTGGAACACCGTGGCATAGGGCTCCACCGCAAACAGCGCCGGCACCTGCACCGAGCCGGTGATCGCCACGCGGCCCAGATCGTTGCGCAGCAGGTCCACGATCATCAGGTTCTCGGCGCGGTTCTTCACGTCGCCGGCGAGCTGGCGGGCGATCTCGCTGTCGGCCTCGGGGCCGGCACCGCGCGCCGCCGTGCCCTTCATCGGCCGCGCCGTCACCAGACCCTGGCGGTGCTGCAGGAACAGCTCGGGCGAGCACGACAGCACCATCTCCACCGCCGGCGGCGGCTCGCTGCCCGCGGCCCCCGCCTGCCAGGGCGGGGCGCTGCGTGCCGGCAGGGCCAGCAGCGCGCCATGGCGCACCGGCTGGTGCGCGCGCAAGGCCTGGTAGAGCGCCAGCGGCGAGCCGTAGGCCTGGCCCTCGAGCCGGTAGGTGTAGTTGACCTGGTAGGTCTGGCCCTCGGCAATGGCCGTCTGGATGGCGGCAATGGCCTGGCCGAAGCCCGCGCGGTCGATGCTGGGCTGCAGCCTGATCACGCCGCAGGCGCGGTGGCCGTCGGCATCGCGCTCGGCATCGGGCTCGGCCTGGGCCTCGCTGGCGATGCGCTCGCGCAGCCAGGCCTGGGCCTGGGCCGCGTCCAGGTGCTGGCGCTGGCGGAACATCAGCACCCGCAGCGCGGCGGCTTCGTCGCCCGGCCGGCGCGCCGCCGCGGCCTGCTGCAGCTTGGCACCCCATTCGTAGTCGGCCAGCAGCACGGCGTGCAGGCCGCGGGCCTGGTCGGCCGCCACCGCGGCGCACAAGGCATCCAGGCCCGGCGCATCGGTGCAGCGGTGCTCGCCGGCCAGGCCGGTGTACAGGCGTGCGCCGGGGCGGGCGTCGGCGGGCGCGTTGGTGTCGGCGCCCGGGTCGTCGATCAGGGCAAAGCAGGCCATCGGGGCCGGCAGGATGGCGGCCGCGGGGGCGGCCGCGGGGGCAGCGGTGGGGGTGGCAGGCAAGGCGGGCAAGAAAAAGGGCTCAGGACCAGTCGTCCATGTCGTGCTTGAGGCTGTGGCGGCGCGCGATCAGCTCATCCACCGTGGGCTCGTTGGACAGCGCGCGCCGGATGGCCAGCCGGGTGGCCTCGTGGTTGGTGCGGTACATGTCCTTCTTGTCGAGATTCTCGTGCTTGGCGCAGCGCGGGTCGATCCAGACCAGGCTGATGATGCACAGGCGGTTGGCCAGCTCGCGCGGGATGATGCCCTCGATCAGGCAGTCGACCACCGCATCGGCGGTGGCGCTCTGCACCACGCCGCCGAACAGGTCGATGTTGGCCGTGTCCTTCAGGGTGACCTTGGGCACCATGATCGTGGCCGGCCGCACCAGCTGGTTGCAGGCGCGGATCACGAACATCGCGGTGTGGCCCTTGCTCTGCGCCATCAGCTTGGCAAAGGCATGGCCCACCGGCCCGTCGGTGCGGCCGATCAGGATCTCGGGCATGGCGTCGGTGAACTGGCCTTCGCGCGCCAGCACGGTGGCCTCGCCGGCGTGGAACAGGTAGTCGGGCGTCTCGGGGATCATGCAGGGGCTCCGGGGATGGGTCAGCACAGGTGGATCAGTTCGCCAAAGCCGCCCTGGGCACGGTCGCCCAGGTGGCGCTGGATGGGCCGGCGGCCAAGGCCGGCGAAGGGGTGCTCGGCCAAGGCGCGCTCGGGCCAGGGCGCGTCGGGCTGCGGGCCGGCCAGGCGCGCCAGGCTGCGCGACAGCAGGGCCCAGAACACCGGCACCTCGGCGCCGGCCGGCACAAAGCTGCCCGGCACAGTCACGGCCTGCGGGCCGGCGGCGCACACCACGCTGCCGCGCCGCATGCCATAGCCCACCTGCGCGCCGGCGCGGCCGCCCAGCAGCACGGTGCCGGCCACCAGGCGCGAGGCGGCGTAGGCGCCGGCATCGCCGCGCAGCAGCACGGTGCCGCGGCGCATGCGGTCGGCCAGGCGGTCGCCGGCATGGCCGTCGATGCGCAGCAGGCCGCCGCGCATGCCGTCGATGCTGCCGGGCAGGGTGCTGGCGGCAAAGTGGCCGACATCGCCGCCGATGTGCAGCAGGCCGCCGGCCATCTCGCAGGCGGCCAGGTCGCCGGCGTTGCCGTCCACCCGCAGCTCGCCGGCGCGCATGCCGGTGCCCACGCCATCGCCCACCGGGCCAAGCACCCGGATGCGGCCGCCGTCCATGCCCCAGCCCAGGTGGTCGCAGCGCGACAGGTTGCCCTCGAAAAGCAGCCCATCGTCGGGCTGCGCCGACACGTCAAAACACTCGGCCAGCGCCAGCGTCTCGCGGCCATGGCCCAGCGGCCAGCGCTCGACCTGCGCCTGGCCCAGGCCGGCCAGCGCGGCGGGCGTGAGGCCGCGCAGATCCAGGCGCAGCGGCGGCGGCCGCCGCAGGGCCAGACGCCAGCCGCTCACTGCACGCCCCCCCGCGCTCCGCGCTGCAGGATTGGCGCTTGGGAGCGGCCCTGCGCGCTCATGCCCTGTCCTCCAGCAGCCGGTGCAGGTGGAAGTGGTAGGGCCCCAGCTTGCCGCCATAGTTGCCGGCCGAGATGCGCAGCAGGCCCCCGGCGGCGCCGATGGCGATGCCGGCCTGCAGGCCGGCGCGCATGGCCGCGGCCACGTCGGCCTCGCTGAGGCCGTCGATCACCACCTCGAGCACGCAGCGCACCTCGGCAGCGATCTCGCTGTGCGGCACCAGGCCGCGCAGGCCGGGGCAGAAGGCATCGTTGGTGGACGCGCTCAGCGCCGGGTACTTGCTGCCCACCTTGGAGCCCGAACGCACCACGCCACCCGGAAAAGGCATCACCACGTTGGGCAGACGGCGCATGGCGGCCACCGCGGCCTCGGCCGCCGCCAACGCGCAGTCGGTGTCGCGGGCCAGCAGCAGCAGGTTGCCGCCGCCCACGGCCTTGATCACCGGCGTGCTCTCCTGCACCACGAACTCGCCGTCCATCACCGGGATGCGCCAGTAGCGCTGGCCGTCGATCAGCTTGGCGATCTGCCAGCCATCGCCAAAAAAGCGCAGGTTGCGGCCCAGCGCCACCGGCTCGCCCTCGGCCAGGCCGGCAAAGGCCGCGGTGGTGGGGCAGGTGAGCACGCATTGGCCGATGCGGCGCTCGATCTGCTTGGCCAGCTCCTTGCCCGACATCGCAAACAGCAGCAGGGCCACGCCCGGCCGGCCGTCGGGGGTTTCGTCGGCCGCCAGCGTGCGCTCGATGCCTGCCTCGCAGCCGCAGGCGATCACCGAGGTGGCCAAGCCGGTGGCGGCCTCGGCCGCATGCCGCGCCCATTGCGCGTTGTGGGCGGTGACGATCACCCGCGTGGCCTTCATCGCAAAGGCCTCGGCAAAGCCGTCGTCGATCAGCACGCCGTTGCGCAGCAGCGCGAGCGCGGGGCGTTGCGCCGTGCTCATGCCGGTGTGCGCTCGAAACACGCCGCCGGCAGCAGGCGGCCGCCGTTGGCGCAGTGGCACAGCTCGTCGCGGCCGATGGCCTGGTGGTCGAAGTTCACCGAGCCGTGGCGCGCCCAGTGGCGGCGCAGCACCCGCTCGATGCCGCGGTCGTATTCGGGCTCGACAAAGTGCGTGCCACCCACCGGCATGGCCAGCAGCCGGCCGGCCTCGGCCACCAGCGCGCCGTCCTTGAACACCCATTGCGGCGTGGCGAACATGCGCTCGCGGTCGGGCTGGTCGCGGTACACCGCGATGTCGGCCGCGGCGCCGGGCGCCAGGTGGCCGCGGTCGCGCAGGCCCAGCAGGCGCGCCGGGCCGGCGCGGGTCATGATGGCGATCTCGCGCAGCGTCAGCTCGCGCGTGATCTCGCCCAGCGCGCTGTGCGCGGCCACGTCGGGGTGCAGGCGGGCCAGCTGCTCGTTGCGGAAGCTGCGGTCCATCAGCAGCCGGATCAGGTGCGGATAGCTGGTGAACGGGCCGCCATTGGGATGGTCGGTGGTGAGCACCACCTGCCAGGGGTTGCGCACCAGCAGGAAGATCTCGAGCCCGATGGCCCACTGCAGCGCGTTGACGAAGCTCTGCTCGCGGTAGCGGAAGGGCACCACGCCGCAGCCGGCCTCGCACTCGATGTCGCCACCGATCCACTTGCGCGGGCTGGCCAGGCCGGCCTGGGCATGCTGGCGCATGGTGTCGCCCGAGGCGGTGACGGTCTGGCCGAACATGATCTGGCCGACATCGATGCTGATGTTGGGATGGGTGTTGACCGCCTCGGCCAGCTCGCGCGCGGCCGACGAGAACTTCTTCGGCCCCTCGCGGCCGTAGGCGTGGAACTGCACATGGGTCAGGTGGCCGGGCAGACCTTCGAGCGCCGCGATGGTCTGCAGCGTCGAGCCGATGTTGCCGGCCACGCCCAGGTTGCTGCCGTGGATGTGCAGCGGGTGCGGCACGCCCAGGTCGTGCAGCGCGCGCGCCAGCGTGTGCAGCACGCGCCGCGGCGAGACCCCCCAGTGGCCATGGGCCTCGTCCACGTCGAGCCGGCGCTGGTTGAACTTGAAGGCCGAGATGCCGCCCGGGTTGACCACCTTCACGCCCAGCGCCTTGCTGGCGTGCAGGGTCCAGGCGGTGTAGTCGCGCAGCAGGCCGAAATCCTGCTGCTCGGCCAGCATCTGCAGCATCAGCTCGTCGTTGCCCAGCATCACGTAGGCGCCGTGGTCGAGGATGGGCGTGTCGCCCATCTCGAGGTGCGCCTGGCGTGCATTGGCCGCCACCATGGCCGGCTCGAAGGCCGCGGTGTAGCCCATCTCCACATAGCGGTAGCCGGTGGCCAGGGTGCCCGGCGTGCAGCGGCCGCACGAGGGCAGCTCGAGCGCCTGCGTGGCCGCGGCCAGCGGCGCGGGCAGGGGCAGCGGATCGAGGCCGGCGCGGTGATCCTCGGGCATCAGCATGCGCGCCAGGTTGACCTTGCCACCGCCGATGTGGGTGTGCATGTCGATGCCGCCGGCCATGATCACGCAGCCGCTGGCGTCGAGCGTGGTGGTCACCGGCCCGGCGTAGTCGGCCGCGGCCATGCGGCCATCGCGCAGCACCAGGTCCATCACGCGGTCGTCGAGCGCCTGCGTGGGGTCGATCACGCGGCCGCCGCTCAGGCGCACGCTGCTCATCGGTGGCACCGCGGGTGCACTTTGGCACCGCCAGGCTGCGCCTGTCGGGATTCGCCCTTGGGGCGGCCCGGCGGGCTCATGCCGCCACCCCCGCCATGGCGCGCTGCCGCAGCACGGCGTCAAGCAGCCGCGAGGCCACTTCGGCCACGCCGGGCAGGCGGCTGGGGCGCAAGGCGAACAGCGGCTTGACCACCGTGCCGTCGGTGCGCAGCAGGTGGCCGGCGCTGTCGATGCCCGGCATGGCCACCGGGATGTAGATGGCCTGCGGTGCCATCGCCTGGCGCGGCGCCAGCGCCGGGGGGGCCAGGTAGATGCAGGGCAGCGCCTGGCCCGCGGGCGGCAGTGGCGCCTGGGCCGTGACGTCCAGGCTCGACACCCACAGCAGCGCGTCCACCGCGCCATCGGCCAGCAGCCGGGCGCTGGCAAAGCGCTGCGGCGAATGCTCCAGGCCCGCCGGCCCGGCGCGGCTGCGCAAGGGCAGGCCCGACAGCCAGGTGAACACCTGGTTGGCGGTGCCGGTGCCGCCGCTGCCGCCCAGCCACAGACTGGCCGCGCGGCCACGGCGGTTGAGCTCGCCGACCAGGCGCTGCACCTGCTCGATCAGCAGCGCGCCATGCGCCGGCAGGCGCGCGCTGGCACCCACGAACACGGCGTAACGTGCGCCGTGCAGCTGCGCGGCCAGCCGGGCCAGTGCGGCGTGGTCGGGGGTGTCGGGGGTGTCGGGGGTGTCGGGGGTGTCCGAGGTGTCAGGGGTGTCGGGTGACGCAGGCGGCGCATCGGCATCCTGCGCCGCGGCCGCCGGCTGCGGCTGGCTGCGCACCAGCATCGCCAGTTGCGCCAGCAGCGCCGGCAAACCGCCGTGCAGCGGCAGGCTGCTCACGCGGGTGTGCGGCAGGCCCTGCAACAGCGCCAGGTCGCCTTCGGCCGGGCCCAGCAGCACGATGTGGCGGTGCAGCGCCGGCGCCACGCCGATCGGCTGGCCGATGCCGCAGCGGCGCCACAGCCGCGGCGCCAGGTCTCGCTGCAGCCCGCCCACGAAGACGATCAGGTCGGCGCGCTCGCGCAGCTCGCCCAGGGTGCTGCTGTAGCCGCCATGGTCTTGCAGCGCGCGCTGGGACTGCATCAGCGACTCGCCATGCGCGGCGTCGCAGATGGCGCCGGTGTGTGCCGCCAGGCGGTACAGCGCACGGGCCCCGGCCACATCGGTGCCCATGCCGGCCAGCAGCGGCTGGCGGCTGTTGGCCAGGTGGGCAGCGGCGGCCGCCACGGCGGTGGCCAGATCGCAGGGCTGGCCGGCCACCCAGGCCGCCGCGCCGGCCTCGGCCTCGGGCGTGGCCAGCACCTCGGCCAGGCGCTGCTGCAGCAGCGCGCAGTCGGCGGCGGCGGGTTGCGCCGGGTCGACCTCGTCGCACAGCAGCGGGCAGAACGGGCAGGTCCAGAGCGGCCTGGACGGCTCCGGGGGCAGCGAGTGAGGGCTGGCGGCAAGGCTCATGCAGGGCCCCACCTCGCAATCCACATGCCATTGCGCCGCGCCCGGCTGCGCGCCCCGGCGGCCGGTTGTGTCGGCCCCCTTGTTGCCACCGCTGTCGCCACCGCTGTCGCCACCGCTGTCGCATCCGGCTGCCACGCCCGGTCCCGCCGTTCACCGCCCGGGCCGCCCCCGCCGCCAGCCGCCAAAAACGCAACACTGTGTGACGTTTATGGCCGCTGCCACGCCGTGGCAGGCCCTGGCCGGGGCCTTGGCGGGGGGCTGGCGGGGGTTCTGGCAGGGGTTCTGCGGATGGCACGAAACGTGATGCAAGCGGGCGATGCAATCCACGCAGCGCCTGCGGCGGCCCGGCCCCGCTCAGCCCTCGCCGGGCCCGGATGACGTGCGGTGGCCACCGCGCGGCGCCAGCCGGCCATCGTGCAACGCACTGGCCACCAGCCAGGCATCGGCGCCGGCCGCCGCGGCGGCCTGCAGGTCGGCCTCGTCGCGCAGGCCGCCGGCACCGGCCAGCAGGGCCTGCGGCGCGCGCTCGCGCACCCAGCGCAGGGTGTCGAGGTTGGGCCCGGCGCCGGAGCCCACGCGCTCGAGCGTCATCACGATCAGCCGCTGCGGCCAGCGGCCGGGGCTTTGCCAGCAGCCGGCGGCGTCGAGCAGTTCGGTGCCGCGCCGGTCGAGCGACAGGATGCCCTGCGCCTGCCAGGCGCCAGCGGGGCCGAAACAAGCGTCCAGCGCCTGCGCCGAGCGCAGCGATTCGCTGCCGAACACCGGCACCAGGCGGTCGCCATCGGCGCCCAGCGCGTCGCGCAGCTGCCGGGCATCGGCCGCGCTGGCAAAGCCGGCATCCAGCCACAGCTGCAGCCGCGGCAGCGCGGCCAGCAGGCTGGCCAGCACCGCCTGCTGCGGCGCGCCGCCGGTCAGTGCATCCAGGTCGGCCAGGTACAGCGTCTCGGTCCGGCAATGGGCCAGCAGCGCGCGGGCCACCACGAGCGGTGCGCTGCCTGCGCACAGCTGCGACTGCATCGGCCGGTACAGCGCGCGCTGGCCGCCGCGGGCGCGCACCACCTGGCCGTGCATCAGGTCGATCACCGGAATGAGCTGCATGGGCAAGACGGGAGGCGGGCGATGAGACAGGTGTTCGTGTACGAGCATGTTAGTGGCGCGGCGCCGCTGGCCGCGGGCCTGGGCGCCGCGCCCGCCGACGACGCCGAGCTGCTGGCCGCCGGCCTGGCCATGCGCGATGCGCTGGCCCGCGACCTGCTGGCCTGCCCGCACACCGAGGTGGTGGTGGCCAGCGCCAGCGGCATGCCGGCACCACCGCCGGGTGCGCGGGTGCAGGCCCCTGCGCCGGGCGAGCCGGCGCAGGCCTTCGTGGCCCGCCAGGCGCGCCGGCATGGGCTGGTGTGGGTCATCGCGCCCGAGACCGACGGCCTGCTGGCCGGGCTGCAGGCGGTGGTGCCGGCCGAGGCCTGGCTGGGCTGCTCGCCGGCGGCCATCGCGCTCACCAGCCGCAAGCAGGCCACGCTGGGCCACCTGGCGCGCCACGGCGTGCCGACGCCCTGGCGCTTCGGGCCCGGGGCGCAGGCCGGCCGCTGGGTGGTCAAGCCCGACGACGGTGCCGGCGCCCTGGCCACCTGGCGCCATGACGACCTGGCTTCGGCCCTGGCCGACCAGGCCCGGCGGGCCGCCAGCGGCAGGGTCAGCACGCTCGAGCCCTGGGTGGATGGCGAGGCGCTGAGCCTGTCGCTGCTGTGCAGCCACGCCGGCTTCGAGCTGCTCAGCGTGAACCGCCAGCACATCGAGGTGGACGCCGCCGGCCAGGTGTCGTACGCCGGCGTGAGCCTGTGCGCCCTGGGCCCGGGCGATCCGCGCCATGCGCCGCTGGCCACGCTGGCCGCCCGGGTGGTGGCCGCCGTGCCCGGCCTGCTGGGCTTTGTGGGCATCGACTGTGTGTGGCATGCCCGCGAAGGCGCGGTGTTCATCGAGCTGAACCCGCGCCTGACCTGCGCCTACGACGGCCTGTCGGCGGCGCTGGGTCGCAACCTGGCGGCCGACTGGATCCACAGCCTGGCGCCACCGGTCGGGCCGCCAGCCGGCCTGGGCAGCCCGGCGCGGGCAAAGGCCGGCCATGTCTGAGCGCGCGCTGATCGGCTGGGACATCGGCGGTGCCCATGTCAAGGCCTGCCTGATGCGCGGCGGCCGCGTGCACGACCTGGCGCAGTGGCCCTGCACGCTGTGGCTGGGCCTGTCGCACCTGCAGGCCGTGCTGCAGGCCGCCTGGCAGCGCTGGCCGGCGCTGGACGGCGCCAACCATGCCGTGACCATGAGCGGCGAGATGGCCGACCTGTTTGCCGACCGCGAGGACGGCGTGCGCCGCATCAGCGCCCAGCTGGCCACCGACCTGCGCCCGCGCGACGCCGCGGCGCTGCAGGTGTTTGCCGGCGAGGCCGGCTGGTGCACGCCCGGCCACGCCGCGGCGCTGTGGCCGCACATCGCCTCGGCCAACTGGCTGGCCACCGCCCGCCATGCCGCGGCCGGCCTGGGCGAAGGCGTGCTGGTCGACATCGGCAGCACCACCACCGACCTGATCGCCTTGGCCGGCGGCCAGGTGCTGGGTGCCAGCCGCAGCGACGCCCAGCGCCTGGCCAGCGGCGAGCTGGTCTACCACGGCGTGGTGCGCACGCCGCTGTGCGCCCTGGGCCCGCGCATTGCCTGGCGCGGCCAGCTGCACAACGTGATGAACGAATGGTTTGCCACCAGCGCCGACGTGTACCGCCTGACCGGCGAGCTCGACCCGGCCCACGACCAGCAGGCCGCCGCCGACCAGGGCCTCAAGAACCAGGCCGGCTCGCAGGCCCGGCTGGCGCGCATGATCGGGCTCGATGCCCGCGAGGGCAGCGCCGCCGAATGGCTGGGCTTTGCACAGGCCTGGCGGGCGCGCCAGGTGGCTGAGCTGGCCGGCCAGCTGCAGCGTGTGCTGGCGCGGCTGCCGGCCACCGCACCGGGCTGGCCGGGTCAGGTGGTCAGCGCTGGTTGCGGCGACTTTCTGCTGCCCGATGTGCTGGCCCAGGCCTGGGCCGCGCTGCCGGGTGCCGCCACGGCGCCGCGGCCGCGGCTGCAGCGCTACGTCGACGCGCTGGTGCCGATCGCCGCCGACAGCCCCGAACAAGCCGCCCGGCTGGCGCGTTGGGCCCAGGTGTGCGCGCCCAGCGTGGCGGTGGCCGCGCTGTGGCAGCAGGAGCGTGGCTGATGTGGATCGTCAAGCTGGGTGGCAGCCTGGGCGACGACCCGGTGCTGCTCGAGTGGCTGGAGCTGCTGGTGCGCCTGGGTGGCGGGCGCGTGGCGGTGGTCTGCGGCGGCGCGCGTTTTGCCGACGAGGTGCGCCGCGTGCAGGCGCACTGGCAGTTCAATGACCTGGCCGCGCACAACATGGCGGTGCTGGCCATGGCCCAGGTGGCCTACCAGCTGCATGCGCTGAACCCCGGGCTGCGCCTGGCCGCCAGCCAGCGCGAGATCCGCCAGGTGCTGCAAAAGGGCCAGACCGCGCTGTGGCTGCCCTTCGAGATGCAGCGCGACCAGCCCGACCGCATGACCAACTGGGACAACACCGCCGACAGCATGGCCCTCGAGCTGGCCTGCGGCCTGAACGCCGAACGCCTGGTGCTGGTGAAGTCATGCCTGGTCGACCACCGCTGCTCGCTGGGCCAGCTGGGCGAGGCCGGCGTGGTGGACGGGCATTTCGCGCAGCTGTCAGAGACCGCGGCCTTTCCGATCGAGATCCTGCACAAGCACGAGCTGGCGCAGATGCGCGCCCTGCTGCTGGGTGGCCACCGGGTCTCAGGCCACGCCGAGCGCTGAGGCCGGCGCGCCGCGGCCGTGCTGCCACTGGCGCAGCGCCTGCAGGCGCTGCGCATCCAGCGCCGCGGCGCGGTGGCCGGCACACACCGCGCTGCGAAAACCGGCAAAGCTGGCACCCAGGGCCTGCACTGCCGGCAGATCGCTGGCGCGCAGCGCGCCGGCCAGGCCCACCGGCACGCCCGCCGCCCGCGCGCGCGCCACAAAGGCCTGCAGCAGCGGCCGCGGCACGCAGTCGAGCAGGCTGCCGGCGAGCTTGTCGGCGGTGTCGGCCATCAGCGCGGCAAAGCCCAGGCTGCAGGCCAGCGTGGTGAGGTCCTCGGGCAGGCCCTGCTCGGCAATGAACACCGGCACCACCGTCGAGGGCCCGGCCGCCAGGGCCTGCAGCGCGGCAGCGGCGCCCGGCCCCGGCGGGATGCCGACCTTGACATAGTCGACCCCGCAATCGGCCACCGCGGCCACCCGCTCCAGCACCGCCTGCAGCGGCTGCAGCGGCAGATCACCGATGGTGGCGCTGACCGGGCGCGACCAGCCCGCCGCGCGCAGCGCCTGGCTCACCGCCCGCACCGTGGGCAGGGGCAGGCCACCCAGGGCGCCGGCGCCGGGCTCCTTCAGGTCGATGTAGTCGATGTCGGCGGCGCAGGCCAGCCGGGCTTCGTCGACGCTGCGCACGCTGACCAGCAGGCGCAGCGGAGGGTTCTGGTGCATCAGAGGGCCTGACAAGCTGTGGTTGAGGCTAGCCACCGCGCGGCTGGACAGCGGCCTTGTCCGAAACAGCCTGGGCCGGCTCGCGACGGGCCATGGGCACCGCAAGGCTTGCCTGGCCGCTGGCCGCAATCGCGCCGGGTGCGGCGCCGGGTGCGGCGCCGGGTGCGGTGCCGGCTGCAGCGCGGTGCCGCGCCACGGCCTCGCGCAGCCAGCCCCAGGCCTCGTGTTCGGCCGGGCTGGCGGTCTTGTCGATGGCGATCTGCAGGTAGGCCAGTTCGGCATCCACCTTGGCCGCCGGCAGCAGGTGCAGGCGGCTGACGAGGATGGCGCCCTCCAGCACCGCCGCCTGGGCCCGGTTCAGGCCCTGGAACGGCGCATGGGTGGCGTCGTGCAGCGTGCGCATGTGCAGCACCGGGCGCTGGCCGTCGTCGTGCTGATGGTCGAGCCGCAGCTCCACATGCCGCAGCGCGCAGGCCAGGTAGGCGCCAAGCACCTGCGTGGCGGGCCGCAGCGGCCAGTCGCGGCGGCCGGTCACGCAGCCGGCAAACACCCGCGCATCGGTGACCAGGTTGAGCACCGCCACCCCGCTGGCCAGGATGTTGTCCAGCGTGGTGGAGGGCTTGAACGGCATCAGCACCACGCCCTCGGGCTGCCAGCGCACGCCCATCGGCGCCAGGTGGTCGCGCCCGGCCGGCGAACGGGTGCTGACCACGGCCTCGAAGATGCTGTCGTTCATGGTGCGGCGGGGATGGCAGTGGGGATGGCGGCGGGAGTGGCACCGGGAGTGGCACCGGGAGTGGCACCGGGATTGGCAGCGGGAACGGCGGGCGCGCCGGCGCACGCGCCCGCCGCCGTCGCACCCGAGGGCGCACCCGCGGCAGCACCCGCCGCCGCACCCGCCGCCCGCGTGCTGCCCGGCGCGCACCAGCCCTCCAGCGGCTCGGCCGCGCGTTCGACCGCGCAGCCCCAGTCGAGCGGCTGGTCCTGCACATAGCGCTTGCCCAGACGCCAGGCGATCTCGGCGCGCGCCAGTTCCACGCCCATGTAGAAGGCATGGGCGGCGTCGTCGTGCAGGCCCAGCCGCGGCCACAGCGTGAACGGGTCGGGGCCCTGGCGCAGGCCGTCGCGGTTGTAGACATGCAGGCCATCGGCGGCCACCTGCACCCGGAAGTTGGGGTCACGCACCTGGGCGGCGGTGGCGGCAATCTCGGCCGGCGTGTCGGGGAAGGGGTGCTTGTCGTGCACCGTCATCAGCGCCGGCGACAGGCCCTTGGGCAAGGCGCCGTGGCGCACCGCGGCATGCATGATGCGGCGCGCCCAGTCGGCCTCGCGCACGGCGCGGCGGGCATGGGCGCTGACCTGGGTGGTCAGCACCGCCGCCACGCCCAGCTCGGCGGCAATGCCGAACAGCAGCGCATTGATGCCGCTGGTGTCGGCCTCGGTCAGCTCGGTGAGATTGCCCACGCCCATCATGATCGCCACCTCGGGGTGGCACTGGCGCAGCCGGTGGTAACGCGTGATCGACGCGGCAAAGCCGAACGGGATCGGGTCGAGGATCGGGTCGGCCAGGAACGGCCGGCCGCGCCGCTGCAACTGCGCGATCGCGGCATCGAGCGAGGCCTCGTCGGCCGGCTCGCGCGGGATCAGCACCGGCGTGGCCGCCACCTCGTCGGCCAGCCACAGCGTGTCGAGGCTCAGGCTCAGCAGGTAGTCGGCACCGGCGCGCGCGCCCAGGCGCAGCTCGTCGGTGTTGACCGAATCGACGCTGACCCGCAGCCCGCAGGCCTTGAGCGCCTGCACGCTTTCGGCCAGGTGGCCAAACGCCGTCTGCGGCAGGCCGCCGAGGTCGATCACGTCGGCGCCTTCGGCCCGCAGGGCCAGCGCGCGCTCGACGATCTGCGCCACCGACAGGCGCGGTGCGTCAACGATCTCGGCAAACAGCAGGCTGCCGGTCTGGCTCAGGTCGACCGGCCGGGCCTGGCGGTTGAAGAACTGCGGCAGGTCCTTCAGCTCCTCGGGCCCGCGCTGCACCGGCAGGCCGTAGTGCCGGCTCAGGGCCTCGAGGTCGCCACGGCAGCGGCCCGGCACGATGATGCGCTGCGCGGCCACCGGCGTGGCCAGGCGGCGGCGCACCATGTCGGCGGTCATCAGGGCGGCCACCTGCAGGCCGAGATCGCGCACCTCGTGGGTGAACGGTGCGTTGTCGATGCCGGCCAGCACCCGCTCGAGCTGCGGCTGGGCCAGCCGGCCGGTCAGGAAGAGGATGTGTTCCATGCCAGGGCCAAAGCGTGCAGCCGGGCCTCGAGCGCGGCGGCCAGTTCATCGGGAGAGCAGACCACCTGGCAGAAATCGATCTCGCGCAGCCGCGCCACGTTGTCCAGCTCGATGCGGCGCGGGCGCAGCGTCACCCAGTCGTGCGGCGACTTGGTCACCACCACCGGCTCGGTGTCGCACGCGAACACGATGCCCGGAATGCCCAGCTTGCCGGCCTGCGCAAACATGTTGGTGGGCAGGCTGTCGCTGATGCCCAGCGCGCACTTGGCCACCGTGTTGCTGGTGGCCGGCGCCACCACCACGGTGTGGTAGCTGCCGTCGTAGAGCATGCCCACCGGCACGCCGCTGGCGGTGGTGTCGCGCAGCACGCGAAAGCGCTGCTTCAGGGTGTCGATGCGCAGCTTGTACAGCGGCAGCACCTCTTCGGCCGCGGCGGAGAGAAACAGATCGACATCGGGCAGGCGCGCGGCCAGCGCCATCGATTCTTCGAGGTAGTGCCCCGAGCCGGTGACGCACCAGGCAAAACGCGGGCGGGCCGGCGTGGCCGGGCCGGGCGCGTCACCGCGGCCGGGGTCGGCCTCAGCGGGGCTCGGGCGGGCAGACGTCGATGTCGAGCTTGTGGAGCTTGCGGTAGAGGGTGTTGCGACTGACATCAAGGGCCTTGGCCACGTTGCTGACATTCCAGCGGTACTGCTCGAGCATCTGCAGCAGCACCTGCCGTTCGTTGGCCTGGATCGGGTTGAAGCGGCCGGCGGCGGCCGGCAGGGCTGCCGCGGTGGCGGCCGGCGGCAGGGCGGTGGGGGTGGCCACGCTGCCGGGGCCGGCCAGCGCCTCGGGTGCGGCCAGGCGGCCGGGGCCGGTGGCCGCGGGTTCGGGCAGCACGCGCAGCGCGGGCAGGTGCTCGCAGTCGATGGTCTGGCCGTCGGCCAGCGCCGCGGCGGTGCGCAGCACGTGGCGCAGCTGGCGCACATTGCCGGGCCAGGGGTGGCTCATCAGGCGCTGCAGCGCCATCGGGCTGAGCTGGGCCTCGGCGCCGGCCTCGGCCACCAGCGTGGCGCGGATGATCTCCTGCCGGTCGCTGCGCTCGCGCAGCGGCGGCAGCTGCAGCTCGATGCCGGCCAGGCGGTAGTACAGGTCTTCGCGGAAGCGGCCTTCGCTGACCATGGTGGGCAGGTGCTGGTGGCTGGCGCTGATGAGCTGGAAGTCGACCGGCAGGGTGTCCTCGGTGCCCAGCGGCGTGACCTGGCGCTCGTCGAGCACGCGCAGCAGCCGGGCCTGCAGCTCGAGCGGCATGTCGGCGATCTCGTCGAGAAACAGCGTGCCGCCATCGGCCTGCAGGATCTTGCCGCGGCGGCCGGTGCGCTGCGCCCCGGTGAAGGCGCCGGCGCGGTAGCCGAACAGCTCGGACTCGATCAGGGTCTCGGGCAGGCTGGCGCAGTTGACGGCCACGAAGGCGCCGGCCGCATGCGGGCTGCCCTCGTGCACCGCACGCGCAAACACCTCTTTGCCGGCGCCGGTTTCGCCGCACAGCAGCACCGGCGTCTGCCGGCCGATGACCCGCCGGGCGGTTTGCAGATGGGCCTGCAGCCGGGCGTCCTGGAAGGTGCCCAGCCCGCTGCCGCCACGGGCCGCCGCGGGGCGCGGCCGCGCCGCGGCCACCAGCTCGGCACCCGGCATCTGGCCGGCCTGGCCGCCCGGTGCCAGGTGCGCCACCGGCCCGATGGCGCCCCGCGGGCCGCTGCCGGCCACCAGGGCCGTGGCCGGCTGCCGGGCCACGGCGAAAAAGCGCGACGAGGCCCCGGCGCGGTAGGTCACCACCGGGTGGTACGAGGACGAGGAGCTGCGCACCAGCATGTCCTCGAGCGAGCTCTGGAACAGCTCGTCGACACGCTGGCTGCGGATCTGGTCCATCGACTGCAGGCCCAGCTGGAACAGCGCGCTGCGGTTGGCGGCCAGCACGCGGCCATCGTTGCCGATGGCCAGCTTGCCCTCGTGCAGCGTGTAGACGAACTCGGGCCGGCTGTGGAAGTGCAGCGGATGCGCGTCACGGAAACGCTGATCGATCAGGCGGTTCTCGATCATGCGCGCGGTCATGCCCAGCAGCACCAGCAGATGCTGCTGCATCAGGCTGGACCGGCTGGTGACATCCAGCACCGCGGTGATGCGGCCCGCCGGATCGAACACCGGCACGGCCGAGCAGGTGAGCTGGGTGAAGTCGCTGAAGAAGTGGTCTTCGCGGCGGATCGACACCGGCGCCGCGGCGGCCAGGCAGGTGCCCATGCCATTGGTGCCGGCCTGGTTCTCGCTCCACACGCCGCCGCACTGCAGGCCCAGAAAGGCGGCCTCGGCCGCAAACTCGGGCGAGGACACCATGTGGATGATGACGCCGTCGGTGTCGGTCAGCACCACGGCCATCTCGGGGTCGGCCAGCTGCTGGTACAGCGTGGTCATCTCGTAGCGGGCGCAGTCGATGACATCGGCCTGGCGTGCGCAGCGCTCTTCCAGGGAGGCCTGCGACACCAGCAGCGGATCGCGGCGCTTGGCCGGGTCGAGCCGGTAGTCGTTGAGGCAGCGGTCCCAGGAGCGCAGCAAGACCTCGTTGCCGCCACCGCTGGCACCCACGCGCACCACGTTCAGGATGCGCTCGGCGTGCTGGTCGGCACTGCTGGATTCGCTGGACAAGCTCAACGCCATGGTGATCTCCGGCGGGCCCGGTGACAGCAGGCCCTGCTCAGCAGGCATTCTGGGTCGGCGTTGCCGGACGGACACCCGGTTAAACACGGGTACCACCACGATAGACGGCGCCTGGCGGTGGCGCTGCAGCCGGCGCGGCCGCGCGTGGCCCGCATATTGCACTGGCTGGCCGCCGCGCCACGGCGCGTGCCACGCCATCCACGCACAAACGACCCCAGGAGACCCCACGGATGACCCCGCATTGGAGCGACCAGAACGCCTGGCCGGCCCCCGGCAGCCCACGCGCCGACACGGCCCCGGCCACCGGCCGGGCGCTGGACCTGATCTTCATCGACGGCCTGCTCGGCCAGACCGTGATCGGCATCCATCCGAGCGAGCTGCACGCGCCGCAGCCGCTGCGCATCGACCTGCAGGCCGGGCTGCCGCGTGCACTGGCCTGCGACACCGACCGCATTGCCGACACCATCGACTACGGCGAGGTGCGCGAGCGCCTGCTGCGCCTGCTGGCCGAGCACCGGCTGCAGCTGCTCGAGGCCCTGGCCGAGCAGATGGCCAGCATCCTGATCGAGGAGTTTCATGCTGCCTGGGTGCGTGTGCGCGTGACCAAGCCACGCAAGTTTGCCGATGTCGAAGCGGTGGGTGTGCAGATCGAGCGCCAGGCCAGCCGCCGTGCTGGTGGCCACGAGGGCCCGGGTGCACGCCAGGCCGCGGTGCTGCGCCTGCTGGGCAGCGGCCTGGTGCCGGGCCAGCGCTGAGCAGGCCCGACAAAAGCCCGCCCGCCACGCGGCTGACGCGGGCGGGCGGACGCATGGCGACAGCGCCGGCCGCGGCCGGCGCGTGTCTTTACAGGTGGGCCGCAAACGGATGGGCGGCCGTGCCCTTCTGGGCCACCACCTGGGCGGCGGTGGGCAGGCCGCCGACGGCCCGCTTGATGGCCTCGCGGGTGGCCTGGTAGTTGTAGTCCTGGATCTTCTTGTCGTCCTCGGCGAGCCAGTGGATGAACACGCCCACGCTGACGAACAGGTTGTCGGCCTCGTCGGCCGGAATGGTGCCGTCTTCGACCGAATCGGCCACCGCCATGGCCACGCCGCGCTGGGCCGGGCCGAACATCTGCACCGCCTGCTTGGCGCCCTTGATGGTGACCTTGTTGAACATCACCGTGGACGGCTTGGTCAGCAGGTTGGGCGCCACCACCGCCAGCAGCGAGGTGAAGCCGTCCTTGTTGTTGACGAGGGCGTTGGCGAAGGCGGTTTCGGCGGGGCTGCCGCGCGGGCCGATGAGCAGGTCGATGTGGGCTACTTCGTTGCCCTCGCCGACGAGCGATTCGCCCACCATCATGTGATTGATCCTGGCCATGGTTTGCTGGTCTCCTGCGTTGGGTTGTGGAGTCGAGACGACGCTGGCCTCAACACGGGCCAGAGTGCCTTGGCCATATCACGTTCCGTGCCATGCACGCAGGCGACGCGTGCTGCTGTCGGCCGCTTGCGGGCCAGGGCCCGGCGCAGGGTGGATCAAGGCCGCCAGCATCAGGGTTGCCACGGTCAAATCGGCCGTGGTGCCGGGGTTCAGGCCCTGGTGCTTGAGGCTCTGGTCCCACTGGGCCAGTTCGCAGGCCAGTGCGGCGGTGTCGTCGCTGGCCGCACGCCGCTGCCAGCCCTGCGCCAGCGCCATGACAGTGTGTGCCACGGCCTCGCCGTGCTTTCGCACAATGTGTGAATCGGGCCAGCGCGCCAGCAGCGCCAGGTAAAGGCGCAGCACGGCGCGGTGGCCCGCCGCGTCGCCACCCGGCCCGGCCCACGGCGGTGGCGCCAGCGGCTGGCCACCGCAGGCTGCGGCCCAGGCCGGCAGCGCGGTGTCGAACAGGTCGGCAAAGCCGTCGCGGTACTGGCGCGCGATGCGGTCGCGCTCGGCGGCCAGGGCCATGGCGGCGCGCAGGCCCAGCGTGGCCGGGCCGTGCACATCCTGCGTGGGTGCCTCGCCCAGGCCGCCCGGCTGCGCGGCGGCAATGGCCGTGAAGGCGGCCTGTGCGTCGTGGCGGTCGAGCGCGCCCAGCACCTGCTGCAGCGCCGCGCGCAGGCCGGCTGGCTGCAGCGGCTGCGGCGGTGGCTGGGCCACCGCCGGCGCGGCCGCGCCGGCCCAGGGTGGCCGTGCCGCCGCGGCGAGGCCGTGTTCGGCGGCCGCGGCCAGACTTTGCTCAGCGGCCGCCGCCAGACATTGCTCAGCGGCCGCCGCCAGTGGCGCGCACAGCAGCACGATGCCGAGATTGGTATTGCAGCCGGCCGCCCGCCACGAGGCCGCCTGGGCCGTCACGATGCGCTGGCCCACGCTGGCCCCGGCACGGCACAGCGGGCCCGCGGCGGCCTCGGCGCTGGCCTCGAACTGCGCCGCCTGCATGCCGTGGCCCGGTGAGGCGTGGCTCACATTGCCGGGCTTGCGCACCGCCACATCCAGCGCGCAGGCCTGCACGAAGGCGTCGCGGATGCCGGCCGTGCGGATCACTGGACGCCCCCCGGCGCTGCGCGCTCAGGGGTGCGCGCCTGGGCGCGACGCGGCGCGCTCATGCCCCTGGCGCCAGCTGCGGCACCGGGCACCGCGCGCGCGCGCCGGCCAGGCGGCGGTCCAGCAGGTCGTCGACCAGCACGCGGGCGATGTTGAAGCCGGTGACGCGCTGCAGGCCCTGCCAGGCGGCCACGCCATTGGCCTCGATCACCTGCAGCGGTGCGCCGCGGGCGGCGGGCAGCAGGTCGATGCCGGCGTAATCGAGCCCCAGCGCCTGGGTGCTGCGCTCGGCCAGCTCGGCCAGAGCCGGGGTCAGCACCGCCGGCATGGCCTGGGCGCCCTGCGCGATGTTGTGCACCCAGTGCCGGCTGACCCGCCGCATCGCCGCCACCGCCCGCCCGCCCACCACCAGCACCCGCCAGTCGAAGCCCGGCTCCTCGAGCGGCGGCACGTAGCGCTGCAGATAGGCCAGGCCGCCATAGGCCGTGGCCAGCTCGGGCACCGGCTGGAACACGCCGTCCACCTGGCCCACCCGCTGCAGGCCATGGCCCTGCGAGCCGAACAGCGGCTTGAGCACCAGCGCATGGCCGCGCGCGGCCTCGCGCATCGTGATGCGCTGGGCCTGGGCCTGCGACTCGGTGGCCCAGGTCGCCGGGCCGGGAATGCCGGCCGCATGCAGCAGCAGGCTGGTCATCGACTTGTCGACGCTGCGCTCGATGGCCCGGGCGTCGTTGTAGACCGGCACGCCCAGCTCGCGCAGCGCGTGCAGCACGCCCAGGCGCTTGGTCACCTGCTCGAAGCTGCCGCCGGCAATGCCGCGCACCAGGGCCGCATCGGGCAGGCCGCGGCCAAAGCCCGGCAGAACCAGGCCGTGGCGGCTGGCCGTGGTGTCGATGTGGCAGTCGGCCAGGTCCACGCAGTGGCCGCTGGCGCCGCGCGCACGCAGCGCGGCCTGCAGCTGGCGGGTGTGCCAGCCGCGCTCGTCGGCCAGCAGCGCGATGCGCGGGCCGCTCACTGGCCGGCCCCCAGCCACAGGCTTTGCAGCAGATCCAGGCGGGTGCCGCCGCCCTGCCAGGTGTTGCCGCTGTCGAGGTTGCTGACCCACACCTGGGCCGGCGCAAACAGCGCGCCGTCGATCTTGTAGAAGTCGTGGTCGGCGGCGCTGAATATCTCGGCAAACGAGCGGCCATGCGCGGCCGAGTTGCACGACGGCAGGCGGGCCGCCAGGTCGCGTGCCGCGGCATCGCTGCCGCTCACCGTCAGGTGCACGCGTCCGCCGTAGAGGATGGCGTCGTTGCTGCGGCCCATGGCCATCACGCCGTCGGCACAGGGCGCCGGCAGCGGCGCGGTGGCCGAGCCGCTGACGATGTCGGCCAGCGCAAAGCCCAGTTGGTGGGCCTTGTGCAGCGCCACCTCCAGCACGCGGGCCACCACCTGGGTGATGCCGGCCAGGCTGGTGGTGGGGGTGAGGATCAGCGTCAGCGCGCTGGCCGGCAGCGCGCAGTCGCGCAGCAGCTTGTCCACGATCACCGGCGGCGGCAGGCGGTCGACCTCGAGCACCAGCACGCCGGCATCGGCCCGGTCGCGGTAGCCCAGCTCGGCAAACAGCGGCTCCTTGGCGGCCAGCGCGCGGGCCGGCCCCGAGCCCAGCGAGAAGAACCTGCGGCCGCCGGTTTCGTCCTTGCTGGCGGCCAGGCTCCAGCCGGCGTACTGGCTGCCCAGGCAGGCCAGCACCGGCTGGGCGCTGTTGACCTCGACCCAGCCGGGCCAGGCCGCGTGACCATCGGCGCGCAGCCGCACCTGGCCCAGGCCCCCCAGGCAGATCTCGGCAATCAGCAGGCCGGCCTCGACGCTGCCGCGGCAGGCGATGCCGGCATCCACCAGGCACACGCCCGAAGGCCCGGGCGCCACCTGCACGCGCAGGGCATCGGCCTGGTCCAGCAGCCGCGCCAGCGCCGGGCGCGCCAGCGCGTTGACGCTGGGCGCCGGCTGCGGCACGGCGTGGGGGCCGGCCTCGGTGGCCTGGGAGGGGTGGGTGGGGCGGGGGGCGGTCATGGCGGAGCCTCGAGTTGCAGCAGCAGGTCGTCTCGGGTGCGGCGCAGCTGGCGGCGCACGGTGGCGGCGTCGCGCCCGGCCGCGCTGACGCTGCACACCGGATGGCCGGCGGCAAAGCGGGTGGCGCGCGCTGGCACGTCGTGCACATCGCCGCGCCGGGCCAGCCAGCGCGCCGCGCTGTCGTCCAGCCGCAGCGCGCGCGGCGCATGCACGATCTCGATGCCGCGCACCGGCGCCGCCCGCGTGGCCGCCGGGCCGGCGTGCGGCGTGCAGGGCGGCGTGGGTGTCGGCGCGTGGGCTGGCGAGTGGGCTGGCGAGTGGGCCGGCAAGTGGGCCAGCAAGTGGGGTGGCACTGTCGCCAGCGCCGGCAAGCGGCCCTGCATGCAGGCGCGCAGATGGGCCTGCATCAGGCCCTCGCCCTGCACCTGCGGGTACAGCGCCATGCTGGCCGGCGGCCGGGCATTGATCTCGAGCACCAGCATCTGGCCCTCGTGCAGCATGAAGTCGAGGCTGCCCAGGCCCTGCAGCGCCAGTGCCGGCACCAGCCGCTCGAGGGCCGCGCCGGCCTGCGCCGCCACGGCGGGCGGGCAGGGCACCGGCCCGATCGCACCACAGAAGACGAAGGGGTGGCCACCCATGGCCTGCACCAGCAGCCGGTTGCAGCCCAGCACCCGCGCGGCGCGGCCATTGGCCAGGAAGGTGAGCGACATCGGCGTGCCGGCCACCTGGCGCTGGTACAGGTGGTGCTCGGGCGGCTGGGCACTGCCCACCGCGCTGGCCGGGCGGATGTGCCAGCCGCCGCAGCCGCGGGCGTTTTTCAGCAGCCAGCCCTGGGGCGTGGCCGGGCGCTGCCAGCGCACCTCGGGATGGGGCACCTGCAGCGCGTCGAGCAGACCGAAGAACTGGCGCGCATCGCGCACCCGCGCCGCGGCCTCGGGCGCGGTGCCCCGCAGCGGCAGCACCGCGGCGCCGGCGGCCAGCAGCTCGGGCTGGTCGTCGAAGCCGCTGCCGGCCACCCAGCCCAGCACGTCGCCATCGCGCGCCAGTGCCTGCAGCGCCGGCAGCAGGCGGGCGGGGTCGATGCGCAGCGTGTCGGCATCGCCGATGCAGCGCCAGGCCTGGCTGGCGCGGCGCGTGTCGCGGTCGCCAAACAGGTCGAGCGCCACCACGCGCAGGCCGTCGCGGGCCGCGGCCTCGGCCATTGCCCGGGCCGACAGGCCCGCCACCGCCAGCACGGCCATGCGCCCGGCCGGCTCAGCGCGAGGGCGCGGCAGGTTGCTCGGCCAGCCAGCTGCGCGCGGTGTGCAGGGCCTCGGCAAAGCCCAGCACCACCGGGCGGCTGGCCTCGCGCATCTGCAGCAGCAGGCGGTGCTGGGTCTGGTACTTGACGTTGCCGATGGCCAGCGCACCGATGCCCACCGCGCCGCTGCCGGCCAGCGGCTGCTGCTGGTCCATCACGCCAACGCCGGCAATGCCGGCCGGTGGCACGGCGTTGACATCGGCCGCCACCTTCAGCCGCACGGCCTGCTGCAGCGCGCTGGCGTCCACCACCTGCACGCCGGCCGCGGCGCAGGCCAGCAGCAGATCGGTGCCGGCCAGGGCCTCGGCCAGCGCGGCGGCGTCGGCGGTGGAGGCGCCGTCGATCGGCACGCCAAAGCGCTGCGCGGTCTCGGCCGCCGCGGCGTCGGCATGCGGGCGGCCGCGGTGGCTGGCCAGGCGCACTCGGGCACCGGCCTGGGCCGCCAGCACGGCGGCCACGCGGCCCACCGGCCCGGTGCCGCCCAGCACCAGCACCTGCTGCCCGGCCAGGCCCTGGCCGTGGCGCTGCTGCAGCGCGGCTTCCACGCAGGCCAGCATGGCCGCGGCGGTGGTGTAGGCACCGCTCGGGTCGGCCATCAGCGACACGCTGAAGGGCGGCACCATCGCCGCCTGGGCGCGCGCCAGCATGTCGGCCGCCAGCAGTGCATCGCGCCCGCCGATGAAGATGCCGGTGCGCGCCACGCCCTTGGGGCCGCGCGAGAAGATGGCGTCCTGGGTCATCGCGGCCACGCCGTCGGCGTCCACCTGGCAGTAGGGCACCACCAGGTCGTAGCCGGCGTCGGCGGCCATGTTCACGTCAAAGGGGCTGGCCTGCCGGCCGGGGGTGAACAGGTGCAGGATGTGGCGGCGTTCCATCGGGGGTTCCAGCGGCTGGGGCGCCAGTGAGAGTGGATCGGGGGTGGATCGGGCGAGGCGGGCGGGGCGGCGGCGGGCGGCCTGGCCGCTCAGGCCACCGGCTGGGCGGCGGGCAGCGCACGCGGGCTTGGCGCACCAGCGGCCTGCACGGCCACCTCGGCGCCGCGCTGGCGCGGCCGGGTGATCTGCAGCACGAGGCCGGGCGCCACCAGGCCGGCCCGGCGTGCGGCGGCACACAGGGCCTCGGCCCGGGCCTGTGATTCGACGATGGCAAAGCCGGTGGGCCCCCAGGAGCTCTGGCCGATGCCGGCAGCGGCCGTGCTGGCGTTGCTGGTACCGATGCCGTTGCCGCTGCCGGATTCAATGCCGGCTTCGCTGTCGGCCATCCAGTGCAGCAGCCGGCCCACGGCCGGGTTGGTGTAGGCGCTGCCGCCCTGGGCGGCCGCGAAGTGCGCGCCCAGGCGCTGCTGCATGCCGGTCACGCCGGCGGCAAACAGCGCGAAATCCTGGCCGGCCGCGCCGGGCAGCACGCGCATCAGCACCTGGTGGCAGATGTCAGCGGCCAGGGCCTGCGGCAGCGGCGGCAGGCTGGCCATGGCGCTGCGCTCTTGCGGGCCCGACAGGCCGCGGTGGGCCGGATCGAGCACGAGCACGACGCGCCAGGCCTCGGGCAGGGCCAGGCGCGCCAGCAGCGGCGCGGGGCGGCCATCGGCGCCGGGGCCGCCATCGAGCAGCAGGCCGCCCTGGTCGAAGCCGGCGATGCCGATGCCCGAGCGCAGGCCGCGGCCCAGCCAGTGCGCCAGCGTGGCCGAATCGAGCGCCAGGCCATGCAGGCGGGCAAAGGCGCGGCCCAGCGCCAGCGCCAGCTGCGTGCCCGAGCCGAAGCCGGCATGCGCTGGCAACACCTGGTGCAGCTGCAGCCGCAGCGGCGCGTGGCAGCCGCTGCGCTGGCGCAGCGTGTGCAGCCAGGCGCTGGCGCGCTCGGCCTCGGCCAGCGCGGCCGGTGTGCCGGCCAGCACGGCATCGTGCCCGGCGCGGCCCAGGCTCAGCTCGGTGGCCGGGCCGTCGATGACCAGGCCCACGCTGCCAAAGCGCCGGCCCAGGCTGCCGGCCGGATCCAGAAAGCCCAGGTGCAGGCGGCCGGGCGCCGACACCGTGACCACGGCGCCGGCCTCAGCCGCTGGCTGCGGCCCGGGCGGGCAGGGGGTGGCAAGGGTGGACAGCATGGCCTGGCGTGGTGGCGTTCAGGCCTGGAATAGCAAGCATCGTTCCGCCGCCAAAAGCCGCGAATCGGGTCGTTTTGAGGCCGATCAGGGCCGGTTTTGCCAGGCAGCGCCGGCATTTCGGCCCACACCCGCGCCGGCCTGTGCCGTGGCCGTGACACTGTGTTGCGCGGCTGGCCGTGAGGCGACGGCCGCGCGCCGGCCTGCCGCTCAGGCCTGCAAGGGCACGCTGAGCGTGAAGCGGGCGCCCTGGCCCGGCGCGCTGTGCACGGCCAGCGTGCCGCCCATCAGGCCGGCCAGTGCGCGCGACAGCGCCAGGCCCAGGCCGGTGCCGCCATGCTCGAAGGCCACCCGGTCGTGGCCCTGGCGAAAGCGCTCGAAGATGCGGCCATGCAGCTCGGCCGCGATGCCCGGCCCGGTGTCGCTGACATGCAGCAGCCAGCACGGCTGGCTGCCGCCGCAGGCCGCCGCAGGCGCCAGTTCGGCCTCGATGCACACCTCGCCGCTGCAGGTGAACTTGAAGGCGTTGGACAGCAGGTTGTTCAGGATCTGCTTGATGCGCAGCTCGTCGGCGATGAGGCTGGACGGCACCGCATCGGCCACCCGCACGCGCAGCGCCAGGCCCTTTTCGGCCGCCGTGATGGCGTAGAACGAGGCCGCGCCCTCGACCACCGCGCGCAAGTCCACCGGCGCGTTGACCACCTGCATGGCGCCGGCCTCGACCTTGGCCAGATCCAGGATCTCGGTGAGCAGGGTGTTCAGGTACTCGGCCGCCTGGCGGATCAGGCCGGCCTGCTGGCGCTGGCGCGGCTGCGGCAGGCGCTGTTCCATCAGCTCGGCAAAACCGCGGATGCTGGTCAGCGGCGTGCGCAGCTCGTGCGAGATGGCGGCCAGGAAGTCGGTCTTGGCCTGGTTGGCCGACTGGGCCGCGGCCTCGCTGAGCTGCAGCGCGGCGTGGCTGTCCTCCAGCCGGCGCAGGCCCAGGTGGAAGATCGCCGCGGCGCCCAGCATGGCCAGGCTCAGCAGCGCGGTCAGCAGCAGCGCCAGCGTGCGGGTGTCGCGCCAGCTGGCCAGGGCCTCGTCGGTGGCGCGCAGCACGGCCACGTGCAGCGGGTAGCCGGCCACGGCCTGGTGGCTCACCAGGCGCGGCACCGGATCGGCGGCGCGGGTGGCCGTGACATGCCCGGCCGAGGCCGCCGCGCCCGGCATCTCGGCGGCGTCGAGCCGGCTGCCCATGCCCTGGCTGCGCCCGCCGATGACCTGGGCGCGCACCACGGCATCGCTGCCCACCAGGGCCACGCCGCCCTGCGCGCCGAGGGCCACGCCGCGGTACACGTCCTCGAAGTAGGCCGGGTCGAGCGAGGCCACCACCACGCCCAGGGTCTGGCCCTGCGGGCCGTCGATGCGGCGCGAGAGCTGGATCGTCCAGCGCCCGGACACCTTGCCCAGCACCGGCTTGCCGATGAACAGGCCGCCGGCCGACACCGACCCGCCCGCCGTGCCGGCCGGCTGGGCCAGGTGCACGCGGATGTGCTCGCGCTCCGACAGGTCGACATGGCCCGAGCGGCTGCCGTCGGGGTCGAGGTTGCTGGCCAGCAGCCGGCCGTCGGCCCCCACCAGGGCCAGCTGCACCAGGATCCTGGGCGCCAGGCCGGTCTCGTTGGCGTAGTGCGCGATGTCGCCCGGCGCCAGCTCGCCACTGCGCAGCGCATCGCGCAGGCGCAGCGTGGCCTGGTCGGCACTGGCCAGCACCCGCACCGTCTGCTCCTGGAGGATGCGCGCCAGGTTGGCGCTGTGCAGCTGCTCCACCGCGATGGCATGGCGCCACTTGAGCGTGAGCACCGCGCCCACCGCCGCCCAGGCCACCACCAGCGCCAGCAGCACGGCCGGTGCCACCCAGCGGCTGAGCGCGGTGCCGCGGCCGTTGCGGGCCGGGGCGGTGGCAGCGGCCGCGGCCGGGCCCGCCGCGGCGGTGCCGGCAGCCAGCGGCCTATTGCGGCCGCCCTGCCCAACGTCGGCCGCAACGTCGGCCGCAGCCGCGGCCGCGGCCAGGGCCTGGGTTTCGCGGGGCAGGTGGGCGGACACGGGCGGGCTTTCGGGCAGCAGTGCGGGTCTGCTGCTATCGGCAAAAAGGCGCGGCACTTGAGCCGGCCGCCCATTTCAGCCGTTACGCCACGCCGTGGGCCGGCCGCTGATCCAGCCCGTTGATGCGGGCGCTTCAGGCGATCAGCAGATCGGCCAGCATGCGCGCCACCACCCGGGTGGCGGCCTGCAGGTCGCTGAGCTGCAGGTGCTCGTCGGCCCGCTTGGCATTGCTTTCGCGCACGCTGCGCGGGCCGGCACCGTAGATCACCGCCGGAATGCCGCGTTCGGCATACAGCCTGGCATCGGTGTAGAGCGGCGTGCCGCGCTCGGCCAACGGCTCGCCGAGCACCGCCTGGCCATGGCGCTGCAGGGCCGCCACCAGCGGCCGGTTGCCGGGCAGCGGCTGCATGGCATGGGCCAGCAGCAGGCGGTCGATGCGCACCGTGATGCCCGGCACCGTGGCCGCGGCCTCGCTGATCAGCTGGCGCAGCGCGGCCTCCACGGCCACCGGATCTTCCTCGGGGATCATGCGCCGGTCGAGCTTGAGCAGCACCTGGCCCGGCACCACGTTGGTGTTGGTGCCGCCCTCGATGCGGCCCACGTTGAGGTAGGGATGGGTGATGCCGGCCACCTGCGAGCTGCGCTGGCGCAGCACGGTGTTCTGGGCATACAGCGCGTTGAGGATGGCGTTGGCGCCCTGCAGCGCATCCACCCCGGTGTGCGGGATCGCCGCATGGGCCATCACGCCATGCACCGTGACGGCCAGCTGCAGGCAGCCGTTGTGCGCGGTGATCACCTCGTGGCCGAAGCCGGCGGCCAGCAGCAGGTCGGGCCGGGTGAGGCCTTGCGCCAGCAGCCAGCCGGGGCCCAGCTCGCCGCCGAACTCTTCGTCGTAGGTGAAGTGCAGCTCCACCGTGCCGCGCAGCGCCAGGCCGCGCGCGGCCTGCGCGGCGGCCACGGCCTCGAGCGCGCGGGTGGCGAAGGTGTAGGTGGCGAAGTCGCTCTTGCTCACCGCGGCGGCGCGGCCGTAGAGCGCGCCGTCGACGATCTCGGCGGCGTAGGGCGGGTGCGTCCAGCCATCGCCGGGCGGCACCACGTCGCCATGGGCATTGAGCGCGATGGTCGGGCCGACGCCGCCAGCACCGGCGCCTTGCGGCCGGCGCACGATCAGGTTGGTGATGCTTTGCAGGCCGGCGGCGCGCACCGCGTCGGCCGGCACGGCATGGCGCTCGGCCTGGTAGCCAAACTGCGCCAGCAGCTCGGCGGTGCGCTCGGCATGCGGCGCGTTGTCGCCGGGCGGCGTGTCGGTGGGCACCCGCACCAGGGCCTGCAGAAAGGCCACCTCGTCGTCGAAGTGCTCGGCGATCCAGGCGTCGAGGGCGGCAAACAGCGGGTCGTTCAGGGGCAAAGTCATCGGGTGTCGCGCAAGGGGCGGGCGGTCAGGCGTTCAGGCGTTCAGGCGGTCGGTCGATCAGGCGGGGCTGGCGCGCTCGGCGGCCAGGCCCTGCAGCAGCTGCTGGAAGGCCTGCACGGCCAGGTCGGCGTCGTGGGTGCTCACGGCTTCCAGCGGGTTGTGGCTGATGCCGCCGTTCTGGCCGCGCACAAACAGCATGGCCTGCGGCAGTGCATGGTGCAGCATCATCGCGTCGTGGCCGGCGCCGCTGGGCAGGCTGTGCACCGGCAGGCCCAGCGCCTGCACCGCCGCGGCCCAGCGCTGCTGCCAGGCGGGGTGGCAGGGCGCGGCGCCGGCGCTGAGGGTTTCGGTCAGCGTGGGCCGCAGGCCGCGGCGCTGGCAGATCTCGGCCAGACCGGCCTGCACCTCGGCCAGGCAGGCATCGCGCGCCGCGTCGGTGGTGGCGCGGATGTCGAGGCTGAAGCGGCAGCGCCCGGGCACCACATTGACCGAGCCGCCCGGCACCTCCAGCTGGCCCATCGTGGCCACCACCTCGGGGCGGGCGCTGGCGCAGCGCTCGAGCAGCAGCGCCAGCTCGGCCACGCCGGCGGCGGCGTCGCGGCGCTGGCCCATCGGCGTGGTGCCGGCATGGCTGGCCTGGCCGGTGAGCAGGCCGACATGGCGGCGGCTGCCGTTGATGGCGCTGACCACGCCCAGCGGCAGGTCCAGCGCATGCAGCACCGGGCCCTGCTCGATGTGCACCTCGACAAAGCCGAGGTAACGCGCCGGGTCGCGGCGCAGCGCCTCGATGGCGGCCAGCTCGCCCGGCAGGCCGGCGTCGCGCATCGCGTCGCGCAGGCGGACGCCCTGGGCATCGGCCTGCGCCAGCCAGGCGGCGTCAAAGCGGCCCACCAGCGGGCTCGACGCCAGAAAGGTGGCCGGCCAGCGCTGGCCTTCCTCTTCGGCAAAGGCCACCAGCTCCAGCCCGAAGGGCAGGCGCCGGCCGGCGCGGGCCAGGCCCTGCACCACCTGCATGGCCACCAGGATGCCCAGGCGGCCGTCGTACTTGCCGGCGCGGCGCACGGTGTCGTAGTGGCTGCCGGTCAGCAGGCGCGGCGCGGCGGCATCGCTGCCGTGGTACACGCCCACCACATTGCCCACGGCGTCCAGGCCCACCTCGTCAAAGCCGTCGTCGCGCATCCACTGCGCCAGCTCGGCCGCCACCGCGCGGTGCGCCGGCGTGAGGTAGGTGACCGTGAGCTCGGGCGCCGCGCCAGGCACGGCCGGCGCCTCGCTGTGCCGGGCCAGGGCCTCGGCGCGATCCCACACCGCCTCGCCCAGCGTGGGGGCGCTGCCAAGGCGGTCGTCGAGCCGGATCTCGGCGATGCGGTGGATCTGGCGCAGCGCCTCGGCAAACTCGTCGTCGGGGTGGTTGAGCAGGCGGCGGGCGAGGCTGTCGATGATCTCGCTGCGGGCCAGACCGGTGCCACGCGGCCCGCGCACCGCCACGATGAACGGAAAGCCGAAACGCGCACCGTAGTCGGCGTTCAGCCGCTGCAGCTGCGCAAACTCTTCGGGCGTGCAGGCGTTGAGGCCGGCGCGCTGCTGCTCGCCGGTGGATTCAGGCGTCAGCGTGCCGGCGATGGCGGCCTTGCCGGCCAGCTCGGGGTGGGCGCGGATCAGGCCCAGCCGGGCCTCGCGCGGCGCCGCACGCACCGCCTGCACCAGGGCCTGGCGCAGCTGCGCCAGCGTGGCAAAGGGCCGGGCAGCGGCGGCGTGTTCGGCGATCCACGGCGAATGCTCGTAGATGCCGGCCAGCTGGGTGCTGAACAGTTCGGGGCTGGCGGCGTTCAGCGCGGCCAGCGTCAACGGGGTGGGGCTCATCGGTGGGAGGGGCCGCTCAGGCCCAGGTGAAGGCGGTGGCGGCGTCGAAGGGGTGCACGCGGCGCCAGTGGCGCGCAATGTCGATGCGCCGGGCCACCCACACCTGCGGGTGCGACTGCACGTGATCAAGAAAGCGCTGCAGTGCCCGCATGCGGCCGGGCCGGCCGAGCAGGCGGCAATGCAGGCCGACGCTCATCATCGCCGGGCCGCCCTGGCCATCGGCCGGATCGCGCCCGCCTTCGGCGTAATGCACGTCGAAGGCGTCTTTCAGGTACTGGAAAAACGGCTCGCCGTGGCTGTAGCCCTGGGGCAGGGCAAAGCGCATGTCGTTGCAGTCCAGCGTGTAGGGCACCACCAGGTGCGGCGCCAGGCTGCCGTCGGACTTTTGCACCTGCAGCCAGAAGGGCAGGTCGTCGCCGTAGTGGTCGCTGTCGTAGGCGATGTCGCCGGCGTCGGCCACCAGGCGGCGGGTGTTGGGGCTGTCGCGGCCGGTATACCAGCCCAGGCCGTGCACATGGCCGTTCAACAGGTCGGCCGCCGCGCCCGGCGCGCTGTGCCCGCGGCGCGCACCGGTGAGCTGCTCGATGGCCGCCAGTCCGCGCACCAGGTGGCTGCGTTCGGTGGCCTCGTCCAGGCCCTGGTAGTGGATCCAGCGCCAGCCGTGGCAGGCCAGCTCGTGGCCGCCAGCCACGAAGGCGGCGGTGATCTCGGGGCAGCGTTCGAGCGCCATGCCCACGCCGAACACGGTGAGCGGCAGGCCACGCTGCTCGAACTCGCGCAGGATGCGCCACACGCCCACCCGCGAGCCGTACTCGTAGATGCTCTCCATGCTGAGGTGGCGCGCCGGGTAGCTGGCGGGGTTGAACATCTCCGACAGGAACTGCTCGCTGCCGGCGTCGCCATGCAGCACCGAGTTCTCGCCGCCCTCCTCGAAGTTCAGCACGAACTGCAGCGCCACGCGGGCGTCACCCGGCCACTGCGGATGCGGCGCGCAGCGGCCGTGGCCGGCCAGGTCACGGGGGTAGCGGGGGGCGGTGTCGGGCGCAAAGGCGGTCATCGGCGGGCTGGCACGGGCGGTGCAAGGCAGTGTATAGACTGACAGCGGCAAGTCCTGTGCCATGCCGCCCGGTCTTGCCCCTCACCGCCTGCCAACCAAGGATCTGCCGCAATGGGCCACCTCAGTACCCATGTTCTCGACACCATGCACGGCTGCCCCGCCGCCGGCATGCAGGTGCGCCTGCAGCGCCTGCACGACGACGGCCGCGCCGAGACGGTGCGCCAGGTGCAGCTGGACGCCGATGGCCGCGCCGGCGGCCCGCTGCTCGAAGGCCCGGCCATGGCCACCGGCCGCTGGCGCCTGCTGTTCGAGGTGGCGCCGTACTTCCGGGCGCGCGGCGTCGAGCTGCCCGAGCCGCCCTTCATCGACACCGTGACGCTGGACTTCGGCATTGCCGATGCCGCTGCGCGCTACCACGTGCCGCTGCTGGCCAGCCCCTGGTCCTACGCCACCTACCGCGGCTCCTGAGCCACGCCGGCCCGGCCCCGGCGTGGCTGCATTGACACGCCTGGACGCGTCACCTGAACGCTAGGAGAGCACATTCACACGGGCTGGCCGGCGCATGGGCCCGGGCCATTGAACCCAGGGGGTCGGCCACCGCCCGGCAGCAGATAGCGTACCTGTTGTTACAAGAATGGCGCGCCCGTCAGTGATGTACCCGCAGGTGCCCAGCTGCCCGGTCGTGCCGTCGCTCAACAACATGGAGTACGGGCAATGACAATCTCTCGACGGGCATGGATGGGTCAGGCGGCAGCAGCCGGCGTGACCTGGGTGGCAGGCAGCGGCGCGCAGGCGCAGGTGGTGAATGTGCCGACGGCGGGCAGCCGCGGCTCGACGATGGTGCTGCGCTGGAACCGCAGCCTGCTGGAGGCCGTGGCGGCCACCTTCACCCAGGCCACGATCTCGGCACGCGCCGCGTCGATGGTCAACGAGGCCATCTACAACGCCTGGGCGGCCTACAGCAGCTCGGCCGACTTCACGCTGTCCGGCTGCAGCCGCCGCCCGTTCTGGGAGGCCAGCGACACCTGGCGCGAGGTGGCGATCAGCTACGCCGCCTACACCGTGCTGGTCGACCTGTTTCCGAGCCAGAAGACGGTGCTGGATGGCAAGCTGGCGCTGCGTGCCCCCTCGAGCACCGTGTACCAGTGGCTGGGCCATGGCCAGGCGGCCCGCGACCTGGGCCTGGACATGGGCCGGCGCCTGCTGGCGGCACGCCGCAACGACGGCGCCAACCAGTACGGTGACCCGGCCGCCGGAACCTATGCCGACACCTCGGGCTACGTGCCGGTGAACTCGCCCACGCAGCTGGTCGACCCCACCCGCTGGCAGCCGCTGTACGTGCTGGACGCGCAGGGCGTGTGGGGCGTGCAGAAGTTCCTCACGCCGCACTGGGGCCGCGTGCGGCCGTTTGCGCTGGCCTCGGGCTCGCAGTACCGGCCGGCGTTCAGCGCCGCCGCCGGCCCCAGCCAGGCCGAGATGCTGGAGATGATCAACCTGAGCGCTGCGCTCGATCTCAATGCCAAGGCGCTGGTCGAGTTCTGGGCCGCCAATCCCGGCACCGTGTCGCCGCCCGGGCAGTGGCTGCAGATCGCCGAGGCGGTGTCGAACGCCGACAACAACTCGCTGGCCGAGGATGTGAAGCTGTTCTTCGGCGTCTCGCAGGCGCTGCTGGATGCCGGCATCGCCGCCTGGGACGCCAAGCGCGCCTACGACTCGGCCCGCCCGGTGAGCGCCGTGCCCTACTACTTTCGCAACCAGTCGATCCGCGCCTGGGCCGGCCCGGGCCTGGGCACGCAGACCATCCTGGGCCAGCACTGGCGGCCGTTCCAGCGGCCCACCGCGCCCACGCCGCCGTTCCCCGAGTTCGTGTCGGGCCACAGCACCTTCAGTGCCGCGGCCTCGTCGGTGATCGCCGGCCTGCGCGGCAGCAACACCATCGCGCTGACCGGCTACGTGCTGCCCGAATTGCCGCGCTTCGAGCCGGTGGGCCAGCAGGTGAACCTCAGCGTCGGCACGCTCAGCGAGGCCGCCGACTGGGCCGGCTACTCGCGTCGCGTGGGCGGCATCCACTTCGAGCGTGGTGACCTGATGGGCCGTGCCCTGGGCAAGCAGGTGGGCAGCGCGGTGCTGGCCCGCTGCCAGCGCGTGTTCAGCTGATCAGGCCGCGGCGCTGACGCGCTGCGTCAGCGCGCTGCCCCGGGCCGCCGCAGCGCCCACAGCAGCAGCAAGGCCGCCAGTGCCGCGGCACCGGTGGCCACCCCGGCCACGGTGCGCAGCGGTGCCAGATCGGGCGGCGCCAGGGCGTCGCCCGCCGGCTTGACGATCACCAGGCGGCCGAAGCGCTCGGCCCCCTGCACCAGGTCACGCGACTGCGCCTTGGGCAGCGTGCCCTCGGGCAGCTCGATGCCGATGCGCAGCGTGTCGTCCACCTGGCCGGCGATGGCCACCACGCGCTGGCGCGCATTGGTGATCAAGGCGCCGCGAAAGTAACCCAGCGACTCGAAGCTGCCGAGCTGGTTCTGCACCTCGCCGTAGTCGCCGCTGGCCAGCGCCGTGGTGAGGCCCTGGCCCAGGGTTTCGTCGGTCATGGTGCGCAGGCGCACCGCCTGGCCGGCCACGGCCTGGGTTTCGCGGTTCAGCGCGGGCAGGGCCAGCACGGTCAGCCAGGCGCCCAGGCCGGCGGCGGCCAGGCTCAGGCCCAGGCCGGCCAGCGAGATGCCGCGCGACGGGCCCGGCGCCACCGGTGCCGGCTGCGACCAGTTCAGCGGCATGGCCGCCTCGCCGCTGCGGGCACCACCGCCCTGGCGGCCCATCAGGCCGGCGCTGCAGACCAGGCGCGCGGCGGCGATGTCGAGCTCGCGGGTGCGGTTGTGGCGCTCGTGGTAGCGCGCCTCGGCGATGACCACGCGCAGGCCGTCCATGCGCCAGGCATAAACGCAGCGGCGTGCGCCCAGCGGCTGGTCGATGGTCTCGTCGAGGCTGGCATTGGCCAGCCGCGCCACCACCGAGGTGGAGCCCGGAAACGCGCTGTCGAGCGGCGCGCGGTCGGGCTCGTCGACCAGCTCGCCGTTTTCGCCCACCAGCCAGGCGGCCTCGTAGGCCATCGAGGCCATGTCGACCACCGAGGCGCGAAACGACTGCAGCCCGAGCACCCGGAACAGCCGCGCCATGTCGCCGGCCAGCGGCCCGAACGGGGCCGGCACCGGCACCGCATCGGGCGGCGTGATCGTCGAAGGGCCGCTATCCTGGCGCGAGGCCTGCCAGGCCGGCCGCGGGCCGCCGGCGCCAGAACTCACTTCACCACGCCCATCGCACGGCGCGTCTGCGGCGCAAAGGCGTCGAGCTCGCGCATCTGCGCGTCGTCCACCTCGGCCAGACCCGAGAAGCCGGTGGCGCGCATGAACTCGGCGCCCTCGTCCTTGTCGGCGATGAAGGCCTTGAGCTGGCCCTTCAGGCGGGCCATGCGCTCGCGGTCCAGCCGCGCCGGGTTGGCCATCAGCATGAAGTTGGGGATGCGCGTGAACACCTCGACGATGCGCATGCGCGAGGCCTCGTCGGGCGGCAGTGCGCGCATCTCGCCATTGCTCATCACCGCGGCCACGGCCTCGCCGGTGAGCATCATGCGGCCCACGCCCAGGTCGGTGCGGGCGGCCTTGATCTCGAAATCCTTGGCCGGCTCGAGGCCCTGGCCCTTGAGCCACTGCAGACCGTACATGGCCACCAGCGACTGCGGGTTGGCAAAGCCGATGGCCTTGCTGCGCGCGTCCTTCGCGCCGGTGATCGGGCTGTCGATCGGCGCCACGAACAGGCCGTTGATGCGCGGCTCGTACATGCCCAGCGGCACCAGGTTGCGGTCGGCCTGGGCCACCCGCGCAAAGTGCGGCGCGGCCACGGCCAGGTCGTACTCGCCGTTCATCGTGGCGTCGAAGAAGACCTTGAAGTTGGCGGGCACCACCACCTTGACCTTCATGCCGGCGTTGTGCTTTTCGAGGTAGCGCCGCATCGATTCGTACTGCGCCAGCAGCGTGGCCGGCGCGATGTTGGGCAGCACGCCCAGCACGAACTCGCCAGCTGCCGGCGCCGCGGCAGCCGCCACGGGCGCCGGCGCCGGTGCCGGGGCGGCCGCCGGTGCAGGGGCAGGGGCAGGGGCAGGGGCCGGTGCGGGGGCCGGCGCAGCGGCCGGGGCCACGGCCGCGGCCACCGCGGCGGCGGCAGGTGCCGCGCGGCCATGCTGGCCCACCAGGCACAGGAACTGGCCCTGGGCGTCGCTCACCAGCTCGAAACGCATGCCCACCTGGATGCGGTTGGGATCGCTCAGCCGGCTTTGCTGCGGCCGGTAGAGCTTGCGCCAGCTGCGCACATTGCCGGTGTGGCGTGCGGCCAGCGACGAGAACGTGTCACCCGGCTTGACCTCGAAGACCTTGGCGGCCTCGGCCTGCGCCCGGGCATCGGGTGCGGCGGCCAGGCAGAGCATGGCGGCGGTGGCCATGACGGTGTGGGCAGCGCCCAGCGAAAGGGTGCGCGCGCCAGGGCGGCGCGGCTGCGACAAGACCGGAAATCCCATGTGAAACAACTCCTGCTCGGGGTACTACGACAACCTGTTCCACGGGACGAACTGGCTGCCCTGACTGGAATCGGCTGCACGCCTTGGTGCCGCGCAGGTTCCCGTCCGACATGCCGCCTTCCTGGGTGAGAAAGCCCGGTGTCGCCCCGGGCTCCCCAATTTTGTGCTGGTGACTATAGGGGCGAACGCTGACAAACAGCTTGACGGCGGCGCCCCGCACCGGCCCGCCTGCGCAGGGCCACCGTGCGCAGTTGTGACATTGGTCACTGGGTGAATCCACCTCGCCTGCATCCGGCGCAGGCCCTGCGCCGTACCTCCCGCAGCGCGCAGGCCGGGTGCGGCTGGCACGCAACTGGCTAGACTGTGGCCCATGGTCGCCGCGGCGCCCTGGCCGACGCACCGTCAGCCGGGTTCGCGACCTTTCGCGCCCCACAGAGCCCGCTGTGGTGGGGTGCCGCTCCGGCCGGCCGGGCCCGCCACGGGCCGGGCACCTGGCCAGGCGGCACGGCGCGTGCATTGCTGGAGGCGGCCATGGAGGCCTACCTGCTCGACTGGGCCAATCTGCTGTTGCGCTGGGCGCATGTGGTCACCGCGATCGCCTGGGTCGGCTCGTCGTTCTACTTCGTCTTTCTCGACAGCAGCCTGACGCCGCCGGACGACCCCGCGCTGCGCCGCAAGGGCGTGTCGGGCGAGCTGTGGGCGGTGCACGGCGGCGGCTTCTACCATCCGCAGAAATACCTGCTGGCGCCGGCTGCGCTGCCCGAGCGCCTGCACTGGTTCTACTGGGAGAGCTACAGCACCTGGCTCACCGGCTTCGGCCTGTTCACGGTGCTGTACCTGTTCCAGGCCGGCAGCTTTCTGATCGACAAGAGCGTGCACGACTGGCCGGCCGGCGCGGCCATTGCCGCGGCGCTGGGCTTTCTGGCGGTGTTCTGGCTGGTCTACGACGCCATCTGCCGCACGCTGGGCCGCGGCCCGCGCGGCGATGCGATCGTTGGCGCGGCGGTGACGGCGGTGGTGGTGCTGGCCTCGTGGCTGGCCTGCCAGCTGTTTGCCGGGCGCGCAGCCTTCTTGCTGATCGGCGCCATGATGGCCACGGCGATGAGCGCCAACGTGTTCTTCTGGATCATCCCGGGCCAGCGCACCGTGATCGCGCAGATGAAGGCCGGCCAGCCGGTCGATCCGGTGCACGGCCTGCGCGGCAAGCAGCGCAGCGTGCACAACACCTACTTCACGCTGCCGGTGCTGGTGGCCATGCTCAGCAACCACTACGGCTGGCTGTACCAGGGCCCGCACAACTGGGCGGTGCTGGTGCTGCTGATGCTGGCCGGGGCGCTGATCCGCCTCAGCTTCGTGGCCCGCCACAAGGCCCTGGTGCTGGGCCAGGCGGTGCCCTGGGGCCATGCGCTGGCCGGCACGCTGCTGCTGGCGGGCCTGGCGGTGTGGCGCGCGCCCATGCCGCAGGCGGCGCCGGCCGCCAGTGCGCCGCTGCCCACGCCGGCCCAGGTGCAGGCGGTGATCGCCCAGCGCTGCCTGATGTGCCATGGCCCGCAGCTGCAGCAAAAGGGCGTGGCCCTGCACACGCCCGAGCTGCTGGGCCGCCATGCCCAGGCCGTCTACCAGCAGGCGGTGGTGCTGAAGCTGATGCCGCTGAACAACGCCACCCAGATCAGCGACGACGAGCGCGCCCTGATCCGCCGCTGGTACGAGGGCGGGGCCCTCACGCGCTGACCGGCCCGGCCCCCGCGCGGGCAGCCGGCCTGCCGCCCCCTCCACCGGCCAGATGAGGCGGGTGGCCGCGCTGCCGTCCGCGGCAGGCGGCAGCGGCCGTGGAACCTGGAGCGTACCGAGCGCCTCTCGGAGTTCCAGACCAAAGGATGTGTTCCATGGCTTCAGCCCTGCAGTTGCGAATCCACAGCGTGCGCTGCGTCGACGAGACCGGCGGCCGCTTTGCCGAGCGTTTCGGCAACGACGAGATCTACATGGGCGGTCACGCCATGCTCGGCGACGGCAGTACCAGCGTGGTGCCGGCGTTCAGCGTGTACCCGCACTTCGACGATGGCGACATCAAGGTCTACAACCCGCCGCGGGTGTTCCACACCTTCGCGCTGGGGCCCAGCTTTCCGCAGGAGTTCGCGGTGGGCCTGGTGCTGATCGAGAAAGACGCCGGCGGCATGAGCGACGCCATCAAGCGCATTGCCGACAAGGTGGAGACCGAGGTGCGCAAGCGCCTCGAGCAGCCGGCTGCGATGGTGCGCCAGGCCGAGGGCCAGCGGGCGCTGTCACCGCTGCTGGCGCAGGCCCTGGCCTATGCCGCGCCCTACGTCATTGACTACGTGCGCAAGAAGCTGATGGGCGCCATCTCCGACGACCTGTTCCAGCCCCAGCACACCACGGTGAGCATCGACTCGGCCAATTTCAGCTGGAGCGGCAGCCCCAGCTCGGCGGTGAAGACGCTGACCTTCCGCGACCACGACGGTGTGTACCAGGTGGCCTGCGACTGGAACCTGGTCTGACGCTCAGAACGGGTAGTGCCGCGGCGTGGTCTGCAGCGTGATCCAGCGCAGCTCGGTGAACTCGGCCACGCCGGCCTTGCCGCCGAAGCGGCCGTAGCCCGAGCCCTTGACGCCGCCAAAGGGCATCTGCGCTTCGTCGTGCACCGTGGGTGCATTGACATGGCAGATGCCCGAATCGATGCGCTGGGCCACCTGGAAGGCGCGCGCGATGTCGCGGCCGAACACCGCCGCCGACAGGCCGTACTCGTTGTCGTTGGCGCAGGCGACGGCCTCGTCGGTGCTCTTGACCCGCACCACGCACTTCAGCGGGCCGAAGGTCTCTTCGCGGTACACGCGCATGGCCGGCGTGACATGGTCGAGCACGGTGGCCGGCATCAAGGTCGACTCGACCTTGCCGCCGCACACCAGCTTGGCGCCCTTGGCCAGCGCATCGTCGATCAGCGCGTTGCAGTGCGCCACGGTGCCCATGCCCACCACCGAACCCAGCACCACCGGATCGGGCTGGCGCGGATCGCCCAGCGGCAGTGCGCTGGCCTTGGCGGCAAACTTGCGCACAAACTCGTCGGCCACCTTCTGGTCGACGATCAGGCGCTCGGTGCTCATGCAGATCTGGCCCGAGTTGGCAAAGCTGCCGAAGGCCGCACCGTTGACGGCATCGTCCAGGTCGGCATCGTCAAGCACCAGCAGCGGCGCCTTGCCGCCCAGCTCGAGCACCACCGGCTTCAGGTACTTCGCGCAGGTCTGCGCAATGATCCTGCCGACCCGGGTGCTGCCGGTGAAGTTGACCCGCCGCACCGCCGGGTGGGCCACCATGGCCTCGACCACCGCACCGGCATCGGCCGGGGCGTTGGTGACGTAGTTCACCACCCCGGGCGCAAAGCCCGCCTCCTGCAGCGCCTCGATGATCAGGCCATGGGTGCGCGGGCAGTTCTCGCTGCCCTTGAGCACCACCGTGTTGCCGCAGGCCAGCGGCACGGCGATGGCGCGCACGCCCAGGATGATGGGCGCGTTCCACGGCGCGATGCCCAGCACCACGCCGGCCGGCACGCGCAGGCCCATGGCCAGGCTGCCGGGCACGTCGGACGGGATCACCTCGCCGCTGATCTGGGTGGTGAGCGCCGCCGCCTCGCGCAGCATGCCGGCGGCCAGGTGGGCGTTGAAGCCGGCCCACATGGCGGTGGCGCCGGTCTCGGCGCCCAGCGCCTCGATGAAGCGCGGGGTCTTGGCCTCCAGCGCGTCGGCGGCCTTCAGCAGCAGGGCGCGGCGCTCGCCGGGGCCGCTGCGGCTCCAGGCCTTGAAGGCCTCGGCCGCGGCCTCGACGGCCATCACCGCATCGGCCGGGCTGGCCGCCGCGGCGCGCGTGGCCACGCTGCCGTCCAGCGGGTTGCGGCGCTCGAAGGTGGCGCCATGCTCGGCGGTGACCTGCAGGCCGTTGATCAGCATCGATAAGTCGGACATCGCGGTGTCTCCAGTGGCGAAACGGGGGGTTGAGGGCGCAGGCAGGCCTCGGCCGGGCGCTGCGTGCGCTCAGGCCGCGCGGGGCTGTGGGCGCGCCAGCGGCCGCGGCGCAGCCGCGGGGGCCTCGGCCTTGCCCAGGTAGGCCTCGCGCACCACGCTCGAGCGCGCCAGCAGCCGGGCCGGGCCGCTGGCCACCAGCACGCCGCGCTCGAGCACATGGGCGCGGTCGGCCACGGCCAGCGCCTTGCGCACGTTCTGCTCCACCATCAGCACCGTGGTGCCGGCGTCGGCAATGCGCCGGGCGATGGCCAGCAGCTCGTCGACCATGCGTGGCGCCAGGCCCAGCGAGGGCTCGTCGAGCATCAGCAGGCGCGGCGCGCTCATCATTGCGCGGGCCACGGCCACCATCTGCTGCTCGCCACCGCTCATGGTGCCGGCCAGCTGCTGGGCGCGCTCGCGCAGCTTGGGAAAATTGGCAAAGCACTGCTCGAGACGCTGCGCACGCTGGGCCTTGTCGGTCAGCCAGCCGCCAAGCTCGAGGTTCTCCAGCACGCTCATCTGCGGAAACAGCTGGCGCCCTTCGGCCACCAGGGCCATGCCGGCACGCACGATGGCATCGGTGCGGCGCGGCAGGCGCACGTCGTCCAGCAGCACCCGGCCCTGACGCGGGATCAGGCCGGCCAGGGCCTTCAGCAGCGTGGTCTTGCCGGCGCCGTTGGGCCCCAGGATCACGGTCAGCCCGGGCCGCACCTCGAGCTGCAGGTCGCGCAGCACCAGGAAGTTGGCGTAACCCGCCGACAGGCCCTGCACCGACAGGTGCGCATGGCCCGTGCCGCCCAGCACGAAGGGCCGATCGCTCCAGTCCATCATGCGGCGGCCCCTGCGCTGTGGCGGTGGTTCAGGCCCTGGCCGGTGTTGTCGCTGGTGTTGTCGCCAGTGTTGTCGCCGGTCTTGTCGCGGGTCTTGTCGCGGGTCTTGTCGCCGGCCGCGCCGCCCGTCTCGTCGCCCATCTCGTCGCCCAGATAGGCCTCGATGACCTCGCGGTTGCGCACCACCTCGGCCGGCGGGCCATCGGCGATCTTGCGGCCCTGGTGCAGCACGATCACGCGCTCGACATGGCGCAGCAGCGTGGTCACCGCATGCTCGATCCACACCACGCTGAGGTCGAGCTCGTCGCGCAGGCGGCGGATCAGCTGGGCCATGGCCTCGACCTCGGCCTCGGTGAGGCCGGCCGCCACCTCGTCAAGCAGCAGCAGCCTGGGCCGCGTGGCCAGCGCCATGCCGATCTCCAGCAGGCGCTGTTGCGACGGCGTGATCGCGGCGGCAGGCAGCGCGGCCAGGTCCTGGCGCTCGCTGCCCAGGCCGATCAGCGCCAGGATGCTCTCGGGCGTGCGCAGCGCCCAGGGCACCGGCGCCTGGGCGCCCCACAGCCCCCAGCGGCGCGGGCGCCGGCCGGCAAACTGCAGGCCGAAGGCGATGTTGTCGCGCACCGTCATGTCGGCAAACACGCGCGGCGTCTGGAAGGTGCGGGCGATGCCGCGCGCGGCAAAGCGGTGCGGGCCGGCCCCGGTGAGGCGCTGGCCACCGGCGATCAGCTCGCCGCCGGTGGGCGCCACCACGCCCGAGATGGCGTTGAAGAAGGTGGTCTTGCCAGCCCCGTTGGGGCCGATGATGCCCACCAGCTCACCGGCGTGGAAGCTGGCGTCCACCGCGTCGACGGCGGTCAGCCCGCCAAAGCGCACGCTGACCGCCCGGGCCTGCAGCAGGGGCTCAGTCATCGCTGTCCTCGTCGTCATGGCCGGCGGCCCGGTTGGCGCGCTGGTTGCGCTGGTTGCGCCGGTCACGCCGCGCGCGGCGCTCGCGCAGCGCCTGGCGGCTGTGCTGCCACCAGCCCTGCAGCGTGGCCCAGCGCAGGCTGGCCAGGCCACCCGGCAGGTACAGCACGCACAGGATCAGCAGCAGGCCCAGCGACATCATGTACAGCTGCGGCACCTGCAGGCGCAGGGTCTCGGCCAGCAGGCTGAACACCACCGCGGCGATCAGCGGCCCCCACAGCGTGAGCGCGCCGCCGATCAGCGCGATCAGCACCGTCTGGAAACCGATGAAGGGGTTGAACACGGTGGGCGGGTCGATGTAGGTCCAGCGCACGCTCATCGCTGCGCCCACCGCGCCGGCAAAGGCCGCCGTCAGCGCAAAGCCCAGGGTCTTGACCCAGCGGGTGTTGACGCCCAGGGTCTGCGCGCGCTGCTCGTCGGCGCCGATGCCGGCCAGCGCCAGGCCGAAGCGCGTGCGCCGCACCACGATGCTGGTGGCCACCGCCAGCACCGCCAGCAGCAGCACGGTGAGGTAGACCGTCTCGCGCTCGGGCACCACGGTCAGCACCCGGCCCACGGTGCCGGTGACGCTTTTTTCCCAGAAGGTGATGGCGTGGCGGATCAGCTCGGTCATGCCGAAGGTCAGCACCGCGAAGTAGGTGCCGCGCAGGTGCAGCACCAGCGCGCCCATCACCAGGGCCACGGCACTGGCCACCAGCGCACCCAGCGCGATGGCGCTCCACCAGCCCACATGCTCGAGGCCCAGCGCGCTGGTGTAGGCGCCGAGGCCGAAAAACGCCGCGGTGGCCAGCGACAGGTAGCGCGAGGTGCCGCAAAACAGCGCCCAGCTCGAGGCCAGCGCCACGTACATCAGGCAGGTCAGCGCCAGCGAGGCAACAAACTCGCTGGCATGGCCGGGCAGGGCCAGGGCCCAGCCGGCCAGGCCGAACAGCACCAGGCCATCGCGCCGCAGCTCGGCTGCCGGGCGGTTCATGGGGTGGCCCGGCGCCGGGCGCGGGGCAGCTGGAGGTCGATGGTCATTTGGCGAACAGGCCCTTGGGCCGTGCCAGCAGCACGGCGATGAACACGGTGTAGGACAGCAAGGCCTTCAGCGAGGGGCTGCTGTAGTGCATGCCCACGGCCTCGACCACGCCCAGCAGCAGGCCGCCGGCCAGGGCCCCGCCCATGCTGCCGAAGCCGCCGAGGGTGATGACGATCAGCGCCGTCACGGTGTAGGGCTCGCCCATGGCCGGGCTGATGGTGTAGGCCATCGACAGCAGGCAGCCGGCCACGCCCGACAGCCCCAGGCCGATGCCGAACATCAGCGGGTGCAGGCGCCGCGTGTCGATGCCCACCAGCTGCGCGCCCACCGGCGACTGCATCAGCGCGCGCACGCCCTTGCCCAGCAGCGTGAGGCGCAGCAGCGCGATCAGCGCGCCGGCAAACAGCAGCGCCAGGGCGAACACCAGCAGCTTGTTGGCCGCGAACTGCGTGCCGGCCACCGGCAGCGCGGTGGTGGCGAAGTCGTAGCCGCGCAGCTCGCCGCCCCACACCAGGCTGACCAGGTTCTGCACCAGGAACATCAGGCCGAAGGCCACCATCAGGCCGCGGGCCTCGAAGATGTCGAGGTTGGGCGAGGTGGCGGCCAGCCGCCTGAAGCACAGCCGGTGCACCACCAGGCCCAGCGCGAACAGCAGCGCAAAGCTCAGCGGCACCATCAGCAGCGGGTGCCAGCCGAACTGGGTGTGCATCATCCAGGTGACAAAAGCGCCCAGCATCAGGAACTCGCCATGGGCGATGTTCAGGATGCGCATCAGGCCGTACTGCAGGTTCAGGCCCAGCGCCACCAGGGCGTAGATGCCGCCGGTGATGAGCCCCGACGCCAGCAACTCGAACCACGCGAGCGCGCTCATTCAACGCTCCAGCGGGCCAGCGCGGCGGCCGGGCTGCACCGTGGCGCAAGGCGGCTGGGTCATTTCCAGGCCGGCTTGGCGGCGTTGAGGGCCGCGGTGGCGCGGGCCTTGGGCCACACCACCTCGAACTCGCCGTTCTGCCACTGGCCCACGGTGCCCGGCGTGGCGGTGTTCTCGCTGCCGGTGAACCGGACCTTGCCGATGACCGTGTCGTGCTCGGTGCCGGCCACGTAGTCGCGGATGGCCTTGCGATCCAGGCCCACCTTGGCCACCGCCGCGCTCAGGATCTCGAGGCTGGCCCAGCAGTGACCGCTGGCCCAGCGGTCGGGCTCCTTGCCGGCAAACTTCTTGGTGTGGGCGTCGAAATAGGCCTTGGCGCCGGCGCTGGTCTTGCCGTTCCACGAGCCCATGCCCAGCACGCCCTCGGCGCCGGCCGGCGTCATCACGTTGCGGTAGAGCTGAAAGGCCGTGCCCACCGAGGCGTAGAAGAACTTCGGGTTGAAGCCCACCTCCTTGGCCTGCTTGCTGGCCAGGATGGTGTCGGGCGGGTAGGTGAAGCCGATGAAGGCGTCGGGGTTCTTGTCCTTGATGCTGCGCAGCACCGGGCTCAAGTCCTTCACGCCACCCGGGTAGCTCTTGTCCTCGACCAGGCTGATGCCCGAGCCCTGCAGCGCCACCTTCAGCGCGGCGTAGTTCTCGAGGCCGAACAGGTCGTCCACGTAGATGCAGGCCACGCTCTTCACGCCGTTGGCCTTGAGCATGTCCACCAGCGCCTGGGTCATCGGCGCCGGCTGCTGCAGCAGCAGGAAGAAGTAGGGCAGCTTCATCTCCACCAGGCGCCGGCTCAGCGCGGTGGGCGCCAGGAACGGGTAGCCGAAGCGGTTGGCCAGCGGTGCCACCGCGAAGTTGGCATTGCTGCCCCAGGGCGGCAGCACCAGGTCGACCTTGTCGCTGCCCATCAGCTTTTCGTAGGTGCGCACGCAGGTCTCGACCTCGCTGCGGTCGTCAAAGCTGATCAGCTCGATCGGCCGCTTCTGGCCGCCCACGCTGAGGCCGCCGGCCGCGTTCTGCTGCTCGGCCCACAGCAGGTAGTTGGGCTCCTGGCTGACCTGGGCGCCGCCGGTCCAGGGGCCGGTGCGGGCGATGGCATAACCCACCCGCACCGGCTTGGCCTGGGCGATGGCCGGAAAGGCCAGCGACGCGGCAGCCGCTGCCGCGCCCTGCAGCGCCGTGCGGCGGCTGACGCACTCGGGGCGGCTGGGGCTGGCTTCAGGGGCCGGGGAGCGTGGGTCGGACATCGGAGGTCTCCTCTCGTGTGGCTGCAGTGGCGGGTGGCCCGGCTGGGGGCCACCGGTGGGCAGCTGCACTGTAGGCAGGGCCGTGCGCCGCTGCTGTGCCGCCACTACCGGCCGGCTTGCCGATTTGTGCAAGCGGGGTCAGGAGTTTCCCGATCCCCTGGCGGTCAAACCGGGCTCGGGGCTTACCCGATCCCGGGTTCGCCGAGCGGCGAATGCCCCCCGGCTGCCGATAATCCGCCGCCACGCAAGGAGGCGACACGATGGGACAACGCAGCACCGCGATGGACACCGACCAAGTCAGTCCGGATGACCGCGTGCCCTACTGGACCGACTGGATCGACCGCCTGTTTCACGGCCTGCGCTCCGACCTGTACGGCGACACCCGCTTCGACGGCCGCATCGCCACCGCGCAGGCCGGCGACGTGGTGCTCAGCCGGCTCGACAGCAACCGCCACCGCGTGATGCGCTCGGCCGACCAGGCGCGCCACGGCGGCGAGGCCCACCTGAAGATCGTGGCGCCCTACGAGGGCTGTGCCGGCGTGGGCCAGAAGGGCCGCCAGGCCTGGGTGACGCCGGGCGAGTGGAGCATCTACGACACCACCGACACCTATGCCGTCGACAACCCGGTGCGCGTGGAGCACCTGATCGTGATGGTGCCCAAGGCCCAGCTGGCCGAGCGCGGCCTGGCCATCGACGAGCTGATGGCGCGCCGCATGGGCGGCGACGGCGGCATCGCCCGGGTGGCGCTGGAGACCATGCGCAGTGCCTGGCGCGAGCTGCCCGGCATGGCGCCCGACGCGGCCCGCGGCCTGGGCGAGATGATCACCCACTGCGTGCACCTGTCGCTGCTGGAGCTGGCCGGCCGCAGCACCGCGGTGAGCCAGCGCGAGGCGCTGCGCGAGCGCATCAAGCAGCATGTGCTGCGCCACCTGGGCGACCCAGGCTTGAGCGGCGAGCGCATTGCCAGCGCGCTGGGCGTGAGCCGGCGCGCGCTGTACAACGCCTTTGCCGACGAGGCCGACGGCGTGGCCGGCTTCGTGCAGGCGCGGCGCATCGAGGCCTGCCGCGCCGCCTTCGACGATGCCCGCCTGAGCGAGCGCTCGATCACCGACATCGCGCTGGCCTTCGGCTTCTCCAACCTCAGCCACTTCAGCCGCGTGTTCCGCGCCCGCACCGGCCTGGCACCCAGCGCCTACCGCGCCGCGGCAGCGGCCATCCACCAGGCGCAGCGCTGACCGGCGGCGGGCCGGGGCCGCCCGGTTGCCGCATGGTGAAATTTCGCCCTATCACGTTTCGCATCAGCCTGTTGCCTGCAGCCGTCATCGGCCTCTGCTACCGTACCGCCCCGACAGACGAGAGGAGACCGCCATGACCGCATTGACCAGGCGCCTGCGTGCGCTCAGCCCGGCCCAGCTGGCCGGCATGCGGCGCGGGCTCGAGAAGGAAAGCCTGCGCGCCCTGCCCAACGGCGCGCTGGCCCTCACGCCGCACCCGGCCGCGCTCGGCTCGGCGCTGACCCATCCGCACATCACCACCGACTACAGCGAGAGCCAGGTCGAGCTGATCACCGGCGTGCACGGCTCGGCCGAAAGCTGTCTGGACGAGCTGACCCAGCTGCACCAGGCCGTGTACCACGCGCTGGGCCAGGGCCCCGAGGCCGAGCGCCTGTGGGTGGGCAGCATGCCGTGCGAGCTGCCCACCGACGAGACCATTCCGCTGGGCCGCTACGGCAGCAGCCACATCGGCCGCGCCAAGAGCGTCTACCGCATGGGCCTGGGCCACCGCTACGGCCGGCGCATGCAGACCATCTCGGGCATTCACTACAACTGGTCGCTGCCGGGGCTCGACAACGACCAGCACCTGGGCCTGATCCGCAACTTCCGCCGCCATGCCTTCGTGCTGCTGACGCTGTTTGGCGCCAGCCCGGCCGTGTGCGCCAGCTTCGTGGCCGGCCGCCAGCACACCCTGCTGCCGGTGCCCGGCACCGGCGGCCACACCATGCACATGCCGCACGCCACCTCGCTGCGCATGGGCCGCCTGGGCTACCAGAGCGACGCGCAGGCCTCGCTGGCGGTCAGCTACAACAGCCTGGAGAGCTACGCCAACTCGCTGCACGGCGCGCTCACCACGCCCTATCCGCTGTACGAGGCCGTGGGCGTGCGCAACCCGGGTGGTGATTACAACCAGCTCAGCACCAGCCTGCTGCAGATCGAGAACGAGTTCTACGGCCTGATCCGGCCCAAGCGCGTGATCCGCTCGGGCGAGCGCCCGCTGCATGCGCTGCGCCAGCGCGGCGTCGAGTACATCGAGGTGCGCTGCATGGATCTCGACCCCTTCGTGCCGGTGGGCATCGAGGCCGGCACCATGCGCTTTCTCGACATCTTCCTGCTGCACTGCCTGCTGGCCGACAGCCCGCCCGACAGCCCCGACGAGATTGCCGCGCTGGGCCGCAACCAGCACCGCACCGCGGCCCGCGGCCGCGAGCCGGGCCTGCTGCTCGAGCGCGACGGCGACGTCATCACCCTCAACGACTGGGCCATCGAGCTGCTGGGCGAATGCGCGCCCATCGCCGAGGCACTCGACACCGCCCACGGCGGCCACCACTACCGCGACGCGCTGGCCGGCGCCCACGCCAGCCTGGCCGCGCCCGACACGCTGCCCTCGGCCCGTGTGCTGGCGCAGATGCAGGCCGATTTCGACGGCAGCTTCAATGCCCTGGCCCGCGCGCAAAGCGAGGCCACCCGCGCCCGCCTGCTGGCCTTGCCCTACCCCGAGCCACTGGCCCAGCGCCTGGCCGCCATGGCCGAAGCCTCGCGCGCCGAGCAGCGCCGCATCGAGGCCGCCGACACCCAACCCTTCGAGCCCTGGCGCCAGGCCTACCTGGATCCGGCCACGCTGGAGGTGATGGCGCAGGCGCAGGCCGCGTGAAGGGCAGCCCGCGAACGTGAGCGACACCGCCCCAGAACGCTGGGCCATCGACGCCGGCGATGCCGGCGAAGCCCTGCTCGACATTCCGCCCGACGCCCACCGCGACCGCCGCTTCGAGGTGGCCGTCGCACTCACCGTGCGCTGCCCGGCCGAACTGCACGGCGCCTGGCACGAACTGCAGATCCTGGCCAACGGCCACCAGCAATGGCGCCGCCGCATCGACAGCAGCAACCCCGGCCAGACCGACGGCCTGGACTACCGCTTTGCCCGCACCGTGCCGCTGGGCGAACCGCTGCGCGTGCTGGCCAAGGTGGCGGTGCGCGGGGTCGGGCGGGAGCGGGTGGTGATCGAGGCGGAAGAGCTTTGACGGATCGGGCAGTCGATTCCGTTTCGACGCCCGTTCGACGTTCAACGGGTGGCGCGCCGCCTGATCCGGCGCTGGCTGGCAACCGACCAGGACAGTGTGGCCAAGCCGCCGAGCATCAGCGCCCACTGGCCGGGCTCTGGAACCGCGGCCAGGTTCGACGCCACATCGTGCTTCAGGTTGTTGATGGACATGCCGTTGGGATCTGAATTCCAGAGCGAGACACCTCGGATCTCGCGGCTGGTACTGAAGAAACCGAGGTAGCTCTTGTCCGCTGCCCGAATGGCCAGGCTGTTGATCAGTGAGCCGTCCTGCCGGAAGAAGGCAAAGTTCAGAAAACCGCCATTCATCCCGATGACCTGTAGACCGAACTGGGACTGGTCAGACGAGAACAGGAAGGACATGGCGCCTTCGCCGACGCCGCCGATGGATGACGGGCCCTTGAAGCCAACCCCCGACAAGACACTGTCGAAGCTGAAAGTGGCGAGATCGGTCACTCGGTACAGCGCGGCGTAGAGGTTCTCGCCCGGTGCGCCCGCAACCAGTTGCAAGGGCCTGCCCGGCGCGTCCGACAGCACGTCGAAATCGCCCGAAGGCGACACCGTCTGTCCCGCGAAGTGCTCCGCAATGGCCACCCCCTGGCTGTAGACGATGCCGTCGACCGCCCTGTTCGAAGCCACTGGATTCGTGATGTCGACGCCGGTGATCAACTCGTCGAAACTGACCACGTGCTTGCCAGAGATGGCCCCGTAGCTGCTCACCGCAACACCGGCATGGGCCGGTGTGACGCAGGCCACGGCGGCAACTGACAAGGCCCAGTTGGCGGCCCATCGGTTCATCATGCTTTTTCGCTCCCTTTGTGCTTGTGGCTGGTGGACTGGACTGTGTCGTTCTCAAAAAAGCGGGGCGTGCCGGCATGCCCGGCCACCTGCCGGAGCGGCGCGCAAGGTCTGATCCGCCCGGCCGCTGGGGTTCACCACAGCGGCCGGGCGGCCAGCCTTCCTCCCTTTGTGCCCTGGGGTCGGCCAGAACCGCGCTCTGACCCGCCATCCTGTCCGCCCTGCCTGTTGACCTGACTGTCCGCAGCGTGCGTGACTGCCGCGTTAGATTCGGGGCATCCGAACAGGGGGGAGTGCGACCTTGGGAGTTGCAAACCGATCGGCACCACAGATGCCGAGGCTGGTGCTGCTGGGCGCGCCGGCCGTGGTCTTGAGCGATGGCCAGCGGGTGTCACTCGAGCGGCACGACGCCGCGCTGCTGGCGCTGCTGGTGCTGGATGGCCCGCAGGCGCGGCAGGATGTGGCGGCGCTGCTGTGGCCCGAGGTACCGCAGGCCAAGGCCATGAGCAGCCTGCGCCAGCGCCTGTTCCGGCTGCGCCGCGCGGTGGGCCAGGCCGTGGTCAGTGACGATGGGCCGCTGCAGCTGGCCGATGGCGTGGCGCACGATCTGCACGCCATGGCCGATCAGGACGACGCCGCGGCCTCGCCGTCGGAGTTCTCGCTGCTGGCCGGCCACCATCACCCGCCTGGCGAGGCGCTGAGCGAGCGCCTGCAGGCGCTGCGAGACCGCTGGCTGCACGCACGCCTGGCGGCACTTGAGGCGCGCGCCGACGCACTGCAGGCGCAGGGTGAGCTGGCCGCGGCCCTGCGCATCGCCCAGCGCCTGCGTGCGGCCCAGCCGGCCAGCGAGCGCGCGGCGCGGCGCTGCATGCAGCTGCTCTACCTGCTGGGCGATCGCGGCCAGGCAATGGCCGAGTACGAGCGTTGCCGGGCGCACCTGCGCACCCATCTGGGGCTGGCCCCCGATGACGAAACCGAGCAACTGGCGCGGCTGGTCACGTCGGCGCGCCTGCCCGGACGGGCCGACGCCAGCGCGGCCACGCCGGCAGTGGCCTTGCTGCGGCCGCCGCGGCTGGTGGGGCGTGATGCGCTGTGGGCCCGGCTGCAGGCCGCTGCCCATGCCCGGCTGCCGGTGCTGGTGCGCGGTGAGCCGGGCATCGGCAAGAGCCGGCTGGTGGGCGACTTCGGCCGCAGTCATGCCCGTGCGCTGATCCTGCGCCCGCTGCCCGAGACCCGGCATCTGCCGTATGCACTGGCGCAGGCCTGGCTGGAGGCCTGGCGCGCGCTGGGCCTGGCCATGCCCCTGGCTGGCACGGTCACCCAGACCCTGGCGCTGGTGGCGCCACCGCAGTGGGGTTGGGGCCCGGTGCTGCCCGGTGCCGAACAGCCGCAGCGACTGGCCCGTGCGATGGCCGATCTGCTGGCGCCTTGGGCGCAACGCGGCGATGCCTGCCTGGTGGTGGACGATCTGCAATGGGCCGATGCGCCGTCGCTGGCCCTGCTGCTGGACTGGCTGGATCTGGCTGCCGGCACCGACGCAGCGATTCGGCTGCCCGATGGCAGCGGCGCATCGCCCACAGCGCCGGTGCCGCAACCGGCGCTGCTGCCGCACCCTGCGCCGCTGCCGCACCCTGCGCCGCCGGTGGTGCTGGCCGTGCGGTCGCAATCCGTGCCTGCGGCGCTCAGCCGCTGGTTGCTGGCGCGCCAGCCGGCGCCCGGCGCTGGCCTGGCTGCGCAGGGCCGCGGTGACGCCGATGGGCCGGCCGCCCCGGTGGCCAGCGCGCCGGTGCTCGAGCTGGAGCTGGGCCCGCTGGATGCCGCGGGTCTGGGCGACTTGCTGGCCAGTCTGCAACCCGGCACGGCGCCGGCCGCCGCCGATGCCCAGGCCCTGCTGCGCCGCACCGGCGGGCATCCGTACATCGTGCTCGAGCTGTTGCGACAGGGGCCGCAGGGGCGCATGCCGGCGGTGCGGCAGGGCGCCACCGGCGGCGATACCGAACTCGATCTGCGACTGCGCGCCCTGCTGGTGCGCCGTGTCGGCCATCTGCCGCCGCTGGCGCAGCGCCTGCTGCAGGTGCTGGCGCTGGCCGGCGGCGTTTTGGCTGACGCCGAGGCCAGGCAGGCCAGCGGCCTGGACGGGCCGGATCTGGCCGCGGCCCGCCACCAACTGGAGGCGGCCCAGCTGCTCGACGACGACGGCCGTGCCTTCGACGTGGTGGCCGAGGCCGTGCAAAGTGATCTGCCCACGGCGCTGGCGCGGCGCCTGCACCTGCGCCTGGCCCAGGCGCTGGCCGATGCCGCGGCACCGCCCGAGCGCGTGGCGCTGCACTGGGCCGCCGCCGCTTGCTGGGCTGAGGCTGCGCAGGCCTACCGCGCCGCGGCGCAGGCCGCGCACCTGCGCGGCCGCCTGCAGCAGGCGCTGGCGTTTCACGACGCCGCGGCCGACGCCGCGGCACAGGCCGGCGAGCCCGAGGCGCAGTGGACCGATCTGCACCGCGGCCTGGCGGTGGCGCTGTTGCTGGACACCGACCAGGGCCTGCACCAGCGCATCGCCCGCCTCGCCGCGCTGGCGCGCAACGACCAGCAGCATCTGCGGGTCGCCCTGGCGCAGGCCCGCGCCGCCCTCAACGCCTCGGATGGGGATGCGGCGCTGCCGGTGGCCGAGCGGGCCCTGGTGCTGGCCCGGCAGCTGGCCGATGCCGCGGCCGAACTCAGGGCCGCGGGCTGGCTGGGCCTGGCCCAGGTGATGAACGGGCGCTTGGCGCCGGGCCTGGCGCTGCTGCGCGGCATGGTCGGCCGGATCGAGGCCGTGGCCGACCCTCGTGCACGGCTGGATTTTTTCGGCGCCCACGGCTATGCGCTGCACCAGGCGGGCGACTATGCGGGCGCCTTGCAGGCCTTCGAGCAGACGCTGCGGCTGGCCGAATCGCTGGGTGAGCTGGGCGAGGCGCTCGAGCAGGCCAACAACCGCATGATCTGTCTGGGCTCGCTGGGCCAGCGCGATGCGGCGCTGCGGGCCGGCGAGCACATGCTGGTGCTGTGGCAGCGTCTGGGCCGGCCCGAGAGCGTGTCGGCCATGTCGGGCATGGTGCAGCTGGCCGCGCTGTATGCGGCCCGCGGGCGCTTTGCCGAGGCCATCGAGCGCCTGCAATCGGCGCTGGCGGTGTGGCGCCAAAGCGGGCCGGCGGCCTGGCGCATCATCACCGAGCACCGTCTGGCCGTGGTTTGTCTGCGCCTGGGCCAGCACACCCGCGCGCTGCAGGTGCTGACGCCGCTGGGCGATGACGACGATGCCGGCCGCGCCGCGATGCGGGTGATGGTGGCGTGCCGCATTGCGCACCAGCGCGGCGATGCGGTGCTGCCGCAGCTGCGGCTTGCGCTCACCGAGTTCGCGCCGCGCTTGTCGGCCATGGACCGGCGTGCGCTGCAACTGCTGCTGGCGGCCCACCTGCCGGCCGACGAGGGCCTGGCGCTGTCAGCGCAGGTGGCTGAGGAGGCCCTGGCCGCGGCCGATCTGCCAGCGCACCGCCATGCGCTGGCGCGTCTGGCGCATTGCTGCGCACGCGTGGGCCAGCCTGAGCGCGCGCAGGCCCTGGCCGCCGAGGCCTGGGGGCAGGGCGGCGAGCCGGCCCTGCTGGATCTGGATCACAGCAGCTACTGCTGGCTGGTGCACGAAGCGGCTGCCGCGGGCGGTGATGCCACGCTGGCCGCCGCAGCGCAAGCCGAAGGCTGCCGCTGGATCCAGACCGCCTTGCCGCATGTGCCCGAGGCGTATCGCGACAGTTTCCTGCACCGCAACCCGGTGCATCGCGGCCTGATGCTGGGTGTTCCGGTGGCAGGTTGAAGCGCCGCGCGACGGCGCTGCTCGCGCACTGCGCGGCTGAACGACCGCAGGGCTGAGCTACTGTGCCAGCGGCCCATCGGGCCGCAGCACGCGCCCGGCGGCCAGGTAGCGCAGCACGAAGACGCGGGTCTCGGCGTTGGTGTACTCGTGCGTGGACAGGGCCAGCAGCGTGTCGCTGCTGCGCCAGATCAGGTGGCGCTGCACGTACTCGGCGTTGTAGCGGTCGGTGGCGCGCTGCCAGCCGTGCATCTCGGTGGCCACCCACACCGCGCAGGCGGCCAGGCAGGCGAGTGCGGTGTCCACGTCCATCACCCGCAGCACCACCAGCGTGAACACCAGCAGCACCAGCAGCGGTGCTGTGCCCACCGCCAGCACAGTGCGGGGCAGGGCGGGTGGCGAGTAGGTCGCCAGCGTGCTGTGGGCGGGGGGGATGTGGGCCATGGCCAGGCCAGTGTGCCGGCGCGGGCACCGGGCCACTGGGCTGAAAACGGCGGGCTTGTCCGCACAGTTCAGCCGCCGCAGCGCCGTCGCGGTGAACGTACAGCCCGCAACAGGCAATACGTTTTTGCTCATGAATCAGGAAAACCCTAGGTTTTTGACGCAGGAAAGTATCAATCATGCCCGCCGAAGTACCAATTCGCGCGGGCTGTCGGCCTATCGTTGCGCCCTGCCGACGGTGCCCGTGAAAGCGCCGCAGCGATCCACCCCTGGTCCCCGCCCCTTCTGAGGAGACACATTCCATGAAGCTGTCCAAGCTGTCGTTTGCCGTGGCCTTCGGCCTGGCCTCCCTGGCCGCCAGCGGCGTGCACGCCGCCACCGAGCTGGTCATCGCCACCGTGAACAACGGCCACATGATCGAGATGCAGAAGCTGGCCAAGAACTTCGAGGCCGCCAACCCCGACATCAAGCTCAAGTGGGTCACGCTCGAGGAAGGCGTGCTGCGCCAGCGCGTCACCACCGACATCGCCACCAAGGGCGGCCAGTTCGACATCATGACCATCGGCATGTACGAGGCGCCGATCTGGGGCAAGAAGGGCTGGCTGCAAGAGCTCAAGACCGACGCAGCCTACGACGTCGACGACCTGCTGCCCGCCATCCGCAACGGCCTGTCCATCGACGGCAAGCTGTTCGCCGCGCCGTTCTACGGCGAAAGCAGCATGCTGATGTACCGCAAGGACCTGGCCGACAAGGCCGGCGTCAAGGTGGCCGACAAGCCCACCTGGGACGAGATTGCCGAGCTGGCCAAGAAGATCCACGACCCCAAGGCCGGCGTGTACGGCATCTGCCTGCGCGGCAAGCCGGGCTGGGGCGACAACATGGCCTTCCTGAGCACCCTGGTCAACACCTACGGCGGCCAGTGGTTCGACATGCAGTGGAAGCCGCAGGTCGACAGCAAGCCCTGGAAGGACGCCATCACCTTCTACGTCGACCTGCTGAAGAACTACGGCCCCCCGGGCTCGGCCGGCAACAGCTTCAACGAGATCCTGTCGCTCTACAACGCCGGCAAGTGCGGCATGTGGATCGACGCCACCATCGCCGCCAGCTTCATCACCGACCCCAAGCAGAGCAAGGTGGCCGACAAGGTGGCCTTTGCCAACGCGCCGACCAAGGTCACGCCCAAGGGCGCCAACTGGCTGTGGAGCTGGAACCTGGCCATTCCCGCCGGCTCGAAGAAGTCCGCCGAGGCGCAGAAGTTCATCCAGTGGGCCACCAGCAAGGACTACATCCAGCTGGTTGCCAAGACCAATGGCTGGGCCAATGTGCCCACCGGCACGCGCAAGAGCACCTACGCTTCGCCTGAGTTCCTGAAGGCCGCCAAGTTTGCCGCCGCCGAGAAGGCCGCCATCGACAGCGCCAACCCGACCGACAGCACCCTGCCCAAGAGCCCGTACGTGGGCGTGCAGTTCGCGGCCATCCCCGAGTTCCAGGCCATCGGCCTGTCGGTGGGCCAGCAGATGAGCGCCGCCTTGGCGGGCAAGAGCACGGTGGACGCCGCGCTGAAGGCCGGCCAGGCCAGTGCTGAGCGCGAGATGAAGAAGGCCGGCTACTACAAGTAAGCATTCATCCGGCTACTGCGCGGGCCGATCCGGGCGCGGAGCTTCTCGCCGTACGGGTGTACGGCTGCGATGCTGCGCACCCACCTCGGCCCGCTCGCTACGCCGGCTGAACGCTTCCTTCTCGCCCGCGACGCAGCGCGTCGCGGGGCTCGCGCCTTTCAAGCGGATCGTTCGATGTCACTCCCCGCCACCCAAGCCGCACCCCGCCTGATCCCGCGCCTGCTGCAGGCGCCGGCCGTCGTCACGCTCTTCCTGTGGATGATCGTGCCGCTGGTGATGACGCTGTACTTCAGCACCATCCGCTACAACCTGATGCAGCCCGAGCAGAGCGGCTTCATCGGGCTCGAGAACTACCACTACTTCATCACCGATCCGTCCTTCGGCACGGCGGTGCTGAACACGCTGCTGCTGATCGGCAGCGTCATCGCCATCAGCGTGGTCGGCGGCGTGGCCCTGGCGCTGCTGGTCAACGAGCCCTTTGCCGGCCGCGGCATCGTGCGCATGCTGCTGATCAGCCCGTTCTTCGTGATGCCCACGGTGAACGCGCTGATGTGGAAGCACATGATGATGAACCCGATCTACGGCGTGTTCGCCCAGATCGCGCAGTGGTTCGGCGCCACGCCCATCGACTTCATGGCCGACTGGCCGATGACCGCGGTGGTCATCATGGTCTCGTGGCAGTGGCTGCCCTTTGCCTGCCTGATCTTCATCACCGCGCTGCAAAGCCTGGACCGCGAGCAGATGGAAGCCGCGCGCATGGACGGCGCCAGCTGGCTGGACCAGCTGCGCCACCTGGTGCTGCCGCACCTGGCCCGGCCGGTGGCCGTGGTGGTGATGATCGAGATGATCTTCCTGCTGTCGGTGTTTGCCGAGATCTTCACCACCACCGGTGGCGGCCCCGGCGATGCCAGCACCAACGTGGCCTTCCTGATCTTCAAGCAGGCGCTGCTGAACTTCGACGCCGGCGTGGCCAGTGCCGGGGCCCTGTTTGCGGTGGTGCTGGCCAATGTGGTGGCCATCTTCCTGGTGCGCCTGATCGGCAAGAGCCTCGACAAGTGAGCCCAAGCATGTCTACCCGTCCCGTCCCGTTCAACTGGCTGCAGGCCCTGCGCACCGTGGTGGCGTGGGGGCTGTCGCTGCTGTATGTCTTTCCGCTGATCTTCCTGTTCATCACCGCGTTCAAGACCGAGCTGCAGGCCATCGAGGTGCCCACGCTGTGGTGGTTTGCGCCCACGCTCGAGGCCTTTCACGAGGTGCAGGAGCGCAGCGACTACCTGCAGTTCGCCAAGAACTCGGTCATCACCAGCGTGGGCTCCACCCTGCTGGGCCTGCTGCTGGCCGCACCGGCGGCCTATGCGATGGCGTTCTTCCCGACCCAGCGCACCAAGGACGTGCTGATGTGGATGCTGTCCACCAAGTTCATGCCCGCGGTCGGCGCGCTGGTGCCGGTGTACGTGATGGCGCAGAAGACCCATCTGCTCGACAGCACGCTGGGCCTGACCATCGTGTTTGCGCTGTCCAACCTGCCGATCATGGTGTGGATGCTGTACTCGCACTTCAAGGAGATCCCGCACGAGATCCTGGAAGCCGCGCGCATGGACGGCGCCGGCCTGTGGGGCGAGTTCCGCCATGTGCTGGTGCCGCTGGGCATGGGCGGCCTGGCCTCCACCGGCCTGCTGTGCCTGGTGCTGAGCTGGAACGAGGCCTTCTGGAGCCTCAACCTCTCGGGCGCCAATGCCGGCACGCTGGCCGCACTGATCGCCAGCTACTCCAGCCCCGAGGGCCTGTTCTGGGCCAAGCTGTCGGCGGCCTCGCTGCTGGCCATCGCGCCCATCGTGGTGTTCGGCTGGTTCAGTCAGAAGCAGCTGGTTCAAGGCCTCACCTTTGGTGCCGTCAAGTAAACGCGGAGACATACACATGGCATTCCTGCAACTCCAGGGCATCCACAAGCGCTTCGGCCCGGTGCACACCATCAAGGGCGTCGATCTGAGCATCGAGCGCGGCGAGTTCGTGGTCTTCGTCGGGCCCTCGGGCTGCGGCAAGAGCACGCTGCTGCGGCTGATTGCCGGGCTCGAGCGCATCGACGAAGGCAGCCTGGTGCTCGACGGCCGCGACATCACCGACGTGCCCAGCAGCAAGCGCGACCTGGCCATGGTGTTCCAGAGTTATGCGCTGTACCCGCACATGACGGTGGAAGACAACATGAGCTTCGCGCTGCGCCTGGCCAAGGCCGATGCGGCCGAGGTGCGCAAGAAGGTCGACCGCGCCGCCGAGATCCTGAACCTGGGCCCCTACCTCAAGCGCCTGCCCAAGGAGCTGTCGGGCGGCCAGCGCCAGCGCGTGGCCATCGGCCGCGCCATCGTGCGCTCGCCCAAGGTGTTCTTGTTCGACGAGCCGCTGTCCAACCTCGACGCCGCGCTGCGCGGCCAGACCCGGGTCGAGATCGCCAAGCTGCACCGCGAGCTGGGCGCCACCACCATCTACGTCACCCACGACCAGGTCGAGGCCATGACCCTGGCCGACCGCGTGGTGGTGCTGAAGGACGGCCTGGTCGAGCAGGTGGGTTCGCCGCTCGCGCTGTACGACCGCCCGGCCAACCGCTTCGTGGCGCAGTTCATCGGCACGCCGCAGATGAACGTGGTGCCGCTGCAGCAGACGCCGCAGCTGCTGCAGAGCGAGGCCCCGGCCGCGGCCGCCGGCGGCTCGGTGGGCCTGCGGCCCGAAAGCATCGTGGTGCAGGCCGCCGGCAGCACGCCGGTGGAAGCCAGCGTGGAGCTGATCGAAGCCCTGGGCGCCGAGACCCTGGTGTATGCGCGCACGCCCGCCGGCGCACAGTTTGCCGCGCGCCAGAACAGCCGCAGCACGCTGCGCCCCGGCGAGCGCGTGAGCCTCACGCTCGACACCCGCCAGGCGCACTGGTTCGACACCGCCGGCCGCGTGGTGGCCGGCGCGTCCCGCTGAAGGGGCCGCACGCATGAACCAAGCCAAACTGCCCGCCCAGGGCCTGCCGCTGCAGGGCCAGGTGGCGGCCATCACCGGTGCGGCCTCGGGCATCGGCCTGGCCAGCGCGCAGGCGCTGGCCGCCGCCGGCGCGCGCGTGGTGCTGGTCGACCGCGACCAAGCTGCGCTGGCCCGCGCCTGCGGCCAGATCGGCGAGGCCGCGCTGCCGCTGGTGCTCGACCTGCTGGACGCGGCGCAGTGCCAGAGCCTGCTGCAGCGTGTGCTGGCGCTGGCCGGCGGCCTGCACATCCTGCATGCCAATGCCGGGCTGTATGTGGGTGGCGATCTGGTCGATGCCGACCCCGACGCCATCGACCGCATGCTGAACCTGAACGTCAACGTGGTGATGAAGAACGTGCACAACGTGCTGCCGCACTTCATCGCCCAGGGCGTGGGCGACATCATCGTCACCAGTTCGCTGGCGGCGCACTTTCCCACCCCGTGGGAGCCGGTGTACGCCTCGTCCAAGTGGGCGGTGAACTGCTTCGTGCAGACCGTGCGCCGCCAGGTGTTCAAGCATGGCATTCGCGTGGGCGCCATCTCGCCGGGCCCGGTGATCACCTCGCTGCTGGCCGACTGGCCGGCCGAGAAGCTGGCCGAGGCCAAGGCCAACGGCAGCCTGGTCGAGGCGTCCGAGGTGGCCGAGGTGCTGCTGTTCATGCTCACCCGCCCGCGCGGCATGACCATCCGCGACGTGGTGATGATGCCCAGCAACTTCGACCTCTGAGCCCCCGCCCTTCCGTGCTGTTTTTCTTCGTTGCCTGACCATCAAGGCCCGACCATGTTCACGATACTCCACCTCGGCCTGGGTTCGTTCCACCGCGCCCACCAGGCCCTCTACATCCACCAGCTGCGCGAGGCCGGCGACACCGGCTGGCAGCTGGCCGGCGGCAACCTGCGCCCCGACATGGCCGACGTGATCGCCGCGCTGCAGGCCCAGGGCGGCGCCTACACGCTCGAGACCGTCACGCCGCAGGGCGAGCGCAGCTACACGCGCATCACCTCGATCCGCCAGGTCATCGGCTACCAGCCGGATCTGGCGCCGCTGATCGCCGTGGGCGCGCAGGCCGACACGCGCATCGTGTCATTCACCGTCACCGAGGCCGGCTACTACCTCGATGCGAAGAACCAGCTCGACTGGGCCGGCTTCCCCGAGCTGCAGGCCGACCTCGAGGCGGTGCGCGCCGGCCAGGTGAGCGCCAGCGGCCACACGGTCTACGGCGCGCTGGTGCGCCTGCTGCGCGCGCGCATGGCGGCCGGCGCCGGCCCGCTCACGCTGCTCAACTGCGACAACCTGCGCCACAACGGTGACCGCTCGCGCAGCGGCCTGCTGCAGTTCATCGCCGCCTTGGGCGATGCCGCGCTGCAGGCCTGGGTGGAGGCCCACACCAGCAGCCCCAACGCCATGGTCGACCGCATCACGCCGCGGCCCACGCCCGAGGTGGCGGCGCGTGTGAAGGCCGCCACCGGCGTGGACGACGCGGCCGCGCTGATGGGCGAGAGCTTCATCCAGTGGGTGATCGAAGACCGCTTCATCGCCGGCCGGCCCGCATGGGAGACCGTGGGCGTGGAGATGGTGGCCTCGGTGCAGGCCTACGAAGAAGCCAAGATCCGCCTGCTCAACGCCACGCACAGCTGCATCGCCTGGGCCGGCACGCTGGCCGGCTACCGCTACATCCACGAAGGCACGCACGACGCCGAGATCCGCCAGCTGGCCTACGACTACGTCACCGACGACACGATTCCCGTGCTCGACACGCCCGAGCACCCGTGCCCGCTGAACCTGCCCGCCTACCGCGACGTGGTGCTCGACCGCTTCGGCAACCCGGCGATCCAGGACACCAACCAGCGCGTGGCGATGGACGGCTTCAGCAAGATCCCCGGCTTCATCGCGCCCACCATCCGCGAGCGCCTGGCGCGCGGCGAGGGCATTGCCAGCGTCAGCATGCTGCCGGCGCTGTACCTGGCCTACCTGCAGCGCTGGCATGCCGGCGCGCTGCCCTACAGCTACCAGGACCAGGCCATGGACCCGGCCGTGGCCCATGCCCTGTGCGACGCGGCCGACCCGGTGGCCGCCTTTGCCACCGACCGCACGCTGTGGGGCGACCTGGCCGCCGATGCGCGCCTGGTGGCCGCGCTGCGCACGGCCCACGCCCGCGTGCTCGACTTCGTGGCGCGCCGCAGCGCCGGCTGATTGCCGGCCCGCGCCCCAGCCATGTCGGTCAAGCCCGGTCTGCCCCGCGACATCCGGCCCGAGCTGGAGCACGAGCATGCGCGCTCGCCCGACCTGGGCTACGAGTCGTCCAGCGACGTCGGCTTCGTGCGCTGCCTGTCGCACGGATTTCCCACGCCGCTGGCGCGCTGGCACTACCACGACGAGTACGAGCTGCACCTGATCACCAGCACCAGCGGCAAGGTGTTCGTGGGCGACTGGATCGGCCCCTTCGGCCCCGGCCAGCTGGTGCTCACCGGCCCGCGCCTGCCGCACAACTGGGTGAGCCTGGATGTGCCCGAAGGCGGCGTCGAGCAGCGCGACCTGGTGATCCAGTTCTCGCACGAGCCGCTGGCCCGGGCGGCCGACACCATTCCCGAGCTGCGCGAGGTGCTGCCGCTGCTCGAGCGCGCCAAGAACGGCATCGAGTTCTTCGGCCTGTCGGAGCGGGCCACCACCCACTGGCAGCGCGTGAAGACCTCGCGCGGCCTGCGCCGCATCACCGCCTTCTGCGACTACCTGGCCGACCTGGCCGCCTGCACCGATTACCGGCTGCTGTCGAGCGTGCAGCTGCAAAGCGATGGCGACGATGCCTCGATCGCGCAGATCCATGCCGTGGTCAGCCGCATCACCGACAACATCGCCGAGCCCATCACGCTGGCCGGCGTGGCCGCCGAGCTGGGCATGAGCGAGAGCCGCTTCTCGCGCTTTTTTCGCCGCGCCACCGGCAACACCTTTGTCGACTTCGTCAACCGCGTGCGCATCCACCGCGCCTGCCAGCTGCTGATGGAGAGCGACCGCCTCATCACCCACATCTGCTACGAGGTGGGATTCAACAACGTGGCCAACTTCAACCGGCGCTTTCTCGAGGTCAAGGGCATGACGCCCAGCGACTTCCGCAAGCAGTCGGCCAACCGTTTCTCCGGCTCGACATAGAGCACCCGGCTCCACCATGTACCTCGGCATCGACCTCGGCACCTCCGAAATCAAGCTGCTGCTGCTGGCCAACGATCAGCGCATCGTCGCCACCACCGGCGCGCCGCTGACGCTGCAACGCCCGCAGCCGCTGTGGAGCGAGCAGCAACCGGCTGACTGGTGGGCGGCGCTGGATGCGGCGATGGCCCAGCTGAAGCGACAGGTGCCGCAGGCCTTGGGCGATGTGCGCGCCATCGGCCTGTCGGGCCAGATGCACGGCGCCGTTCTGCTGGATGCCGCGGGCCAGGTGCTGCGCCCGGCCATCCTGTGGAACGACGGCCGCAGCGGCGCCGAGTGCGCCGCGCTGGAGGCCGCCGTGCCGGCGCTGCACCAGATCGCCGGCAACCTGGCCATGCCCGGCTTCACCGCGCCCAAGCTGATGTGGGTGCGCCGGCACGAGCCCGAGCTGTTTGCCCGCGTGGCCACCGTGCTGCTGCCCAAGGACTGGCTGCGCTTCAAGCTGAGCGGTGGCGGCATCGGCAGCGAGGGCGAGAAGGCCAGCGACGCCAGCGACGCCTCGGGCACGCTGTGGCTCGACGTGGCCGCGCGCCGCTGGAGCCCCACCGTGCTGGCCGCCTGCGGCCTTGCCGAGGCGCAGATGCCGCGCGTGGTGGAAGGCAGCGACGTGGCCGGCCACCTGCACGAGACGCTGGCCCGCCGCTGGGGCCTGCCGGCGGGCATTGCGATCGCCGGCGGCGGGGGCGACAACGCCGCCAGCGCGGTGGGCATTGGCGCCACGGCGCCGGGGCAGGGCTTCGTGTCGCTGGGCACCAGTGGCGTGATCTTCGTCACCGGCAGCCGCTACCGGCCCAACCCGCCGGCCGCGGTACATGCCTTCTGCCATGCCTTGCCCGGCCGCTGGCACCAGATGAGCGTGATGCTCTCGGCCGCCAGCGCGCTGCGCTGGACCAAGGACGCCACCGGCGCCGCCAGCGAAGCCGCGCTGGTGGCCGAGGCCGAGGCCTTGAGCCCCGCCGAGCGCGAGCGTGCGCCGATCTTTCTGCCCTACCTGGGCGGCGAGCGCACGCCGCACAACAACCCCGAGGCGCAGGCCGCGTTCATCGGCCTGACCCATGCCCATGGCCGCGGCCACCTGGCCCAGGCGGTGCTGGAAGGCGTGAGCTTCGGCCTGCTGGACGGCTGGTTTGCGCTGGATGCCGACGAGCGCGCGCGGGTCCAGTCGCTGTCACTGGTGGGTGGCGGTGCGCGCAGCGCGCACTGGGCGCGGCTGCTGGCCACGCTGATCGACCGCCCGCTGCTGCTGCGCGAGGGCGGCGAGACCGGCGCCGCGCTGGGCGCCGCGCGCCTGGCCTGGCTGGCTGAGCAGGGCCTGCGGGCCGACGAGGCCGCCATCTGCGCCGCGGCCCCGGTGCGCCAGGCCCATGAGCCGGTGCCGGCCTGGCGCGAGGCGCTGCTGGCGCGTTACGCACGCTTCAGGCAGCTGTATCCACGGCTGAACGGCCCGCGCTGAGACGCACTGCGGGCACGCACCGCGGCCGGCTCAGCCCCGCCGGGCCGCCCCAAGGGGCCGAGGGCCCCCTCGGGGGGCCGGAGCGCAGCGACGTTGGGGGCGCCAACTCAGCCCGCCGCCGAGCTGAGCCCGGTGTCCGGTGACTGAACGGCCGCCTGCTTCTGGTCGGCGCGGCGGCGAACCCACAGGTACAGGCCGCTGCCCAGCACCACCAGGGTGGCGATGTCGAGCAAGGCCCACAGCAGCTTCATCGGCAGGCCGCCGTAGTCGCCAAAGTGCAGCGGCTGCGACAGCAGCAGGGCGGTCAGGTACCAGGGCAGCTGGGGCGAGGCCGTGACCTTGGCGGTGCGCGCATCCACCAGCACCGGCTGCATCAGCTTGGAGGTGAGCGGCGTATTGCCCTGCATGAAGAAGGTGACATGGTGCGGGCTGGAGAAGGCGGTGCCCGGAAACGCCGCGAAGGCCATGCGCTTGTCGGGCGTGTGGGCGCGCGCGGCATCGAGTGCGGCCTGCATCGGCGCGCGCTCGGCCTCGGCCACCAGGGCCTGGCCCTGGTAGGGCGCCAGCAGCGCGCTCAGCTCGCTGTACTGCCAGTACTTCACCAGCAGGTCGGTCCAGGTGTTGATCACGCCGGTGAAGCCCACCACCAGCGCCCACACCAGGGTCACGATGCCCAGCAGGTTGTGCAGGTCCAGCCACTTCAGGCGCGGCGAGCGGTCGCGGCGCACCGCGCCGAACTCGAGCTTGCGCATGAAGGGCGCGTACAGCACCACGCCCGAGACGATGGCGATCACCAGCAGCAGGCCCATGAAGCCCAGGAACAGCTTGCCGGGCAGATCGGCAAACAGGTCGACGTGCAGGCGCAGCATCCAGTACATGAAGCCTTCGCTGGTGCGCGCGTCGCGCAGCACCTGGGCGTTGCGGCCATCCACGGCAAGCGACTTGTAGTCGTCGGTGGGGGCCGGCGTGGGCGTCAGCGTCACATGCCACAGCAGCGGGTTCTCCTCGTCGGCCGAGGCGTACTGCAGCACGCGCTGCGGGTACTTGGCGCGCGCCGCGGCCAGCACCGTGTCGAAGCTGGCCGGCGGGCCGCTGTGGGCCAGCGCGGGCAGTTCCACCTCGTCACCGCTGAGGTGCTCGATCTCGTGATGAAAGATCAGCGGCAGACCGGTCAGGCACAGCAGCAGCATGAACACGGTGCAGACCAGGCTGCTCCAGGTGTGCAGCCACGACCACACGCGCAGGGCTTTGGGCGAGGGCATGGCTTTAGCGTCCTGTCAGCGAGAAGCGGGTCATCACGGCCACCGGCACACCCAGCGCCAGCCAGGACCAGGCATCGCCCCAGCCATCGGACACCAGCGCGCTGAGCAGGCCGGTGGCGGTGAGCAGACCCAGCGCGACCGGCCAGGTCCAGACGCGGCGGAATTCTTCGGACATGCGGACTCCATGGCGCGGCCGAACCCTGCAGCCGGCGACGCCCAGTGTGGTGAATATGCTCATTATGAATGAGAACCCTTCCTATTGCGATTAAGATTTCGCCGTTGATCCACCGCCTGGCGCACCGGTGCTGCCGGGCCGGCCGGATCGCTTCACTCCAGCGGCGGCTTGGCCGGGGCGGTGGGGCACGGCACCGGGTGCCGTGCTTGCCGCGCCCCGGCGGGCACCGTGATGCCATCTCCCACGCAATTCAAGGAAGTACCCCCATGTCCCGCAATCCGGCGCTCAGCGCCTGCGCCTTTGCCGCCGCCCTGGTGTTTCTGCCCGCCCATGGCCAGAGCCAGCCCGCCGTTGCCACCACCGACAGCGCGCCGCCGGCGCCGGCGGCGCAGGCCAGCACCACCGCAACAGCCAGCACCACGCCCGCCAGCGGCCAGGCGGTGGTGATCACCGGCAAGCGCGCGCAGCGCATTTCGAAGGGCGCCACGGGCCTGCCGCTGACGATCAAGGACACGCCGCAATCGGTGAGCACGGTCGACAAGGAGGAGCTCAGCGACTTCGGCCTCGACGGCGCCAACGACGCGCTGAGCCTGGTCACCGGCGTCAACGTCGAGCAGTACGAGACCAACCGCGCCACCTACAACGCGCGCGGCTTCGACATCCAGTCCACCCAGCTCGACGGCCTGGGCATGACCAACTCCTGGGGCACCGTGGTGGGCCAGCAGGACACCTTCCTGTTCGAGCGCATCGAGGTCATCCGCGGCGCCAACGGCCTGCTCACCGGCGTGGGCAATTCGTCGGGCACGATCAACTACGTGCGCAAGCGCCCCACCAACACCGACCAGGGCACGATCGGCCTGACGCTGGGCTCGTACAACAAGAAGCGCCTCACGCTCGACCTGAACCGGCGCCTGTCCGACGACGGCCGCTGGGCCGGCCGCCTGGTGGTGGCGCACGACGACAAGGATTCGTACCTGCGCGCGCTGCATGACAAGCGCACCAGCATCTACGGCGTGATCGACGGCCAGATCGGCAGCAACGGCACGCTGACGCTGGGCTTCAGCCACCAGGACATGAAGCAGAAGTCACCGATGTGGGGCTCGCTGACGCTGAACTACACCAACGGCAGCCGCGCCAACTTCGACCGCTCGGCCTCCACCTCGCAAGACTGGACCTACTGGAACACCCGCACCAACAGCGGCTTCATCGAGTACACCCACAGCCTGAGCGAGAACTGGGAGCTGAAGGCCACCTACAACGTGCGGCGCACCGAGGAGGCCACCCGCCTGCTCTACGCCTACACCAACGGTGGCGGCCTGAACGCCGACAACACCGGCCTGGTCGGCTGGGCCTACACCTCGTACTCGCCCAGCGACAGCGAGATCCTGGATGTCAACCTGAACGGGCGCTTCAGCCTCTTCGGACGCAAGCACCAGTTGCTGGCCGGCCTGAGCCATGCCACCGACGAGTTCACCACCGACACCCGGGCCGCCGTCGTCGGCAACTTCCTCGCCTTGCCGGCCTTCCCGTATGCCGGCAACGTCTATGCCGAGCCCACCTGGGGCGCGGCCGAGCCGGCCACCGCCGGCAAGCAGGTGCTGACCCGCCTGTACCTGGCCTCGCGCCTGAACCTGGCCGATGGCCTGCACGCCATCACCGGCCTGAACGCGGTGCGCCTGCAGCGCGAGGGCAGCTCGCGCTACGGCAACACGCCGGCCACGGTGTACCCCGACACCAGCAAGGTCAGCCCCTACCTGGGCCTGAGCTACGAGATCACGCCCGACATCTCGGCCTATGCCTCGTACTCCAGCATCTTCCAGAACCAGGAGCAGGTTGACTTCGGCGGCGAGTACCTGGCGCCGATGAAGGGCCTGAACCACGAGATCGGTGTCAAGGCCGAGTGGCTGGACAAGAAGCTGTTGACCACGCTGGCCGTGTACGGCGCCAAGCAAAGCGGCCTGGCCGCCTTTGCCGGCACCTTCCCGACCGACACCGACCCCAACACCACCCGCGACGGCACCTACTACTACACGCCGGTCGACGCCAAGTCCTCGGGCTGGGAGTTCGAGGCCATGGGCCGCGTGGGCGAGGGCGTCAAGCTGGCCGCCGGCATTGCGCGGGTCGAGATCGAAGGCATCAACGGCTACCAGGTCGGCACGCTGTGGGTGCCCAAGACCACCGCCCACGTGCGTGCCGAAAGCAAGCTGCCGCTGCTGCCAGGCCTGCGCGCCGGTGCATCGCTGCGCTGGCAAAGCGAGGTGCAGGGCAGCAGCGGCGTGCGCCAGACGGCCTACACCCTGGTGGACGCGTTCGCCGCCTACGAGTTCGATGCCAGCACCAGCGTGCGCTTGAACGTCAAGAACCTGCTCGACAAGACCTATGTGCGCGGCCTGCAGTACGGCGCCATCTATGGCGCGCCGCGCAACTACCAGCTCAGCCTGCAGCACAAGTTCTGAGCGCAGGCCAGGCCAGGCCAGGCCCGCCGCCCGTGCCCGCCATCGGCGGCGCGGCGGCGCGGCGCGCGGCCTGTAAGCTGCGCGCCATGAGGTATCTGCTGTCCAGGCTGATCGGTGCGCCGGTCATCGCCATGTGTCTGTGGCTGTGGCAAAGGCTGCGCGAGCGCGCCTATGCCGACACCGATGGCCGCCACTACCAGTACCGCACGAACCCGATCGACATCGTCGAGGTGGCCAGCGGCGAGCGCTGGCTGCGGGTGAGCGATGTGCGGCGCACCGTTGCGGGGCTGCCCGAGTTCAGGCGCCTGCAGGCGCTGTGCCCGGGCGGCACGCACAGCGAGGGGCGCAGCCGCGCCGAAGAGCGCATCGAGGCCCGTGCGCTGGTGGGCCTGCTGCGCCAGGCGCAAGATGAGCAGACCCTGCGCTTTGTGCGCTGGCTCGAGCGCGAGGTGATCTTTCCGGCCGACAAGAAGGCCGGCAAGGCGGTGCGCGACGCGGTGGTGCATTCACGCAGCCGCGAGTGATCGGGCGGCGGCCAGGACGCCTGGCATGCCACGATCCCGCGGTGGCCCAGTCCTAAGCGGCCAATGGCGCCGTCTCGCCCGCCGGGCGCGACAAGCTGCTGGCACTGCGCACGAAGCGGCTCGATGTGGCCGATGCCATGCCGATGGATGCGCTGGGCCTGTGCGTGGCGGAAGCACTCACCTATCAGCTGAAGTGATCACGCCGTCACGCGTTGTTCGTACTCGGCCCGCAGCCGCACCCACCCGCGCCAGATCAGGCCGGCACTTTCCAGCGCCTTGATGTGCTTGGATGCGGCGGCGCGTGGCATCGCCCAGCGCATGGAACACGGCATCGAGGTGGGCGTCTTGTTGTTCAACCATGCAGTTGAATTCAGACGGCGCGAGGCCGACTGCCAACCCATTGGTTGAATAAAGGCCGCATCCCCCCACACTGGGGCACGCAGCCGGCTGCGCGTCGCCCAGCCTTTGGCACACTCGCCGGCTGCGTGATGGCAGACAGGGAGTCGACATGGCCACGGTTCGTGACGGGCACCAGCCGGTGCTGCTGGTGGTGGATGTGCAGGTGGGCGTGATGGCCGCGGCCTGGCAGGCGCCGCGGGTGATTGCCAATGTGGCGCACACGGTGGCGCAGGCACGCGCGCAGGGCGTGCCGGTGATCTGGGTGCAGCACCAAAACCACGAGCTGCAGCCGGGCACGCCAGCCTGGCAATGGGTGCCCGAGCTGGTGCCCGCGGCCAGCGAGCGCCTGATTGCCAAGCAGTTCAACTCGGCCTTTGAAGACACACCGCTTGTCGCCGAGCTGGCTGCGCTGGGGGCCACGCACATCGTGCTGGCCGGTGCGGCCAGCGGCTGGTGCATCCGCGCCACGGCCTATGCCGCGCTCGAGCGCGGCTACGACCTCACGCTGGTCAGCGATGCCCACAGCACCGAGACCCTGGTGCTCGATGGCGGCCAGCGCGTGGAGGCCGAATCGGTGGTGCACGACCTCAACACCGCGATGACCTGGCTGCGCTATCCAGGCCGCGGCAATGCCGCGGTGGCCGCCGCGCAGCTGAGCTTTGCCGCGCCGCCCACCGGCCCGGCCACCTGAGCGTCAGACGGCCTGCCCGCGGGCCAGGCCCATCCAGCCGGGCCGAGCCGGCACACCGTGTCGATCTGGCAGCGCCTGCTTCGTCGTCACACGCAACCACCTGCAGGAGCCTGCCTTGTCCGAGACCCACACCATCGAACTGCGCCGCGTGCTGCGCGCACCGCCCGAGCGCATCTACCGCGCCTTCACCACGCCCGAGGCCATGGCCAAGTGGCTGCCGCCGCATGGCTTCGTGGGCCAGGTGCATCAGATGGATGTGCGGGTGGGCGGCCAGTGGCGCATGTCCTTCATCAACCTGGGCACGGGCGGCGCGCACTCGTTTGGCGGCACCTACCTCGAGCTCGCGCCGCCCGGCCGCATCCGCTACACCAGCGTGTTCGACGATGCCAACCTGCCCGGCGAGATGGTGACCACCGTCACGCTCACGCCGGTGTTCTGCGGCACCGAGCTGGTGGCCACGCAGGCGGGCATCCCGGCGGTGATTCCGGCCGCGGCCTGCCAGCTGGGCTGGCAGGAATCGCTGCTGCTGCTGGCCCAGCTGGTGGAGGCCGAGATCCCGGGCTGAACCGGCCCCGGCCCCGGCCCCGGCCCCAGCCCCAGCCCTGGCGATGGCCCTGGCGCTTGCGCCCGGCCGGCCGGCCCGCCCGATTCAGGGCTGCGCTTCCAGGCTGCTGGGCGCCAGCCGCCGGCCACCGATCCACACGCTCTGGATCTGGTCGTAGGCCTGCACGCTCAGCAGCGGCGAGCTGGCCAGCAGCAGCAGGTTGGCGCGCTTGCCCACCTCGATGCTGCCCACCTGGGCGGCCAGCCCGAAGGCCTGGGCGTTGTGCAGCGTGGCGGCCTCGAAGATCTGGCGCAGGCTCAGGCCGGCGGCGGCCAGGCGCTGCATCTCGAGGTAGCCGTTCAGGCCCGGCAGGTTGCCGGGCGTGGGGCCCGAGGGCGTGTCGGAGCCAAACAAGAAGCGCGCGCCGCGCGCCGGCTGGGCCAGGTAGCGGGTGGCCTCGGCGCCGCGGCGCAGCGCGGCGTCGAAGCGCCCGCGCATCACCGCATCGGGCTGGCCGCCGGCCAGCTCGTTCTTGAACCACTGGCCGGCCGGGCTGCGCAGCCACTCGAGCAGCGATGCCGGCAGCACCCGGCGCAGCTCGGGCCGATCAAGATAGCCGGGCTCGAACAGCAGGCTCAGGCCGCCCAGCACCTGCAGCGTGGGCATGAAGCCGATGCGGCGCTCGGCAATCTGGTCGAGCAGTTCGCGCGCCGGCGCCGGCAGCGTGCCCGAGGCGCCATCTGGCTGCCAGTTCCACAGGCCATGCACCAGGATGTCGGCGCCCCCGGCCACGCCGAAGCGCTGCGCCTCCACCGAGCTGGCATGCAGCAGCACCGGCATGCCGGCGGCGCGCGCGGCCTGCACGATCTGCCCGAACAGCGCCGCATCGGGCACCGGCAGGTTGCGGTCGGGGCCGAAACCACGCTCGAAGAAGGTTTTCACGCAGCGCGCGCCCTCGGCCTGGGCCCGCGCCACCGCCGCCTGCGGCGAGCGCTTGCTGCCCGGCTCGGACGGCGCCACCGCGTTCGGAAACACCCAGCCGCGCAGCAGCCAGGGCGCGTAGTGCGAGGGGTAGCCACCCCACAGCGGCAGCGCGCCGCAGTGCAGCAGGTCGGGGTGGGCCGGCGCGGCCATGAAGTCGTCCAGCACATCGCGGCTGGTGGGCACCAGGTCGACCAGCGTGGTGTAGCCATAGCGCAGAAACGAGCGCGGCATCTGCGCCCGGTAGTCGCGCGTGATCAGCGGGTGGGTGAAGGCCATCACCGGGTTGAAGCCCGGCACGCTGGCCAGGTGCACATGGCTGTCGATCAGGCCCGGGATCAGCACCTGGCCGCCGGCCTCGACGATCTGCGCCGTGCGCGCCGCGTCGGCCGGCAGCGTGGGCGTGACGGCGGCAATGCGCTCGCCCTCGATCAGCACGTTCAGGCGCTGGCCTTCGTCGCCGCGTTCGGGCGACAGCACGGTGGCGCCAACGATCCAGGTGCGCACCGGCTCGGCCGCCAGGGCAGGGCGGGGCACGGCGATGGTCCAGGCCGCGGCGGCAGCCAGAAGAAGAGGCAACCAGGGCTTCACGGCAGGGGCAGGCGAGGTGGGCATGGCGGTGATGATCGCGGGGCAAGCCCGGCTCGGGCCGGTTCGAGGCGGCCGCGCACTGGCCGAATGTCGAAATCGGCGCGCCCGGTTGCCGATTCTGCTGCGCGTTAGCATGCGGCGGCGCCCGAATGGGCCGAATGGCCTGCCCAATCCCCTCCTTTTTGTCTCGCGCCCGACATGAACCCCACCCCCGCGCCGCACACGCCAGGCCACCAGCCGGCGGCAACGCCCATCGTGGTGCGTGGCGAAGCCGCCAACCAGGCCGAGGTGATTGCGCTGATCGCCGAACTCGATGCCTACCAGGACACGCTGTACCCGCCCGAAAGCCGGCATGCGCTCGACATCGGCGCGCTCAGCCAGCCGCAGGTGCTGTTTGCCGTGGCCCGCACCGCCGCCGGCCGGGCCGTGGGTTGCGGCGCCATCGTGCTGGCAGCGGCCGAGCCGGGTGCCGGCATCGCCCACGGTGAACTCAAGCGCATGTATGTGCAGCCCGCGCAGCGCGGCCACGGCATCGCCACCCGCCTGCTGGCCTGGCTGGAAGCCGAGGCCGCCACACGCGGCTGCCGCTGCGTGATGCTCGAGACCGGCCCCTACCAGCCCGAGGCCCTGGCGCTGTACGCCCGCCACGGCTACGCGCGGCGCGGGCCCTTTGCCGATTACCGCGACGATCCGCTGAGCGTGTTCATGCACAAGCCGCTGGCGCCGGCCGCTGCCATGGCCACTGGCCAGGCGCCTGGCCCCAACGGGGCCTGATCGCCATGGCCAGCGCAACGCCCACCGCCGGTTACTCAGGCACGCCGCTGGCGCGCAAGCTGGGCATCGTGGCCGGCGCCCAGGTGTGCGTGCTGAACGCGCCCGAAGGCTATGCCGGCTGGCTGGCGCCGCTGCCGCCGGGCCTGGTATGGGCCGCAGCGGCCTCGCCGCAAACCGACCTGCCGCACCTGTTCACCACCCGGCAGGCCGAGCTGGCCACGCAGCTGACGCTGTTGCGCCAGGCGCTGCGGCCCGACGCGATGCTGTGGGTGTCGTGGCCCAAGAAGGCCTCCAGGATGCCCACCGACATCACCGAGGACGTGATCCGCACGCTGGCGCTGCCACTGGGCTGGGTGGATGTGAAGGTCTGCGCCGTGAGCGAGGTGTGGTCGGGCCTGAAGCTGGTGGTGCGCAAGACGCTGCGCTGAGCCAGCCGCCGCGCCCGCCGGCATGCCCAGCGCCACGGCATGGAACCTCCGGGCTGTGCACGGGTCAGTCGGCAGGGCCGGCGCCACCGGGGGCGCTGCCGCCAGCCGGCCGACAGGCCGCCAGGCCACAAGGGAGCAACGATGACGAACTGGCTGCGCGAGAACCGCGCTTTTCTGGTGTTTTTGCTGTGCTTCGGCTTCTTCCGCACCGCGGTGGCCGACTGGAACCCGGTGCCCACCGGCTCGATGCGGCCCACCATCGTGGAAGGCGATGTGGTGCTGGTCAACCGCCTGGCCTACGACCTGAAGCTGCCGCTCACCGATGTCTCGCTGGCGCGCCTGGGCGAGCCGCAGCGCGGCGACATCGTCACGTTCTCGTCGCCGGCCAATGGCACGCGGCTGATCAAGCGCATTGTCGGCCTGCCCGGTGATGTGCTCGAGATGCGCAACGAGGTGCTGATCGTCAACGGCCAGGCCGCGCGTTATGACGAGATCGGCCTGCTGCGCGAGTGGCTGGCCCCGGGCGTGGTGGTGCCGGCCACGCGGGCGCGTGAAACACTGGCCGGCAGCGGCCGCCAGGTGCAGTTTCTCGACGGCGTGCAGGCACGGCGCAGCTTCGCGCCCACCACCGTGCCGGCCGGGCACTTCTTCATGCTGGGCGACAACCGCGACAACAGCGAAGACTCGCGCTTCATCGGCGCCGTGCCGCGGCACCGGCTGATCGGCCGCGCCGAGCGCGTGCTGGTGTCGGCCGACACCACCGACGGCTGGCGGCCACGATTTGGCCGCACGCTGTCGGTGCTGGAGTAGGCGCCCCGCCGCGGCCCAGCCCAGGCCCGCCAGGCCCGGCACCGCAGTAGCATCGGCAGGTGATGACACCCCACCTGCCCCCCGCCCGCCCCACCGGCGGCGCCCACCGCCCCGATGGCCACAGCGCCCGCGCGCCGGGCCACGCGCCAGCGCCGCGCCGGCCCTGGCGGGTGCCGGCCACGCTGGGCCTGGCCGTGCTGGCCAGCCTGGCCGGCTGCGCCAGCGCGCCACCGGCCACCCGCATCGAGAACGCGGCCACCACGCCGCTGGTCGATCTGAACCTGCTGCAGCAGGTGATCCCCGAGGTGCTGCAGGCCGCACGCAAGGCGCCTTATGGCCCGCCCGATGCCGGTGGCTGCGCCGCGCTGCAGGCCGAGATCAATGCGCTCGACGAGGCCCTGGGCCCCGACCTCGATGCCCCGGCCAGCGACACCCGGCCCGGCCTGATCGAGCGCGGCAGCAGCCTGGCCGGCGACGCCGCCGTGGGCGCGCTGCAGCGCACGGCCGAGGGCCTGGTGCCGTTTCGCGGCTGGGTGCGCAAGCTCAGCGGTGCCGAGCAGCGCTCGCGCGCGGTGGCCGCGGCCATTGCCGCCGGCGGCGTGCGCCGTGCCTTCTTGAAGGGCCTGCGCCAGGCCCAGGCCTGCCCGCAGCCCGTGCCCTCGGCGGCGCCCGCGGTGCAGCACACGCCACAGCCCAACCCGCGCCTGCTGGACGCCGTGCGGCCCTGAGAACACCGGCCACGCGCCTGGCCCTGGCCCTGGCGCAGGCGCAGGCGCAGGTGCAGGTGCTGGCCCGGCCGTGGCCTGGCCGCGGCCCGAGGGTTGGCCCTGCTTCCGGCCCCCGGAAGGCGCGCTTCCAGATTGATGAATGGCGTGTCCCCCGGGCCGGCGGCATAGTGCCCTGGCCGACGGTGAAGCCCGCTGCGGCCCACAAAAACCGCAGGAGACACCGATGCGCCCCACGCCCATGCACCGCACGCTGGCCACGCTGGCCCTGGCCACCACCTTGCTGGCGCCCGCGCTGGCCCAGGACAAGCCGGCCGAGCTGAAGCTGGGCATCACCACCTTCACCTCGGGCGCGGCCAGCGTGTTTGGCGTGCCGGGCAAGGCCGCGGCCGAGCTGCTGATCGAGGAGATGAACGCCAAGGGCGGCATCGGCGGCGTCAAACTGGTACCCACCTTCATCGACGAAGGCATCGGTGGCGACAAGATGCTCAGCGAGTACCGCCGCCTGGTGCAGGAGCAGGGCGTGAAGGTGATGCTCTCGGCCATCAGCAGCGGCAACTGCAACATCGTGGCGCCGGTGGCCGAGGACCTGAAGGTGCTCAACGTGATGTGGGACTGCGGCACCGAGAAGATCCTCGAGAACAAGCGCTACAAGTACGTGGTGCGCACCCAGGCCAATGCCACCACCGAGATGGTGGCCACGGTGCTGTACCTGCTGAAGATGAAGCCCAGCTTCAGCACCATCGCGGTGGTCAACCAGGATTACGCCTGGGGCCGCGACAGCTGGGAGATCTTCATCAACACGCTGCGTGCGCTCAAGCCCGACGTGAAGGTGGTGGCCGAGATGTTCCCCAAGCTGGGCGCGTCGGACTTCTCCACCGAGATCTCGCGCCTGCAGGCGCTCAAGCCCGACGTGGTGCTCAACACCGGCTGGGGCGGCGACCTCGACACCTTCGTGCGCCAGGCGGCGCAGCGCGGCCTGTTCAAGGGCAGCACCCAGTTCGTGCTGCCGCTGGCCGAGAGCAGCTTCGAGCGCCTGGGCGACGCGCTGCCCGAGGGCGTGATCGTGGGCGGCCGGGGCGACCACTACTGGCTGCACCCCGAGACCAAGGACGACCCCGCGCACAAGGATTTCATCGCCAAGTTCAAGGCCAAGACCGGCGCCTACCCGATCTATCCCACCTACCACATGGCCCAGGCCCTGGTGGGCCTGAAGACCGGCTACGAGGCGGCGATCAAGGCCAACGGCGGCAAGTGGCCCTCGCCCGAGCAGGTGGCCGAGGCCATGCGCAAGATGAAGTTCAAGGCCTATGGCCGCGAGGTGACCATGCGCGAGGACGGCCAGGGCCTCGAGGCCCAGTTGCTGGGGGTGACCAAGCGCACGCCCAAGTACCCGTTTGCGGTGATGGACAAGATGGTCATCGTGCCGGCCGAGCTGGTCACCACCCCGGTGGGCCAGCAGTCGCCCACCTGGGTCAAGTCGATCAACCCGGCGGTACTGAAGGTGCTCACCTCCGATCAGCTCAAGACCCACGACCACAAGTGATGCCAAGCGCCCACCGCTGAAGCAACCACCGCACGGATGGACGCGAACCTGGTCGCCCTGGCCCTGATGGACGGCGTGTCGTATGCGGCACTGCTGTTTCTGGTGGCGCTGGGGCTGACGCTGATCTTCGGCGTCATGCGCATCCTCAACATCGCGCACGGCAGCCTGTATGCCTGGGGCGGCTACTTTGCCGCCACGCTGGGCCTGGCCATCGGCAACTTCGGCCTGCCGGCCTGGCTGGGGCTGCCGGCGCTGTTTGTGGCGGCGCTGGTCATCGGCGGGCTGCTGGGCACGGTGCTTGAATTTGCGCTGCTGCGCCGCATCCTCGACAAGGACCCAATCCTGCAGCTGCTGGTCACCTTTGCGGCCTTCATGGTGCTGGAGGATCTGCAGCGCCTGATCTGGGGCGTGCAGCCGGTGTTCGTGAGCGAGGTGGTCAACCAGCTCGGCACGCTGGAGGTGGTGGGCGTCACCTACACCCGCTACCAGCTGCTGGTGCTGCCGGCGGTGGCGGTGGCGGCCTTCGTGGCGCTGCGCTGGTTCTTGCGCAGCACGGCGCTGGGCCGGCAGGTCACGGCGGTCACCCACCACCGCGAGGTGGCCACCGCCATGGGCGTCAACACGAACCGCGTCACCTGGCTGACCATCGCCATCGGCGGGGCGCTGGGTGCGCTGGGCGGTGCGCTGGCCTCGCCCACCACCAGCTTCACGCCCGGCATCGGCGCCGACATGATGGTGTTGAGCTTTGCCGTGGTGGCCACCGCCGGCCTGGGCCAGATCGGCGGCGCGGCGCTGGCGGCGCTGATGATCGGCCTGGCGCGCTCTTTCGCGGTGTACCTGCTGCCCGAAGCCGAGGTGCTGATGCCCTACCTGATCATGGTGGGCGTGCTGCTGCTGCGGCCCGAGGGCCTGTTCTCAACGACGGCCGCGCGCCGCATCTGACGGACGGCCCGCGATGAACCGTCTCTCCTTCGTCGTCTTCGCCCTGGTGCTGGCCGTGGCCGGCGCCACCGCCGCTGCGCCCTGGCTCAAGACACCGGTGCTGCTGGCGCTGGCCAACGGCCTGAGCGTGGCCGGCGTGATCGTGCTGATCCGCGCCGGCCAGGTGTCGTTCGGCCACGCCATGTTTGCCTGCCTGTCGGGCTACACGGTGGCTTTTGCGGCGCGGGCCTGGCACCTGGACGCGCTGCTGCTGGTGGCGCTGGGCACGCTCAGCGCCACGGCCGCCGGCGCGCTGATCGGCGTGTTCATGGTGCGCTACCGCGGCATCTTCTTCGGCATGCTGAACCTGGCCTTCTCGATGGTGCTGTTCTCGGTGCTGGGCAAGTTTGGCGGCATCACCGGCGGCACCGACGGCCTGCGCTTCGACCGGCCCAGCTTCGGCTTCGTGGCCATGGAGCGCGAAGGTTTCGAGACCGCGCTGCTGGGCCTGGCCCTGGTGCTGGCACTGGCCGCCGGCTGGGCGGTGCAGCGCTACTTCGGCAGCGTCAACGGCCAGGCGCTGGCCGCCATCAAGACCAACGAGACGCGGCTCGAGTACCTGGGCATCTCGGCCAAGCGCGTGTTCTGGGGCGGCTACCTGCTGTCGGCCACGCTGTGCGGGCTGGGTGGCAGCCTGTTCGCGCTGACGCAAGGCCTGGTGACGCCGGAGATGGGCTACTGGGTGCGCTCGGGCGAGGTGGTGTTCATCGCCATCCTGGGCGGCAGCGCGCATGCGCTGGGGGCCTTCATCGGTGCCTTCGTGTTCGAGTTCGTCAAGCTCTATGCCGCCTCGCTGCTCACTGGTGCCTGGCAGCTGGCGCTGGGCCTGGTGCTGATCGTGATGGTGTTCGTGGCGCCCACCGGCATCTTCGGCCTGGTCGCGAAGCGCTTGCTGCCGGCAGCGGGAGGCAAGGCATGAGCGCGGCGCCGCCCAAAGGCCTGCTGTCGACCCGCGGGCTCAGCTTGCGATTCGGCGGCGTGGTGGCCGCCGACGCCATCGACTTCGACCTGATGCCCGGCGAGCGCCTGGCTGTGGTGGGCCAGAACGGCGCCGGCAAGACCACCTTCATCAACATCTGCACCGGCTACCTGAAGGCCGACGGCGGCCAGGTGTTCTTCGATGGCGCCGAGGTCACCGGCCAGAGCCCGCGCGCCATCACGCGCCGCGGCGTGGGCCGCTCGTTCCAGCTGCCGCAGGTGTTCACCGAACACACGGTGCGCGAATGCCTGCTGCTGGCGGCATCGGCCGTGCAGCGCCGGCCGGCGGGCGTGTTCGGCCTGTGGCCGCCGCTGGCCAGGGCGGTGGAGGCCGACGAGGTGGACGCCACGCTCGAGCTGCTGCAGCTGATGCCCCGTGCGCACGACCTGGCGGGTTCGCTGCCCGAAGGCCAGCGCAAGCTGCTGGACGTGGCCATGGCCCTGGTGCTGCGCCCCAAGCTGATGATCATGGACGAGCCCACCAGCGGTGTCTCCAGCGACGAGAAGCACGAACTGATGGCCGTGGTGATGAAGGCACTCGACGACCGCCAGGTGACCAGCATCTTCGTCGAGCACGACATCGACATCGTGCGCCGCTACGCCACGCGCCTGGCGGCGTGGATTGCCGGACGCATTGCGGCCGATGGCGTGCCGGAAGAGGTGCTCAGAGATCCGGTGGTCATCAAGAACGTGATCGGGGAATAGACATGGCGCCCCCACGCTCACTTCGTTCGCTGCCCCCCCGAGGGGGCGCAGGCCTTCCTTGGGGCGGCCCGGCGAAAGGCCTGACATGCTGAACCTCGAAGGCGTCTGCGCCACCATCGCCGGCATCCCGGTGCTGCGCGGCATCGTGGCCCAGCTGCCGCGTGGCGCCACGGTGGCCGTGGTGGGCCGCAACGGCGCCGGCAAGACCACGCTGCTGCGCACCATCATGGGCTTCATGCCCGGCCATGGTGGCCGCGTGCTGCTGGACGGCCAAGACCTGGCCAGCGTGCCCGCACGCAACCGCGCCCGGCTGGGCATCGGCTACGCGCCCGAAGACCGCGTGATGTTTCCCAGCTTCACAGTGGAGGAGAACCTGCGCTTTCCGTGCGAGGTGATCGGCATGGCCCGCAAGGCGGTTGACGAGCGCCTGGCCGAAACCCTGAGCATCGTGCCCGAGTTGCAGCCGATGCTGGCGCGCTCAGGCGCCGCGCTGTCGGGCGGGCAGGGCAAGATGGCCGCGCTGGGCCGCGCCGTGATGGCCGGCGAACGCCTGGTGCTGCTGGATGAACCCTTCCAGGGCCTGGCGCCGGTGCTGGCGCAGCAATACGCGGCCTCGCTGCAGCGCCTGCACCAGGTGCGGCCCGAGCTGTGCGTGGTGATCACCGAATCGAACCGCAGCCTGCTCAAGGACATTCCCAGCCAGACCCTGGTGCTGGAACGCGGCGCGCTGATCCACGACGAGGCGGCCGCTGCAGCCGTGCACTGACCCGCCTTTACCCGGCGGGCGCCGGTGGGGCCCGCTGCTCATCTGCACAGGAGGCCCGCATGGCCCAGCTCTTCATCAACGGCCACTGGGTGGCCGCCGCCAACGGCGAAACCCTGCCGGTCATCGACCCCAGCACCGGCGAGGTGTTCGACACCCTGGCCCGCGGCACGGCCGCCGACATCGATGCCGCGGTGGCCGCCGCGCGTGCCGCGCTCAGCGGCCCCTGGGGCAGGCTCAACGCCACCGAGCGCGGCCGCATCCTGCTGCGCATGGGGGCGTTGATGCTGGCGCGTGCCGAAGAGCTGGCGCAGCTCGAATCGCGCGACACCGGCAAGCCCATAGCCCAGGCGCGCAACGACATCACGGTGGCCGCGCGCTACTGCGAGTTCTACGGCGGCGCGGCCGACAAGCTGCACGGCGAGCAGATCCCCTACCTGAACGACTTTCATGTGGTGGTGCTGCGCGAGCCCTATGGCGTCACCGCCCACATCCTGCCCTGGAACTACCCGGCGCAGATGTTCGGCCGCTCGGTGGTGCCGGCACTGGCGATGGGCAACGCCGCGGTGCTGAAACCCAGCGAAGACGCCTGCATGACGCCGCTGGCCTTCTGCGCCATTGCCAAGGAGGCCGGCCTGCCCGATGGCGCACTGAACGTGGTGACCGGCCTGGGCGAAGAAGCCGGCGCCGCGCTCACCGCGCATCACGACATCGACTTCGTCACCTTCACCGGCAGCCCCGAGGTGGGCACGCTGGTGCAGAAGGCCGCGGCCGACCGCACCTTGAAGGTGGTGCTCGAGCTGGGCGGCAAGAGCCCGCAGATCGTGTTCGACGATGCCGATCTCGAGCGCGCCGCCACGTTCATCCTGAAGGCCATCACGCAAAACGCCGGCCAGACCTGCTCGGCCGGCAGCCGGCTGCTGGTGCAGCGGTCGATCTACGAGCGCTTTGTGGCCACCGTGGCCGAGCGTTTCAAGGGCAGCGCGGCCGGCACGCCGGCGCAAGACCGCGATTGCGGCCCGCTGATCAATGCGGCGCAGAAGGCACGGGTGGAAGGCTTCATCCGCCGCGCGCAGGACAGCGGCATCGCCATCCTGGCCCAGGGGCAGGTGGCCGATGGCGTGCACCCCGGCGGCTTTTACGTGGCGCCCACGCTGTTCGGCCCGGTGCCGCGTGATCACCCGCTGGCCTGCGACGAAGTGTTCGGCCCGGTGCTGGCGGCGATCCCGTTTGACGACGAAGCCGATGCGATCGCGCTGGCCAATGCCACCGACTTCGGTCTGCTGGCCGGCATCTGGACGCGCGACGGCGGCCGCCAGACCCGCATGGCCAAGGCCATGAAGTGCGGCCAGGTCTACATCAACACCTATGGCGCCGGCGGCGGCGTGGAGCTGCCCTTCGGCGGCGTGAAGCGCAGCGGCCACGGCCGCGAGAAGGGCTTCATGGCACTGGAGGAGTTCTGCACCGTGAAGACCGTGGTGCAGTACCACGGACAATGACGTCACAAGATCCGACAGGAGCGACATCATGAGACTCAAGAACAAGGTGGCCATCGTCACCGGCGCAGCCAGCGGCTTCGGCGCCGAGATCGCGCGCCAGTACGTGCGCGAAGGCGGCAAGGTGGCCGTGGCCGACATCAACGGCGAAGGCGCCAAGACGGTGGCCGCCGAACTCGGCCCCAACGCCATTGCCGTGACCTGCGACGTGACCCGGCGCGCCGACATCGACGCCCTGGTCAAGGCCACCGCCGAGGCCTTTGGTGGCCGCATCGACGTGGTGGTCAACAACGCCGGCTGGACGCACAAGAACCAGCCGCTGCTCAATGTCGACGAAGACACCTTCGACAAGGTGTACGCCATCAACGTGAAGAGCATCTTCCACATGGTGCACGCCGTGGTTCCGCTGATGCGCCAGCAAAAGAGCGGCGTGATCCTGAACGTGGGCTCCACCGCCGGCATGCGGCCGCGCCCGGGCCTCACCTGGTACAACAGCTCCAAGGGCGCAGTCAACCTGATGAGCAAGAGCCTGGCCGTGGAGCTGGGCCCCGACAACATCCGCGTCAATGCCATCTGCCCGGTGATGGGCGTGACCGGCCTGCTCGAAGCCTTCATGGGCATGCCCGACACGCCCGATAACCGCGCCAAGTTCCTGGCCACCATTCCGCTGGGCCGGCTGAGCACACCGCTGGACATTGCCAAGGCGGCGGTGTTTCTGGCCAGCGACGATGCCGAGTTCATCACCGGGGTGGAATTTCCGGTGGATGGCGGGCGCACGGTGTAATCCGCAGCGCCCCGGCGCCCCGGCGCCCCGGCGCCCCCGCACGCGGCCACCGGGCGATCAAGCCATCAAGCCATCAGGTCGCCGGGCAACTGCGTGGGGTGGGTCACGTAGGCGGCATACCAGGCCTGGATGCGTTCGGCCCGCGCCACGAGTTCGGCATCGAAGCCTTCGCTGCGCAGCACGGCCACGCCATTGGTGTCGACCAGCACGCCCGGCACCAGTTGCAGGGCCGGCGGCGCGCCCGGTGAGCGCTGCAGCCGCAGCGCGTCGAGCCAGGGCGCCAGCAGCGTGGCCAGCACCACGTTGTGCGAGGCCACCACCACCATGCCGCCCTGGGCCAGCGCGCGCACCGTGGCGGCACAGGCCGCCACCGATTCCACATAGTTGGTGCCGCGAAACAGTTCGTCTGCGATGAACAGCACCGCTTGCCGCTGCGCCGCCACCCGGCACAGCGCGGCCGCGCGCGCCAGCTCGGCCAGGTACAGGCTGCGGCCCTGGCCGATGTCGTCGTGCACCTGGATGCTGGTGCACACCATGACACGCGGCAGGCTGGCCCGCTGCGCATGGGCATGGCCGAAGGCGCGGGCGGTCAGCACGGCCAGGCCCAGCGCGCGCATCAGCGTGCTCTTGCCCTCGCCGTTGCGGCCGCTGATGAACAGGCCACGGCCCGGCGCCACGGCCACATCCACCCCGATGGGCCGGGCCAGCAGTGGGTGTTGCAGGCCCTGCACCGCCAGTTGCCCGGGCGGCGCGGGAGTGGCCCAGCACCAGGCCGTGCCGCCGCCCGTGCAGGCCGTGGCCATGGTGGCCAATGCCAGCTCGGCTTCGCTGCGGGCCACGGCCTCGAACACCGCGCCCAGCGCCACGCGCTCGCGCGCCATGGCCAAACCGTCGCGCGCGGCACTGGCGTATTCGTGCAGCAGCAGCAGGTTCAGGTATTCGGCCAGTGCCGGCACCCGAGCCAGCGGCCCGGGACGCAGCGTGGCCAGCAAGCGGTCGATGCATGCCGGCGTGGCCAGCACACCCGGGCGCAGCGGTGGGGGCAGGGCCTCGTGGGCGGCGGCCAGCACCCGGGCGGCACGCAGCATGGCCAGCACACCGTCGCGCTGGCGTGTCCACTGCTGCAGCACACGGTACCAGCGCATTTGAAAGCCCAGCCCGAACACCAGGCAGGCGGCCAGCAGGGTAGCCGTCCACGCGCCCGGCCACACCAGCACGGCCAGCCCCAGCGCCAGCACCAGGGCCTCGAAGGAGCGGATGCGCGCAAACGCCGGCGGCAACACCACGCCATCCTGGCCGAAGACGAAACTCGCCACCTCGGCCGGCACGGTGCGCAGCCCGGCCACAGCGCCCTGCACCGCCGCCGCGGCGCGGGCTGAAGCCTGCAGCAACTGCACGCGCTCGCGCGTGGCCTGCCGTTCGGCCTCGGCCTCCGCGGCGCCCGCCGTGCCACCGGCCCCGGCCAGCAGGCGATGCAGCAGGTACTGCCGGGCAAAGATGCTGCGGTCACTGGCCAGCTGGCGTACATAGTCGGCCAAGTGCAGATCGCGCGCGGTGGCTTCGTCCACGGCCAACGCCTCGGCGCCCAGAACGGCGCGGTGGTAGCACGCGGCCTCGTCGTCGCTGAACCACTCGTAAGGCAGCGGAGGCGCTGAAGCGCCCTTCGGCAGGCCACGCGCCAGCAGCATGACGCGGCCGAACCATGCACGCAGCGCCTTCATTCGATGAGGATCTGCCGCAGCCAGCGCGCGTCCGCCGGCATGGGCTCGCGCAGCGCCGGGCGGTACGGCGGTTCGTCCAGCCGGGCCGGGGGCGCGGCAATGTGGTTCAGGTCGATGGCCTGCGGCGTGCCCACCAGGCCGGTGGGTGTTTCGCGCAGCTGGTAATACACGCCGTTCCACAGCTTGGCGCCGAAGTCGGCCGGCTTCTTGTAGAAGAACATCAGCCGGTGCTCCAGCCAGGCCAGCTGGCCCGGCGCCACCGTGCCGGGGTTGGCATAGGGGTAGGGCACATGGCAGCTGAGCTCGGTGCCGCCGGGCAGGCACTTGAACTCGCGCATCGACAAGAAGTGGTCGGTGAAGCGCTCGGTGTGCAGCGTCAGGTCGACCCGGGCCGTGCGGCCATCGCCCGTGGGCGTGAAGCGCACCGCGCCCAGCTCGATGCGCGCACCGTCGGCCATGACGGCCAGCACGCGCTTGCTGCCGTCCAGCGCGAAGCCGGGTTCAGCCAGTGCTTGAGCCTGGGCGCCGGGCCCGGTGACCAGCAGACCTGCCACCAGGCCCGGCACCAGCGCGGCCAGGCGCAGCAGCACGGCGTGAGGCAGGCGCGGGGCGGGTCGGGTCATCGGCGTCTCCTTGTCAGGCGGCCAGCATACGTCGGGCCCGCGCCCGGCCGTCAGCGCTGATGCAGGTAGTAGCCCACCGCATGCTGCGCGGTGTATTCGGCATACGGGCCCTCTCGGGCCAGGCAGTGGCGCAGGTGGTCCGCTGGCTTCAGGTAGGCCTGGGCCTGCACGCACAGCCCGGGTTCATGCAGGGCCTCCAGCGCAATGGCCACGCGCACATAGCCGGTGGGCAGGCCCACTTCCTCCAGCTGGTCAAGCACCGGCAGGTCGGCGGCGTCCACCTCGTACACCTCACCGTGCACCTGGTGGCCGTGGCCGGGCAGGTTCACCAGCCAGGGCGCGCGGTCTTCGGCCGGCAGGCGCACCACATACATCGGAAAGGCTTGGCGCGTGATGAACCGCCCGGGCACCCGGCGGCCGGCATTGAGGTGGCTGTTGGGAAAACCCTCTTTCAAGGTGCCGTAGACGAAGAGCTGGATGCGCATGGCGCAATGATCGCAGGGCGGCCGTGCTTGCCGCGCCTCGGGCAAGGCCGGCGCTGCGCACGCCACCGCGTGGGCAGGCCACGCACTCAGCGGCCCGCACCGCCGTGGCGGGCCAGACCAGGCGGGCGCTTACGCTGTGACATAGCGCCCAAGCCACAGGCGAATGGCACGCACGTGGCGATCAATCTGCGGCGGCCGATGCCGCCGTGCCATGCCGGCGCGGTGACAATGCGCGCGCTTTCTCGCCAACCGACACCAGAAAAATGAACGCGTTGTGGACCGTGGCGCTCGCATGGCTGGCACTGCAGGCGCTGGTGCCGCCCGCGGCGCGCGCCGAAGCCCTGGAGATCCAGACCGGCCAATGGGAGATCACCACCCAGGTCAGCCAGCCGCGCCGCACGGTGGTGGAAAGCCACTGCCTGCCCGAGCGCAACCTGCTGCACCTGGTGCACGGCCCCGACGCGATCGAGGACGACCCCTGCCGACCCACCGGCCCGGCCCGGGTGAGCCGCCAGGCCTGGGCCATCGTGCTGCACTGCGACGACGGCAGCCAGGTGCATGCCCGCTTCAGCGCCAAGACACCGCAAACCCTGGCCGGCACCGTGGTGCGTGTGGGCGGCAAGCGCGCGCTGCTGCAAAAGCTCGAGCTGCGCGGGCGCTGGCTGCAGGCCGGTTGCGGGCCCCAGCGCACCCAGCGCAACCAGCGCACCCCGGTGCCGAAGAAGGCCTGATCGGCGCGGTGCCCCTGCTGCACGCATGCCGGCCCCCCATCACCTCGAGGCGCCTGCCGGCCAGGCCTGGCTGATCACCTGCCCGACCGACCGGGCGCCCGGCGCATAGGCCGACATCGCCGCGCCGCTGGCCGACAGCACCACCGCGGTGATGAAAAAGGGCAGCGCCGTGCGCCGGCAGGTGCTGGCCAGCCAGTGCTGCGGGTCGTGTCCGCGCAGGTAGCGCAGCAGCGCGTACGACAGCGCGCCATCCACCAGCACCTCGGCCAGCAGCACCGGGGCGATGTACACCACGTACAGCGACGCCAGCGCCAGTCCGGCCACGACGCCCAGCACCGCCAGTGGCAACGCCAGGTCGTCGGCCTCGGCCAGGGCGCTGGCGGCCTTGCCCACCGGGCGCAGGGGCAGCAGCACCTCGGTATCGCTGCCGGGCAGGGCCAGCGCTTCGGCGCCTGGGCCCGCCGGCGCGTCGAACGATGCGCTGGCACCAGCGCCGCCGAAATCACCGCCTCCGCCAGGCTCGAACCCCGGCCGGGCCGGCGCGCCGGCCTGCCTGGGCCCCGCCGCCGGCCAGTCCGGCAGTTGCACGATGTCTAGCCAGTGCTCGGCCTGGCTGCGCAGCCACAGGCCGATCAGGCCCAGAAAGACCAGGTAGGCACAGGCCAGCGCCAGCGGGTAACGCAGCGCCATGCTGCCCAGCCCGAACTGCAGCAAGGCGAACGAGGCCAGCAGGCCGAAGCCACCGGTGAGCAGCACGATCAACCCCATCTGCGTGCGCGGATACGACCGGGCCTGCAGGCGCCGCCTGACCGCCTCCACCATGCGCGACCGCACGAAGTGGCGCGGCAGCGATGCCGCGGGCGCGGTGCGGGTGGCCGCTTCAGCAGGCCTGGGGCGATGACGGTTCAAGGGCATGGCGACGGCCAGGTTGAGGGCCACGCGCGGCGCGGCGCCGGCACGGCGGCACGCCGGAGGTCGGGGGCATCGGCTGGGCGGCTGGCGCGGCCGCTCGGGCCGTCACGATCGGCGCTGCGGCACATGCCCGATCGGCCAGTGCCCGCGGCGGAACAGCCGCAACGCACCCCAGCCGCAGGCCGCGGCCAGCGCCCACAGCAATGGGAGCGTGGGCCAGGCCGGTGCGATGGACGAAACGCCCGGGGCCACGGCGTTGGCGAACCTGGGATCGGCCAGGGCAAAGGTGACGCGGGCCTGGTCGCCCAGCTTCAAGGTGCGTCCATGCTGCCTGCCGCAGCCATGGGCCACCACCTCATACGACCTGCCATCCACCCTGTAGAGAACGGTGGCGGCCGTTTCGCATCGCTGTCGACTGACGTAGTGCTGAAGCCCGACGATCGCGCCATCCACCTGCCCGGAGCCCGCCGCCAGGTGTCTGGCGATCTCGGCGCCTCGCATGACCTCGGGCACGAGGATCACACCGACCACAAAGAACATGGCCGCAAACACCAGGAGCGCCACGAAGGCGATGTTGGCAACCGTGGGTTCACGAGATCGCGGCGGCGTACGCATGGGGCCTAACGTGGTGTTGACGCGCTCAAATTCAAGCAGCTGGTGCATGGCATTGTCGGTGCCCGTCCTCAGCCGTGCGGATGTGGCCGCGTGGGTGGTGGCCGCAGACTGCGCAGCACCCGGGGCCACCACCGGCGCCTTGCGCCACCACTGAACCCCACCCGGGCGGGCAATGCCCAGGAGGCGAACCATGGCAAGCAGAAAGACAGCAGCAACGGGCCGGGCCACGATCGGGCGCGCCGATGGTGGCCCGCTGCGCCTGCGGCACTATTGCAGCATGCGCGAGGCTGCGCCGCGCACGTTCAAGCCCGGCGTGGCGGCCAATCGCATGCGGGCCATCATCGTCAACGACCGCAAGTGGGTCAACGGCAGCACCCTGCGCTACGCCTTCTTCGAGAACCGGCCGGGCCTGGCGCATCTGGCGGGCACCGAGGCGCAGAAGAAAGTGTTCCGTGACGGCCTGAAGGCCTGGGTCGATCTGGGCATCGGCCTGAAGTTCGAGGAAGTGCCCAAGCGTGCCGATGCGCAGCTGCGCATTGCCTTCCAGCGCAACGATGGCCACTGGTCGTACATCGGGCGCGATGTGCTGGACCAGGGCATCGACGCCGCCACCATGAACCTCGACCCGACCGCAGGCAACTTCGACTGGGAGACCGCCGCGCACGAGATCGGCCACAGCATGGGCCTGCCGCACGAGCACCAGAACCCCAAGGCCGGCATCGTCTGGAACGAAGAGGCGGTGTATGCAGCGCTGGCCCAGCCACCCAACGAGTGGCCGCGCGAGGTGACGTTTCACAACATCATCCGCAAGATCAACGCCGACACCGTGCAGGGCTCGAACTGGGACAAGGATTCGGTCATGCACTACCCGTTCGAGGCCGGCCTGATCGAGTCACCACCGATCTACCAGGTGCAGCCGCTGCAACCGGCCGGTGGCCTGTCGGCGCGCGACCGCGAATGGATCCGCAGCTTCTACCCGCCCCTGACCGCCGCTGCCGAGCCCGAGCTGCCGATGCTGACGGCCCGGCGCTTCGATGTGCCGGCTGGCGGCCAGATCAACATGCTGCTCAAGCCCAAGAGCAGCCGCTACTACCGGATGCAGACCTTTGGCGATGCCGACGTGGTGGCCGCGCTGTTCGAGCGCACCGCCACCGAGGACCTGTACCTCACCGCCGACGACGACAGTGGCGAAGAGCGCAATGCGCTGATCCGCCAGCGCCTGCACAAGGGCCGCACCTATGTGCTGCGCATCCGGCTGTATCACGCCAGCGACATGGGCGAGACCGCCGTGATGTGGTGGTGATGGGCGGCCCGGCACCGGGCCTGGGTGTGGGGATTCGGCCGGCAGCCTGGCCCTGGGGCGCCGCGCCCCACGCCCGGCTCAGCCTGCTGCCGCAGGCCAGGGCGCCGGGCCGGGGCTGATCAGGCCGGTGCGCAGGCTTTGCGGCGTGAGCCCGGTCCAGCGCTTGAACGAGCGGCGGAAGTTGGGCACGTCGGCAAAGCCCAGGGCCTGCGCCACCTGGGCGTTGTCGGCGCCTCGGTAGCGGTAGAGGTACAGCGCCAGGTGGCTGCGCACCTGGTCCAGCTCGGCCTGGAAGTGCGTGCCCTCGGCGGCCAGCCGCCGCTTCAGCGTGGCCGGGCTGGTGCCCAGCGCGGCGGCCGCATGCTCCAGGGTGCAGGGCTGGCCGGGTGCGGGCAGCGGGGCCGGAACGGCCGGCGCCGGGTTGAGGCCGTCACCCGGCAAGCCGCTCATCTCATCCATTGGGTTGCCATGGGCGCTGGCGGGCCCGCGTGGCCACAGCTGCTGGTGCAGGTGCTCGTGCAGCAGCGCCAGCAGGCTGCGCGGCAGGGCCGCGGTTTCGGCGTCGGCCGCGTGGCGCGCGGCGCGGCGGGCCGCTGCGCCCACCTGCCCGGCGGCCGGCCAGCGGCGTTGCAGCAGCTCGCGCGGCAGGATCATGGCGTCGACATGGCAGCCAAAGCGCAGCGCGCTGCCCAGGTAGGCCTGGTGCTGCTCGATGCGGCGCGGAGCCACGCGGTTGAAGCACAGGCGCCAGGGCAGGCGCTCGCCGCCCAGCCACTGGGCCATGCCGACCACCGCGGCCATCATCAGATCGACCACGAAGCCACGCTGGGCACCCAGGCCCACGGCGTCGGTCCACAGCAGCACGGCCTCGGGCCCGGCCAGCACAAGGCGTGGCGTGAGCAGCGGGCTCAGGCGTGCGGCATGCTGCTGCAGCAGGTGCAGGGCCTCGCCCAGGTGCGCGGCCTGGGCCAGGGCCTGGCTGGCCGCACCATGGTGGCCGGGCAGCAGCATGCGCCCCAGCTCGAACGCGGTGTCGGGCGCAGCCAGGCTGCGCTCGGCGCGGGCCAGCAGTGCCAGCCATTGGGCCGGGCTCAGCAGGCCGGGGCGCGGGCCGAAGAGCTCGGGCGCCAGCCCGCTGCCGGCCAGCCAGGCGGCCAGTGCCGCATCGGGCGGCGTGCGGCACGCCGGCATGCCCCCGCCGGCCTGCCAGGCGCGCGGGTCATCCAGGTGCTCATCCAGGTGGTCATCCAGGTGGGCGGCCATGTGCTCGGCCACCAGCGCCGGCTGGTGCAGTGAGGGGATCAGCGGCGTGCCGGCGTCGTACCAGGCGGGGCGGGTGCTGCCAGTGAACATGGCGTGGCCGGGCGCAACAGACAGGCGCGCCGCCGGTCAGCGCGCGGCCGCGCAGCCGGCGGTGGCGGCTGCGCTGGCTTCACCCGGACCGCCGGCCTCGTCGAGCAGGCGGCACAGCGCACTGAGCGGCGCCTGCGCACGCACCTGGACGCTGGCCGCCGCCGCAGCGGCCGGGCCGGGCGCCGGCCGGCCGGCGGCGGCCTGGGCCAGTGCCTCGCCATCCAGAGGCTGCAGCGCCACGCGCAGCTGCGCGCCCAGGGCCGGGCCATGCCGGGCCGCGTAGGTGTGCAGGGCCTCGGCCATGCGCTGCAGGGCGCTGGCACGCTGGTGTGCCTCGGCCAGCGGGGTGCCGGGCAGCCACAGCACCAGGCGGTCGCCACCGTAGCGGCACAGCAGGTCGTCGGGGCGCAGGTTCAGCAACACCATCTGCACCACGGCACGCATCAGCTGCTGGCCGGCGCGGCGGCCGTGCAGTCGCTCTGCCGCACTGCGGCTGGCCAGCTCCAGCATCACCAGACTGCCGCTGGCGGGCGTGTCGAGCGCCTGCTCGAGCACGCGGCGCAAGTGCCCGGCATCGGCCAGCCGGGTCAGCTGGTCAAAGCTGCGGTGGTCGCGCAGCCCGCCTTCGCGCCCGGCCAGCTGCAGGCCGATGACCTGCTGCTCCTGCCGCCACAGCACCAGGCCCACGCTCAGCGCCAGCAGGCCGGGCGGCGTGAGCCCTGATTCGAGCCAGCGCAGCAGCACGGCCTGCGCGGGCAGGGTGAAAAACTCGTCCATCAGGTCGGCCCCGGCCGACAGCGACAGCAGCGCCAGCCCGGCCCCCAGCCAGCGGGTCACGCGGCCGGCGGGGCGGCTGTCCAGCACCACCAGGGCCCAGGCGCCGGCCAGCAGGGCCAGGCAGCCCTCGCCGGCGATGTCCAGCGCATGCCAGGCGGCCAGCGGCTTGGGCAGGCCCTGTTGCGCAAACAGCAGCGCCAGCAGCAGCCAGCCGGCCAGCAGGCCCAACGCCAGCCACTGGTGGGCACGCCAGTGCGGCAGGCCGCTGCGGCGGGTGGCGGACGAGGCAAGGTGCTGGAACATGGGTGCGGCGGGTGTGACGTCTGGATGACCAGCTTAGGGCGCATGCATGACAGTTGTGCCGCTGTTGCCGCAGCGCGGGGCGGGGGGGTTCAAAGAGCTCACGCCGCGCCGCGCTGCCGTGCGGCGGGCCTGGGCCTTGCCGGGAGGAACGCCGGGGGAGGGGCCGGGTGAGCGGCCGCGTGACGGGCCGGGGCCCGACCGGGTGCAAGGGGCTCAGCGTGGTGTCGGGCCGGCTGCCAACGCGCCGCGGCGCGCCGGCCTGTCACGCAAGCTTCATGCGGCCTGCCTACCGTGCGCCCCGTCACGTTCATTGAACGCCCAACCTGCCACACGCCCAGCGCGCCCAAGCCCATGCCGTACCCCGCCCATCAAAGCTTCACCCCGGCCCGCAGCAGCCGGCGCCCGGCACACCCTGCACACCCCTCCCACCCGGTTCGACCGGTACGCCCGGTTCGCGCGGTTCGCACGGCTCGCCCGCTTCGCCACGTGGCCGCCGCCGCGCTGCTGGCCTGCGCCGCGGCCGGTGACATGGCCTGGGCCCAGGCCACGCCGCCGGCGGCGGTGCAGGCCGTGGTCATCACCGGCCAGGCCGAGGCCACCGACCGTGCACTGCGCGAGCAGGCCGCGGCCGACAGCGTGATCAGCGTGGTGCGCGCCGATGGCATTGGCCGCCTGCCCGACAAGAACGCCGCCGAGGCGCTGCAGCGTGTGCCCGGTGTCTCGATCGAACGCGACCAGGGCGAGGGCCGCTATGTGCGTGTGCGCGGCCTGGGCCCCGACCTGAACGCGGTGACGCTGAACGGCGCGCTGGTGCCGGCGCCCGAGGCCGGCCGCCGGGCGGTGGCGCTGGATGTGCTGCCCTCGTCGCTGGTGCGCGCGCTGGTGGTGCACAAGACCCTCACGCCCGACATGGACGCCAACTCGCTGGGCGGCACCATCGATGTGCAGACGCTCTCGGCCTTTGACCAGCCGGGGCGTTTTCTCAGCGCCGAGCTGGGTGCCAGCCGCGACAGCCTGACCGGCCGCACCCGGCCGAATGCCGCGCTGGCCTGGAGCGAGCGCTTTGACGGTGGCCGCCTGGGCCTGGCCCTGGGCCTGAGCCACGAGGAGCGCGCCTTCGGCTCCGACAACGTGGAAACCGGCGGCGCCTGGGACGGCGATGCGCTGGCGGAGTTCGAGCGCCGCGCCTACCGCATCACGCGCAAGCGCAGCGGCCTGGCCGCCAACCTCGAGTACCGCCCCACGGCGCTGCAGCAGTGGTTTGCACGCGCCACCTACAGCCGCTTCAGTGATCTGGAGCAGCGCCAGGCGCATGCCATCGCTTTTGACGAGGCCCAGGCGGCCGGCGCCACTGGCGAGGCCGAATCGGTGCGCGAGCTGAAAGACCGGCTCGAGACCCAGACCATCCGCGCGTTCTCACTCGGTGGCGACTGGCGCCTGGGCGCTGCCGCCAGCGACTGGCGTGTGCAGGGCGAGCTGGGCCAGAGCCAGGCGCGCGAAAAGCTGCCGCAGCGCATTGCCGCGGCGGTGTTCGAGGCCGACGATGTGTTCTCGGGCGTGGGCTTCACCAACGCCCGCGCGCCGAGCCTGGTGGCGCCGGCAGCGATCCACCGCGCGGCCAGCTACCTGCTCACCGAGATCGAGGCCGAGCGCTCGCTGGCCATCGACCGCGAGCGCCATGCGCGGCTGGATTTCTCGCGCGGCTTTGCGCTGGCCGGCCACGAGGCCGAGCTGAAGTTCGGCGCCAAGACCAGCCACCGCCGCAAGACGAACGAGCAGACCACCTGGAAGCTCGAAGACCTGGACGAGGCGCCGCTGGCGCTCAGCGATGCCCAGCGCAGCCTCAGCGCGCTGAACCTGGGGCAGGCCGCCTACGGCCTGGGCGAGTTCGGGCCGGCCATCGCCTCGGCCCCCATCCTGGCCATGCTGGGCCGCGTGAACCTCGATGACTTCATCGACGACGAAGAGTCGCGCCTGGCCACGATGACGCTGCGCGAGCGCATCGACGCCGGCTACCTGCAGGGCAAGCTGGATCTCGGCGCCACCCACCTGCTGGCCGGCCTGCGCATGGAGCGCACCCGCCTGCGCACCGAAGGCTGGGCCCTGGTGGATGGCGAGTTCACGCCCACCCGCGTGGACAGCCGCCACAGCCACTGGCTGCCCGGCCTGCACCTGCGCCACGACCTTGATCGCGCCACCAGCCTGCGTGCGGCCTGGACGAACAGCGTGGTGCGCCCCACCTTCGAGCAGCTCTCGCCGGCACGCCTGGTGGATGGCGACGAGGCCGAGTTCGGCAACCCGCTGCTCCAGCCGCTGCGCGCGCGCAACCTCGATCTGGGCCTCGAGCGCCAGCTGGGCTATGCCGGTGCGGTGTCGGCCTACGCCTTCCACAAGCAGATCCGCAACTTCGTCTACCAGACCGATGTGGCCGGCAGCGGCGACTGGGCCGATTTCAGCGAGGCCATCACCTATGCCAATGGCCGCAGCGCACGGGTCAGCGGGCTGGAGCTGGCCTGGTCGCGCAGTTGGCGCGAGCTGCCGGGGCCGTGGAACGCCCTGGTCACCGCGGCCAATGCCACGCTCAGCCACTCGAAGGCGCGTATCGCGGCCATGGACGATGGCAGCCGCGTGGAGCGCAGCATCCCGCTGCCCAGCCAGTCGTCGCGCGTGCTGAACCTGATGCTGGGCTGGGAAACGCCCGGCCTGGGCCTGCGCCTGGCGGCCAATCACAAGTCGCGCTACCTGCTCGAGGTGGGCGATGCGCGCGCTGCCGACGCCGACCTGTACGTGGCGCCGCAGACGCAGTGGGATGTGTCGGCGCGCTTCAACCTGGCCAAGGACACGGCCCTGGTCGTCGAGGGCCTGAACCTCACGAACCAGGCCTACGAGGTGCTGCAGGGCCGCAGCAGCCGCAACGCACAGTACGAGCGCTATGGCCGCAGCCTGCGCGTGTCGGTGAAGATGGCGCTGTTCTGATGACCCGCCTGTTGCCCATGATCGCTTCGTCCAAGCCTTGCCGCGGCCGCGGCCGGCGCCTGGTTGCCTGTGCTGGCCCTGTGCCTGGCGCGATGCTGCGCCGTGCGCTGTTCTGCGCGGCGCTGCTGGCCGCCACCCTGGGCCCCACCCGCGCCGCGCTGGCGGCCCAGCCCGGCGCGGCGGCGGTGGATGCTGCCGTGGCCACGGCCAGTGCCGCTGCCGTGCCCGCCGCCATCGGCCGCACCGAGGCCCTGGCCGCCTTGCCCGGCGGCGCCTGGCTGGCACTCGACAAGCGCGCGCTGCGCCTGCACGACGCCAACGGCACCGAGCGCGCCCGCCTGGCCCTGCGCGCCAGCGCGATGGACTGGCGCGCCGGCCCCGCCGGCCAGGTGCGCGCCGTGCTGCTCGATGCCGACAGCCAGCGCACGCTGGGCGTGGGGGTGGATCTGGCCCGGATGCGCCTGGCCGAGCCGCAGCCGCTGCTGCCATCGCCGGCCTTTCGCGTGAGCACGCTGTGCCTGTACCGCGATGCGCAGGGCGCCGACCAGGTGTTCCTGGTGGGCGACGAGGGCCTGGCCGAGCAGTGGCTGCTGCGTGATCGCGCGGCAGGCAGCGAAGGCGCGCCAGGGTCGCAAGGCCCGCAAGGCACGCCAATCCCCCAGGGCAGCCAGCCGGCGCTGCGCCTGCGCACCCTGGCCCTGCCGCCAGGCCTGGAACGCTGCGTGGTCGATGACGCCGGCGGCTGGCTGCACGCCCACGAGCCCGGCGTGGGCCTGTGGGCGCTGCGGGCCGATTCGGAAGGCATGCCGCAGCGCCACCTGCTGCTGGCCCAGCAGCCGCTGGGCCCGCTGCGCGATGCCGATCCGGCCCTGGCCCTGCTGCCCGGCGGCCTGGCGGTGCTGGATGCACGGGCCGGCCAGCTGCACCTGCTGGCGCGCCAGCGCAGCGCCGATGGCCAGCCGGCCTGGGTGCGCAGCGGCAAGCCGCTGGCCGTGCCCCGCGCGGCCGACAGCGACGAGCCGCAGCTGCTGGCGCTGCCACGCGCCACAGGCGATGCCCCCGCCGCCGGCGGCTGGCAGCTGGCCTGGCGCAGCACGCCCAAGGCCGCCTGGCAGGCCCGGGCGCTGCACTGGGCGGGCACGGCCGCACAAGGCCTGCCGCCGGCGCTGCCGGTGGTGGCCCCCAGCGCGCAGACCGAGCCGGTGCACCAGGCCGGCGACGCTGCCGACGACCCCGCGATCTGGGTGCACCCGGCGGCGCCCGAACGCTCGCGCGTGCTGGGCACCAACAAGCGCGAAGGCCTGATGGTCTACGCGCTGGACGGCCGCGAGCTGCAGCGCCTGCCGGTGGGCCGGCTCAACAACGTGGACCTGCGCCAGCGCGTGCGCCTGCCCGGCGACGACCGCCCGCGCGACCTGGCCCTGGCCACGCACCGCGACGCGCGTGCGCTGGTGGTCTTCGAGGCCGATGCCGAGGGCCGCTTCAGCGAGCGTGCGCGCCTGCCCAGCGGCCTGGATGACCTGTACGGCCTGTGCCTGCACCAGCCGCCGGCCGGTGGCCTGGAGGCCATTGCCAACGACAAGGACGGCCGCATCCACCGCCTGGCGCTGCGCATGGAGGGCGGGCGCATCGTGGCCGATGTGGTGCAGCGCCTGGCCATGGCCAGCCAGCCCGAGGGCTGCGTGGCCGACGATGCCGCGCAGCGCCTGTTCATCGGCGAGGAAGACCGCGGCATCTGGGCGCTGGACCTGGCCGACCGCAGCCCGCAGCCGCGGCTGACCGAGGTGCTGCGGGTCGGTGGCGCGGGCGGCGTGCTGCAGGCCGATGTGGAAGGCCTGGCGCTGTACCCCGGCGCACCGGGCCAGCCGGCGCGCTGGCTGGTGGCCTCCAGCCAGGGCAACCACAGCGTGGTGGTGCTCGAGGCCCAGCCGCCCTACCGCGTGCGCGGCGCACTGCGCGTGGGCCACAACGCCGGTGCCGGCATCGACGGCGTGTCCGAGACCGATGGCCTGGACGTGAGCGGCGCGGCGCTCGGTGCGGCCTATCCGCAGGGCCTGCTGGTGATGCAGGACGGCCACAAGCGCGCGCCCGAAGGCCCGCAGAACTTCAAGCTGATCGACTGGCGCGTGGTGGCACGCGCCCTCGGCCTGGGCGAGCCATAGGCGGGGCAGGGCACCCGCCGCGCCGGCCAGCACCAACCAGCACCAACCAGGGCCAGCCAGCGCCAGCCAGGGCCAGCCAACAGGCCTGCGGGTAGCATGCGCTGCCCTTGCCGACCGCCCCCTGCCGTGTCACCCAATGATCTGATCGCCGCACTGAACCTGCATGCCCTCAAGGGCCTGGCCGGCAAGCTGCTGCTGCCACCGGCCTCGCCGCTGCTGCTGGCCCTGCTGGGCCTGCTGCTGTGGCGGCGCCGGCCGCGGCTGGCCCGCGCGCTGGTGGTGCTGGGCCTGGTGTCGATGTGGCTGCTGTGCCTGCCGGCCGTGGGCCTGGGCCTGGCGCGCTGGCTGACCACGCCGCCGCCACCGCTGACCGACGCGCAGGTGCTGGCCCTGAAGGGCGCCCGCAGCACCGCCATCGTGGTGCTGGGGGCCGGCCGCCGCGATCCGGCGCCTGAGTACGGCGTGCCCGACCTGCGGCCGCTGACCGCCGAGCGCCTGCGCTACGGCGCCTGGCTGGCGCGCCGCACCGGGCTGCCGCTGGCCTTCAGCGGCGGCCTGGCGCCCGGCGTCGACCCCGGTGAAACCGAGGCCGCCGCGGCCACCCGCGTGGCCGAGCGCGACCTGGGCGTGCGCCTGCGCTGGCGCGAAGACCGCTCGCGCGACACCGCCGAGAACGCCCAGTTCACCGTGGCCCTGCTCAGCCAGGCCGGCATCACGCAGATCGTGCTGGTGACGCACGACATGCACCAGCGCCGCGCGCTGGCCGGCTTTGAGCGCGCCATGCAGCGCCAGGGCGTGCGCCTGGCACTGCTGCCGGCGCCGATGGCCGTGCCGCCGGCCGGGCCACTGGCCGCGGGCGACTTCATGCCCTCGGTAGAGGGGCTGCAGCGCAGCGTCTACGCGCTGCACGAGTGGCTGGGCCGCCTGGCCGGCGCGTAGGCCCGGGCGGCGTCAAAGCCGCGGCGGGGACAGGCCGCGCCGGCGTTCGGGCGTTCGGGCGTTCTGGCGTTCTCGCCGTCAGCCGTCAGCCGTCAGGCCAGCGCCGCCTGCAGCGCCGGGCTGGCCTGCAGCCGGCCCACCTCGGTGCCGGCCCAGTTGCGCTGCGGCACATCGGCCAGGCCCTGCACGAAGCCGCGCTCGGCATCGTCCAGCCGCACCAGGCGCGCGATCACGGCGGCCATCACCACCTCGGCGGCACGCGCGGTGTTGCCGTCGTCGAGCTTGATGGCCACGCCCAGGCCGGCCTCAGGCAGGGCCGCGCAGTACACGCCCTCGGCACCCACCTTGCAGAACACGCGCTCGCCCAGGCGCTGCATCACGCGGGTGTCGAAGCGACCCGTGCCGGCCACATGGAACGGTGAGGCCGCCACCGCCTGGCGCAGGCGCAGGGCGGCGCGCGCATGCCCGGCTGAGAGGCCCTGGCCGCTGGCCACGCGGGCAAAGGCCAGCGCCAGCGCGCGCAGCGGCACGCCAAAAGTGGGGATGCCGCAGCCATCGGTGCCCATCGGCGCGCGCGCCAGATCGCAGCCGGTGGTGGCAGCCACTGCGGCCGTCACCTCGCGCATCACCGGGTGATCGGGGCGCAGGTAGCCGCGTGTGAACTCGCCCGGCTCGCGGCCGGCGGCGCGCGCCATCAGGCAGCCCACGCACACGAAGCCGGCATGCTTGCCCGAGCAGTTGTTGTGCAGCGCACTGGCCTCGTGGCCGCTGCGGGCCAGGGCCTTCAGCACCGCTTCGTCGCGCGGCCAGTGGGTGCCGCATTCCAGCGCCTGCGCACCCAGCCCGGCCTTGGCCAGCACGCCGGCGGCCGTGGCCACATGCGCCGGCTCGCCGCTGTGCGAGGCGCAGGCCAGGGCCAGCTCGGCATCGCTGAGGCCGAAGGCCTCGGCCGCGCCGCTGGCCACCAGCGGCAGCGCCTGCAGCACCTTGTTGGCCGAGCGCGGAAACACCGGCCGGTCGATGTCGCCGCTGCTGCGCCACACGGCGCCGCCGGCATCCACGATGGCCAGGGCCCCGCGGTGAAAGGATTCGAGCGCGGGGCCGCGCAGCAGGTGCACGAGGTCGGGGTTGTGGGGCGTCACGGCAATGGGGCGGGGTAGAGGGGCGGGGTAGAGGGGCGGGGCAGTGGATCAAGCAGTGTGCCGGGCACTGTAGCGCCAGCACCGACAATGCCGCCCCATGCCCTTGACCGCGCTGGCGCTGATCCTGGTGGCCGCGCTTTTGCACGCGGGCTGGAACATCGTGGCCAAGCGGGCCGATGGCGGGCCGCACTTTGCGCTGTGGTCGGCGCTGGCGGTGAGCCTGCTGTGGGCACCGCTGGGCCTGTGGCTGACCTGGCAGCATGCGCCCGGCTTCAGCTGGCGCGAATGGGCGCTGATCCTGGCCAGCGGCCTGGTGCATGTGGCGTACTTCCAGGTGCTGCTGACCGGCTACCGCCGGGCCGATCTGACCGTGGTGTACCCGGTGGCGCGTGGCACCGGGCCGCTGGTGGCGGCGGCCGGCGCGGTGCTGCTGCTGGGCGAGACGCTCAGCGCCCGCGGCGCGGCCGGTGTGCTGGGCGTGTGCGCCGGCGTGTTCTTGATCGCCGGCGGCCCGGCCCTGCTGGCGCGCCGCCACGCGGCCGCGCAGCGCAGTCGCGTGCTGGCCGGCCTGCGCTGGGGCGGCTTGACCGGGCTGCTGATCGCGGTCTACACGGTGATCGACGGCTATGCGGTGAAGGTGGCGCTGATTTCGCCCATCGTGCTCGACTACCTCGGCAACCTGCTGCGCCTGCCGGTGCTGGGCCCGCGTGCGCTGGCCGACCGCGCCGGCTTTCTGGCCGAGGGCCGGCGCAACTGGCGCGCGGTGCTGCTGATGGGCGCGGTGAGCCCGCTGGCCTATGTGCTGGTGCTGTACGCGGTGCAACTGGCGCCGCTGTCGCATGTGGCGCCGGCGCGCGAGGTGTCGATGCTGTTCGCCGCGCTGATCGGCGGCAAGCTGCTGGGCGAGGGCGACCGCCGCGCGCGCCTGGCCGGTGCGGCCTGCATCGCGCTGGGGGTGATGCTGCTGGCGCTGTGAGGCGCTGTGAAGCGCAGTGCCGCGCCCGACAATCGGGCCGATGAACCACCCACCTGCGGCGCTGATCGGCGTCGACTTCTCCAGCGCGCCCAGCCGCGCCAAACCCATCGTGATGGCCCAGGGCACGCGCCTGGGCGCGGTGCTGCGGCTGGACGGCGTGCAGCGCTTTGCCACGCTGGCGGCCTTTGGCGACTGGCTGCAGCAGCCCGGCCCCTGGCTGGGCGGCTTTGATCTGCCGTTCGGCCTGCCGCGCGAGCTGGTGCTGCAGCTTGGCTGGCCCGGCGACTGGGCCGCCTGCATGGACCACTACGCCGCCCAGCCGCGCGAGCAGCTGCGCGAGACCTTTGCGGCCTTTTGCCATGCGCGCCCGGTGGGCGCCAAGTTTGCCCACCGCGCCACCGATGGCCCGGCCGGATCGAGCCCCAGCATGAAGTGGGTGAACCCGCCCGTGGCCTGGATGCTGCATGCCGGCGTGCCGCTGCTGCGCGCGGCCGGCGTGGGCTTTCCGGCCCACGGGCCGGTGGCGCCGGCGGCCGACCGCCAGGCGCTGGAGGCCTACCCGGGCCTGCTGGCACGGGCGCTGATCGGCACCCGCAGCTACAAGAGCGACACCGCCGCCAGGCAGACGCCCGAGCGCCTGATCGCGCGCAAGGACATCGTCGAGGCGCTGGAGCAGGGCCGCAGCGCGCTGGGCCTGCGCCTGAAGCTCAGCGCGGCGCAGCGCGACGCCCTGGCCGCCGATGCGCGCGGCGACACACTGGACGCCGTGCTGTGCCTGATGCAGGCCGCCTGGGCCAGCACCCAGCCCGGATACGGCCTGCCGGCCGGGGTGGATGCGCTGGAGGGCTGGATCCTGAGCGCCTGAGCGCCTGCCCGCCCGGGTGCCTGCCCGCCTGGGTGTCTGAGCGCCTGCCCGCCCGGGCAGGGCCATGTCGCCCGGCCGCGCCGCGGCCGGCTACAGCCCGGCGGCCAGCGACTGCGGCACCGCCACCGGCAGATCGAGCAGCATCTGGCCGATGCCCTTGCCCAGCGGGTCCATGCGCCGGCTGGCCGGGCCGCCACCGTCCAGCGCCTCGTGCATCAGCAGGTTCATCGCGTCGATGCCGGGCAGGTGGAAGCGCTCCACCCGGCCCAGCACCAGGTGCGCAAAGTAGCGGCCCACCACCTCGGACGTGATGCGGTCCCACAGCAGCGGCAGCCATTCGGGCCGGCGCGCGATCAGGCCGATGTTGGCGATGTTGCCCTTGTCACCGCTGCGCGCCCAGGCCAGCTTCAGCAGCGGCACCAGCACCTGCGGCTCGTCGGGCTCGCGCCAGGCTGCGGGCGCCGGCAGGGCCGGGGCCGCGGGCGTGACGCCGCCATCGGCCAGCGCCACCACGCCCTGCTGCGCGCCGATGCGCCAGTGCACCGGCACGGCCGCCTTGTCGAGCAGAAACGAGAACGGCTGGATCAGCGGCGAGGGCGCGGGCCGGCCACCGCCCGGACCGGTGGTGCCGGGCGACCAGCTGGTGCCGGCCGGCGCCACCTCGCGCGCAAAGATCTCGAGCGCGGCCTTCATCGGGTGATCGACCACCACGCGCAGCCAGGCCTCGCGCACCTGGCCGGTGCGGGCATGCGGGCCGTACAGGGTCTCGGCGCCCAGCAGCGAGATGGCGCTGTGGCTGAAGTCGGGCAGGCCCAGGCTCTTCAGGATGCCGCGGGTGCGCTCGATCATGGCCTCGCCGGTGCGCAGTGCCTTGGACGCCGCATCGATGCCGATGATCACCATGCTGCCGGCGCAGCGCCAACCGCTCATCTGCGTGGCCGAAACCTTGTACTGCCGGCCCGGCGCGCGGCCCAGTGCGCCGCTCACGCGCACCCGCCCGGCATCCAGCTGCTCGATGTGCACCTGGCGGAAGTCGCAGCACACGTCGGGCAGCTGATAGGCACCGGGGTCGCCGATCTCGTACAGCAGCTGCTCGGCCACTGCCGCGCGCAGCACGGCACCGCCGGTGCCGGCGGGCTTGGTGAGCTCGAAGCTGCCATCGGCACGGCAGTGGATGATGGGGTAGCCGATGTGCGCCCAGTCGGGCACGGCCTGCCAGTCGGTGTGCAGGCCGCCGGTGGCCTGGCAGCCGCATTCGATGATGTGGCCGGCCAGGCTGCCACCGGCCAGGCGGTCGTAGTCGTCGGCGCACCAGCCGAACTCGTGGATCAGCGGGCCCAGCGTCACCGCGCTGTCGACGCCGCGGCCGGTGATCACGATGTCGGCCCCCGCGGCCAGCGCCTGGGCCACCGGCCACGCGCCCAGGTAGGCATTGGCCGAGAGCACCTTCTCGGGCAGCGCCGCGCCGCTGAACATGTCGGTCACGCCGGCCGCGCGCAGCGCCGGCATCTGGGCCGAGACATCATCGCCCTCCACCACGGCAATGCGCGGCGCCAGGCCCAGGCTGTCGGCCAGCGCCTGCAGCGCCGCGGCACAGCCCTGCGGGTGGATGCCGCCGGCATTGGCCACCACCTTGATGCCGCGCCGCATCACCTCGGGCAGCACGGCCTTCATTGCGATGTCGACGAAGTCGGTGGCATAGCCCATCTCGGGCTTGCGTGCCCGCACCGAGGCCAGGATGGCCATGGTGGTCTCGGCCAGGTAGTCGAACACCAGGTAGTCGATGTCGGGCACCTCGCCGCCGCCCGCGTTCACCAGCTGCGGCGCGCCCACCATGCTGTCGCCCCAGAAGCCCGAGGCGCCGCCGATGCGGACGATCTTGTCTGGCTGGGCTGGCATGCGCTGCTCTCCGGTGGCCGGGCAATGCACCCGATGCGCACAGGCTAGCAAGCCGTGCGCGGCATGGCTTGTGTGCACTGGCTGAGCCGGGCCGCGGCGCCGCCGGCATGGCGTTTTCGCCAAGCCGGCACAGCCACTGGCCGCAAGACGCCAGGGCACCGCCATCGCCACGATGGCCGCACCATGGTGGCGCCCGCCCATTCCGGCCTTGCTGCGCAGGCACCCGCCAGCGGCCGCGGCATGGCCTCGGCGCCGCTGAGCTGCCTGGTCAGCGGCCTGGGCCCCGACGATGGCGAAGACGAGGCCGCCCTGGCCCTGGTGCACCGCCTGCGTGGCCTGGGCGGCACCGTGGCCGCCATGACCCCGCTGGCCTGCGACGGCCTGCCCGCCCCGGGTGGCGGCCTGCACAGCGCGCGCGTGGCGCGGCTGGCGGCCGCGGCCTCGTTTCATCTGCCGGCGCATGCGGTGTGCCCCTTCGTGCTGCCGGCGCAACGGCCGGCCAGCGGCCCGGGTGCGGCGCGCGTGGCGGCCAGCGCCGATGGGCCGGGCCTGCGTGCCCAGCCGGTGCGCGAGGCCTTCCAGGTGCTGGCCACCTGGGCCGATGCGGTGGTGGTGGCGGGCATCGGCGGCTGGCTTTCGCCAGCGGTGGCCGAAGGCGCCCCGGCCACCGGGCCACTGCTGGCGCGCATGGCCCGGCGCCTGCACCTGCCGCTGCTGCTGTGCGTGCGCCTGACCCCCGGCGCAGCGCAGCGCGCACGGCTGGCCGTGGCCGAACAGGGTGCCCGGCCGGTGGCCTGGCTGGCCACCGGTGGGCCATGGCCACCGCCGGCCGCCGGGCCGGCCACAGCGCTGCACGGCGCTGGCGAACTGGCGCTGGTGAGCCAGGCCCTGGGCGTGCCCTGCGCCGGCCATGTGCCGCTGGCCGACGGCCCGCCAGGGGCGGCCCCGGCCCACGCCGCCAGCCTGAGCGCCGCGGCCGCCGCCGGCATCCACCTGGCCGAACTGCTGCCGCGGCTGGTGCGCCAGCCATCAGCCAGATAACGCAAGACGCTGCGCCAAGCGCTGAACCATCATCGATTGCCCGCGGCCCGCGGCCCGCACCGGTGGCCAACCCCACGCGACCCGTTTTTTCCGACCCGGTGGCCCGACCCTGCCGCCTGCCCCTACGCCAGCCCCGACCGACCCCGATGCTCGACTTCACCCCGCTGCCGCACTGCTTCACGCCCGAGCACGAGAGTTTTCGCGCCACGCTGCGCGAGTTCGTGGCGCGCGAGATCACGCCCTTCTGCAACGACTGGGACGAGGCCGAGAGCTTTCCGCGCGCGCTCTACCAGAAGGCCGCCGCGCTGGGCCTGCTGGGCATGGGCTACCCCGAGCAGTACGGCGGCACGCCCACCGACATCTTCTACCACCTGGTAGCCAGCGAAGAACTGGCGCGCTCGGGCTGCGGCGGCGTGAGTGCGTCGCTGATGTCGCACAGCATCGGCCTGCCGCCCATCGCCGCCTGGGGCAGCGAGGCGCTCAAGGCCCGCGTGATCCCGCCGGTGCTGGCCGGCCAGCAGATCGCCGCGCTGGCCGTCACCGAGCCCGGCGGCGGCTCGGACGTGGCGGCGCTCAAGACCACCGCCATCCGCGATGGCGAGCATTACGTGGTGAATGGCGAGAAGGTGTTCATCACCTCGGGCATGCGCGCCGACTGGTTCACTGTGGCGGTGCGCACCGATCCGACCAACCCCGGCGCCGGCGGTGTCTCGGCCCTGGCCATTGCCGGCGATTCACCGGGCCTGTCGCGCACCGCGCTCCAGAAGATGGGCTGGTGGGCCAGCGACACCGCCCACCTGCGCTTTGACAACGTGCGTGTGCCGGTGGGCCAGCTGCTGGGGCAGGAGAACCGCGGCTTCATGGTCTTCATGAACAACTTCAACAGCGAGCGCCTGGGCATGGCCGCGCAGGCCTGCGCCTATGCCCAGGTGTGCCTCGAAGAAGCCGTGGCCTGGGCGCGCGAGCGCCACACCTTCGGCCAGCCGCTGGTGCAGCGCCAGGTGATCCGCCACAAGCTGGTGGACATGGCCATGAAGATCGACGCCGCGCGCAGCCAGATCTACGAGCTGAGCTGGCGGCTCGAGCACAAGGTGGGCGAGCCCGCGCAGATGGTGGCGCGCATCTGCATGGCCAAGATCCTGGCCACGCAGGCCATGCAGTTCTGCGCCGACCAGGCGGTGCAGATCCTGGGTGGCATGGGCTTCATGCGCGGCACCAAGAGCGAGCGCATCTACCGCGAGGTGAAGGTGATGATGATCGGCGGCGGCAGCGAGGAGATCATGAAGGATCTGGCCGCCAAGCAGCTTGGCTTGTGATCGGGGCTTTTGAACCATGCAACACACCTGCGACGACCTGCTGGGCGAGTACCGCGCACTGGCCGACTTCTGCGCCACGCTGAGCCCCGCGCAATGGCGCGTGGTGACCGATTTCTACGGCTGGACGCCGTGGGACGAAATCGCCCACCTGGCCTACTTTGACCACACCGCGCTGCAGAGCTGCACCGATGCCGAGGCCTTTTTGGCCGGCGTCAAGACGTTGATGGCCGAGCAGGCCCAGGGCAAGGAGATCAGCACCATCGCGCGCGAGACCTTCGGCCACCTGGACGGCGCCGCGCTGCTGGCCCAGTGGCGACAGCGCTTCGAAGCCCTGGTGGCCCAGTTGCGCCCGCTGGACCCCAAGGCCCGCCTGCCCTGGTATGGCCCGCCGATGAGCGCGCGCAGCTTTGCCACCGCGCGCCTGATGGAAACCTGGGCCCATGGCCAGGACATCTGGGATGCGCTGGGCCCTCTGGTGGGACGTTCTCGCGGCGCCAGCCCGGGGCTCAAGCACATCTGCCACCTGGGCGTCACCACCTATGGCTGGACCTTCGTGAACCGCAAGCGCGAGGTGCCGCAGCCGGTGCCCTATGTGGAACTTGCCGCGCCGGATGGCAGCCTGTGGGCCTGGGGCGAGCCCTCGGCCACCGACTTTGTGCGCGGCCCGGCGATGGATTTTGCGCTGCTGGTCACCCAGCGCCGCCACCGCCACGACACCGCGCTGCAATGGGCGGGGGCTGGCGCCGAGGCCTGGACCGCCATTGCCCAGTGTTTTGCCGGCCCGCCGGCCGATGGCCCGGCCGCCGGCGTGCGCACGCGGGCGAGAACCCAGCCTGCCGAGTGAGCGTCCAGCGGGCCAGGGCGTGAGCCGGAGCGGGCAGGGCGCTGCCGTGCCGGCCGCCGGCATCGGCGTGCCGCTGACGCTGGCGCTGGCGCCGCGCCTGGCCCCGCTGCTGGCTGCGCGCTTGGCAGGCCTGGGCGAGCGGGCGATTGCCGATCTGTCCTATGCCAACCTGTGGCTGTTCCGCCGGGTGCATGACTACCGCTTTGTGGATGGCGACTGGCCGGCCATCAGCGGGCTCACCTACGACGGCCAACGCCATCTGCTGCCGCTGTTTGCGCCGCAAGCTGCGCCGGCCGAGGTGTTGCGCGACCTGATGGCGGGGCATGCGGCCTTGTTTCCATTGACGGAAGCCGAGGCGCGTTCGCTCGATCCTCTGCACTGGACCATCGACGCCCACCGCGACGATGCCGACTACCTCTACCCGGCCGAGCACTTCCGCCACTACCGCGGCACGGCGCTGCAGAAGAAGCGCAACCTGATGAAGCAGTGCCGTGCGGCGCATGCGCTGCAGGTGGTGGCGTATGACGCTGCCGATGCGCGCCATCAGCAGGCGGCGCTGGCCGTGCTGGCGGGCTGGACCGCCGACAAGGGCAAGGCCCCGGGTGATGCCGACGATCTGCCCTGCCGCGAGGCCTTGTCTCTGGCGGCCGAGCTGGGCCTGGCCGGCCACATCGCCTGGGCCGATGGCGAGCCGGCCGGTTTTGTGCTGGGTGAGCTGCTGCAGCCGGGCGTGGCGGTGATCCGCTTTGCCAAGGGGCTGGCGCGCTTCAAGGGCATCTCGCAGCTGCTGTTCCATCACTTTGCGGTGCAATCGCCCTGGCCGGTGGACTGGATGAACTTCGAGCAGGACCTGGGGTTGGAGAACTTCCGGCGGACGAAGCTGAGTTATCAGCCTTCTTCTCTGTTGCCGAAGTTCCGGGCTTCGCTTCGGCATTGACTGGTTTTAGCCTTGGCTTTGGCTTTGGCTTTGGCTTTGGCCTTGGCTTTGGCTTTGGCTTTGGCTTTGGCTTTGGCTTGCTGGGTTGGGTGCAAGCCAGGCCATGTGTGAACCCGCACCTGCTCTGGGGGAGAACCGGGAACGGGCGGGAATGGGTGGGATGGGGCGGGAAGGCCTGAAGAATCAGGCACTTAGTCCGGATCGGGGGATCGGGCGCCGCCACACTTCGACCGGCGCTTGATCTGCGGGAAGTGTGGCGGACGAGGTGTTGCGCCGAAATCCTGTGATCCACCTGTGACGCCAGGGTGACGGGCCCTTGAGCCCCAATCCATGCGCCGCCGAAGTGTTGCGCCGAAGTGTTGCGGCGCCCCACCCCCTCCACCTATGAGGGCCCCTCCCCGGCCGAAAAACCGAAGTGTGACCCCGCGCAACACTTCCAGCGGCCCAGACCGGCCCGCCAGATGGCCGCAGGCGCCCCGATCTCCGGGCGGGAGATACCATCCCCGCCCGAATCCTGATCGACGCGCCTAGGGCCTCTATTCGCGCCCGCTGGTACACCCCGCAGGCTAACGCCAGCTGCGGATGATCAGTTCCCCGGTCGGCTTGCGCTTGCCCGGATCCGCCGCCACCGAGTAGGTGATCGCCGTCTTGGTCATGGCCAGGCCGTCGAACACCCGGCGCATCTCCGGCACGTCGTTGACGGTCACCACCGCGCGGCCCTTGATCGACCGCATCAGCGCCGCCATCCGCTCGTATTGCTCGATGCCGAACGGCACGCCGTAGCCCTCCACGGCCCAGTAGGGCGGGTCGAGGAAAAACATGGTGTGCGCCCGGTCGTAGCGCTCGATGCACACGTCCCACGGCTGGTGCTCGATGAACACGCCGTTGAGCCTCAGGTGCACCTGGCTCAGATCCTCCTCGATGCGCAGCAGGTTGAGCCGGGCCGGCGTCGTGGTGGCGGTGCCAAACGAGCGCCCCTCTACCTTGCCGCCGAAGCCCAGCTTCTGCAGGAGAAAGAACCGCGCCGCTCGCTGGATGTCGGTCAGCGTCTCCGGGCTGGTCATTTGGGCCCACTCGTACACCTGCCGAGAAGAAAGCGCCCATTTGAATTGCCGAACGAACTCCTCGAGGTGGTGCTGCACCACCCGATAGAGATTCACCAAATCGCCATTGATGTCATTGAGCACCTCGACCTTTGTGCGGCGCTCTCTCAAAAAGAACAGTGCTGCCGCGCCACAGAAGGGCTCGACGTAGCAGGAATGCTCGTGGTCAGCGAGCAGGGGCAGGATCTTGTCTGCCAGGCGGCGCTTGCCACCTATCCAAGGGATCATCGGAGTAGCCATTGCAATCCAGAATCGGCCCGCCTCTGCAGAGGTGGCAGGGCCTTGGCTGAGCTGCAGGCATGCGCTGCGGCAAGGTGGCCGTCCCGGTGGTCGCACACCGTGGCGGTCGCCCTGTTCTTTTCGTGGCCGAGGCCGTCACCCCTTCCACCGCTTCATCAAGTGCTGTTCGCCAATGCGGATGATTTCGGCCGCATCGCTCCCGCTCACACCCAGGAACGGCCGCGCCGGGATCTTCACTTGGCGGCGCAGCAGAAAGTGGGTCTGTCCTTTGCTGTCCACCAAGATGAACTGGCCCTTCAGCGTCTGCGCCACATGCAGTCCCTCCATGCTCCGCGGGCTGCCCGCGGCCCGTGCTGCGGGCGTCACCGGAATCGCCAGGAAGGGCCCCGCCTTTGCGCGGATCACTCCCCCAAACTGGTGGATCGCGGCATAGACCACGTTGGTGCCCACCGTGGCCGAGTGGCCCGTGGCTTGACCGTTGATCGAGTTGCGCAGCCGGCGCGACATGCTCAACGTCTGGCCGCCCTCAGTGCGCGCGCGGTAGCTCTTCGACCACGGCTGGCCATTCGGCGCCGTCTGCATGCGAAACCGCATCTGTGCGCCGGTCACCATTGCCCGCGCGATCTGCTGCATGGCCGGCAGCATGCTGCCGCCCAGCGGCATGCCCAGGCGCATGCGCTCCATCGCACGCCGCACGCCGTCGTCGGTGACCTTCACGCTCGCGCCATCACCGGCCATCTCGGAACGCCTGCTCCTTCTGCGCCAGCTGATCGCGCAATTCGTCGCCACGGCTAGCACCAGGTGCATACGCCCAGCCCGGGCCCACGCCGGCCGGCACCATCTCGATGGCACCGGTGCGCGGATTCGTCCACTCACGCAGCTTGTCCGCCGGCGCGGTGTCAGGCCCGTCCTTGCCCAGGCGCTGCACCTGGTCGGCGCTGAGCTGGATCACACCGCACCGGCAGCCCCAGTCGTTGGGCGGGTAGTGCGTGCTCCACCACGGGGCATCGGCCGGCAGCACCAGGCCGTCCCAGGCCGCGTGCTCGGGCCGCGTGTCCGCATCGCCGACCGCGTCGTACATCAGGTACGGCGCGTCGGCCTTGGTCTGCTGGATCTGAGCCCAATGCCCGCGCACGGCCTGGCCGAATCACCGAACACGTTCTCGGTCCCAAATCCCCCGTAGGCGGCGATGCCCATAGCTGCCAACACCTTGGCATGCCCGCAGCATGCGGAAACGGTGGAGTAGGCCGAGGACGTCGGGTGGCCGGTCGGCGTAAGTAAAGGAGGAGCCGGTGTGCGGGAGCACGCCGGCGGGGGACATGGAGCCGACCGGCCACCCGGCGGCCTCGGCCGGTCGCGCATGCCACCCGGCGGCCTCGGCCGGCGGGCACAAATCAGCGCAAGCAAAGAGGCACAAGCAAGACGCACAACCATCAGCCACTCTCCGCAAGACGCACAGCCGCAGCGCCCATAACCTGCCACCGGCAATCCACACCGGCATCGGCACCCATGGCCCACATCGAGTCCACCCTGTCCACCACGAGCGAGAGCTTCCAGGCCAATCGCGAATCCATGCTGGCCCTGCTGGGCCGTGTGCGGGCGGCCGAGGCGCGCACCCGGGCCAAGTCAGCCGCCTCGCGTGAGCGATTTGAAAAGCGCGGCCAGCTGCTGCCGCGCGAGCGCGTCTCGCTGCTGCTCGATCCTGGCACGCCGTTCCTGGAGCTGGCCACGCTGGCCGGCTACGGCATGGACCATCCCGATCCTGACAAGACCGCGCCCGGCGGCGGCATGGTGGCGGGCATCGGCTTTGTCAGCGACATCCGCTGCATGGTGGTGGCGTCGGATTCGGGCATCGATGCCGGCGCGCTGCAGCCCATGGGCCTGGACAAGACCCTGCGCGTGCAGGAGCTGGTGCTGGAGAACAAGCTGCCCCTGGTGCAGCTGGTGGAAAGCGCCGGCGCCAACCTGCTGGCCTACCGCGTGGAAGACTTCGTCCGCGGTGGCGCCAGCTTTCGCAACCTGGCGCGCATGTCGGCCGCCGGCCTGCCGGTGATCACCGTCACGCACGGCTCGTCCACCGCCGGTGGCGCCTATCAAACCGGCCTGTCCGACTACATCATCCTGATCCGCGGCCGTTCACGCGCCTTTCTGGCCGGCCCGCCGCTGCTGAAGGCGGCCACCGGCGAGATTGCCACCGAAGAAGAACTGGGCGGCGCCGAGATGCACACCCACATCTCGGGCCTGGGCGACTATCTGGCCGAGGACGACCGCGACGGCATCCGCATTGCGCGCGAGATCATGGGCCAGATCGACTGGAACCGCGATCTGCCGGCCGAGATCGTGGCGCCCCAGCGCCGCTACAAGCCGCCGCGCCACGACGCCGAAGAGCTGCTGGGCATCATGCCCGCCGACCACAAGCGCCCGGTGGACATGAAGCAGGTGATCGCGCGCATTGCTGATGACTCCGAGTTCCTGGAGTTTGGTGAGAACTACGGCAGCGCCACCGTGTGCGGCCACATCAAGATCGAAGGCTGGCCGGTGGGCATCATCACCAACAACGGCCCCATCGACCCCGCCGGCGCCACCAAGGCCACCCACTTCATCCAGGCCTGCTGCCAGAGCAAGACGCCCATCGTCTACCTCAACAACACCACCGGCTTCATGGTGGGCAAGAGCTACGAGGAGAACGGCATCATCAAGCACGGCAGCAAGATGATCCAGGCGGTGACCAATGCCACGGTGCCGCAGATCACGATCTACTGCGGCGCCTCGTTCGGTGCCGGCAACTACGGCATGTGTGGCCGCGGGTTTGCGCCGCGCTTTTGCTTCAGCTGGCCCAATGCCAAGACGGCGGTGATGGGCGGCGAGCAGGCCGCCGGCACCATGGTGATGGTCACCGAGGCCGCCATGCGCCGCAAGGGCGAGGTCGACACCGCCAAGCTCGAGGCGCTGAGCAAGCAGATCATCGACCGCTTCGACAGCCAGATGAGCGTGTTCACCACCAGCGCGCGCCTGCTCGACGATGGCGTGATCGACCCGCGCGACACCCGCGCCGTGCTCAGCAAGGTGCTGGCCACCTGCCGCGAGGCCGAAGCCCGCCGGCCGCAAGCCATGCAGTTTGCCGTGGCGCGCCCCTGAACCTGATCGGAGACCCCCATGCAACTCACCCACGAACACGAGCAGCTGCGCGCCACCATCCAGCGCTGGATCACCGAGCAGGTGAACCCGCATGTGGACGCGTGGGAAGAGGCCGAGACGTTTCCGGCGCACCAGCTGTTCAAGCAGATGGGCGAGCTGGGCCTGCTGGGCCTGGACAAGCCGGTGGAGTTTGGCGGCGCAGGGCTCGACTACAGCTACGCCGCGGTGCTGGCCGAGGCGCTGTCGGGCATCAACTGCGGCGGCATTCCGATGGCCATCGGCGTGCAGACCGACATGTGCACGCCGGCCCTGGCCCGCCGCGGCAGCGACGCCCTGCGCCGCGAGTTCCTGGCCCCGGCCATTGCCGGCGACCGGGTGGGTTGCCTGGGGGTCTCCGAGGTGGGCAGCGGCTCGGATGTGGCCTCGGTCAAGACCACCGCACGCAAGGACGGTGGCGACTACATCATCAACGGCGGCAAGATGTGGACCACCAATGGCACGCAGGCCGACTGGTGCTGCGTGCTGGCCAATACCAGCGACGGCGCACCGCACCGCAACAAGAGCCTGATCATCGTGCCGATGGACACGCCCGGTGTCTCGGTGGCGCGCAAGCTGCGCAAGATGGGCATGGACTCGTCCGACACCGCGCAGCTGTTCTTCGACGAGGTGCGCGTGCCGCAGCACCACCGCATCGGCGACGAGGGCCTGGGCTTCAGCTACCAGATGGAGCAGTTCCAGATCGAGCGCCTGTGGGGTGCGCTCAACGCGATGGGCGGTGCCCAGCGCTGCATCGACATGACCATCGAGTACACCCGCGAGCGCAAGGCCTTCGGCCGCGCCCTGCTCGACAACCAGTGGATCCACTACAAGCTGGCCGAGATGCACGCCGACGTGGAATGCGTGCGCGCCCTGGCCTGGAACTGCGTGGAAGACGTGGTGGCCGGCCGCGACGCCACGCGCCTGGCCACCGTGGCCAAGCTCAAGGCTGGCCGCGTGGTGCGCGAGGTGGTGAGCGGCTGCCTGCAGTTCTGGGGCGGCATGGGCTACATGAACGACAGCCTGATCTCGCGCTTCTACCGCGACACGCGCCTGGCCAGCATTGGCGGCGGGGCTGACGAAGTCATGCTCCAAATTTTGTGCAAATACATGGGCACGTTCCCCAAGTAAACCGCCCGCGCCAAGACGACGAGACCGCCCATGACCACCGCCACGCCCTTCCACAAGATCCTGATCGCCAACCGCGGCGAGATCGCGCTGCGCGTGATCCGCAGCGCGCGGGCGCTGGGCTATCGCACGGTGGCGGTGTATTCCACCGCCGACGCCCACAGCCGCCATGTGCGCGAGGCCGACCAGGCGGTGTGCATCGGCGCGCCACTGCCGCGCCAGAGCTATCTGCGCATCGAGGCGATCATTGAAGCCGCCCAGCGCACCGGCGCCGATGCCGTGCACCCCGGCTACGGCTTCCTGGCCGAGAACGAAGGTTTCGCACAGGCCTGCCGCGACGCCGGCCTGAGGTTCATCGGCCCCTCGCCCGATGCCATCCGCGCCATGGGCCACAAGGCCGGCGCCAAGCAGCTGATGATGGATGCCGGTGTGCCCTGCATCCCCGGCTATCAGGGTGAAGACCAGAGCCCCGAGCGCCTGGCCGCCGAGGCCGGCCGCATCGGCTATCCGGTGATGATCAAGGCCACGGCCGGCGGTGGCGGCCGCGGCATGCGCCTGGTGAGCAGCGCGGCCGACTTTGCCGCCGCGCTGGCCAGCGCGCAGAGCGAGGCGCAAAACGCCTTCGGCGACCCCGAGGTGATCCTGGAGCGCGCCATCCTCGAGCCGCGCCACATCGAGATCCAGATCTTTGCCGACCGCCATGGCCAGGCCATCCACCTGGGCGAGCGTGATTGCTCGGTGCAGCGCCGCCACCAGAAGGTGGTGGAAGAAGCCCCCAGCCCGGCCGTGAACGCCGGGCTGCGTGCGCGCATGGGCGAGGTGGCGGTGAAGGCCGTGAAAGCCATCGCCTACGAGGGCGCCGGCACGCTGGAGTTTCTGCTCGACCGCGACGGCAACTTCTTCTTCATGGAGATGAACACCCGGCTGCAGGTGGAGCACCCGGTCACCGAGGCCATCACCGGGCTCGATCTGGTGGAACTGCAGCTGCGCGTGGCTGCCGGCGAGCCGCTGCCGCTCACCCAGGCCGATGTGCGCTTCTCAGGCCATGCCATCGAGGTGCGGCTGTGTGCCGAGGATGTGGATGCCGGCTTCATGCCGCAAAGCGGGCACATGGCGCTGTGGCATGCGCCCGAGGCGCTGCGCGTGGAGCATGCGCTGGTGTCGGGCGTGGAGGTGCCACCGTTCTACGACTCGATGATCGCCAAGCTGGTGGCCCACGGCCGCACGCGGGATGAAGCGCGCCGCCGGCTGATCAACGGCCTGCACGATCTGGTGGCACTGGGCGTCACCACCAACCAGGTGTTTCTGGCGCGCTGCCTGGCGCACCCGGTGTTTGCGGCGGGCGGCGCCACCACCGCCTTCATCGGCAGCCACCAGGCCGAACTGCTGCGCACTGAGCCCGCCACGCTGCGCGATGCCGCGGCCGTGGCCGCGCTGCTGCTGGCCGAAACCGCGCACGACGGCACGCGCCGCCACAGCGAGCGCCGCCTCACGCACACGCTGCCGCTGGGCCTGCGCTACAGCCTGGGTGGGGCCACGCATGCCGCGGCACTCACCCAGCTGGGCCCCAACGAGTTCACCGCCCAGATCGACGGCACCGAACGCGCGCTGCAGCGGGTGGACAGCGCCCCGCACCGGCTGCGCGTGTCACTCGACGGCGTGGTGGAGGCGGTGGCCTATCACCGCGACGGCGCACGCCTGCTGATGCACTTTCGCGGCCAGCCGTATGACGTGGCCGACCACACCCGCGCGGTGGCCCAGCGCCAGGGCGGGGCGGGGGGTGATGGCAAGGTGCGCGCCTCGATGAACGGCCGCGTGGTGGCCGTGCTGGTGACCGAAGGCGACAGCGTGCAGGCCGGCCAGCCGCTGCTGACGCTGGAGGCCATGAAGATGGAACATGTGCACGTGGCCCCGGTGGCCGGTCGCATCACGCTGCTGGCCGTGGGCGTGGGTGAGCAGGTGGCCGCGCAGCGCGTGGTGATCGAGGTGACGGCCGAGGCCGCCACGCCCCCCCAAGCCGCCCAAGCCGCCCCAGCCGCTTGATCCGCAGGAGCCACGCGCCATGAGCGAGAACCCGAGCGATGTGCTGATCGAGACCCGCGGCCAGGCGCTGTGGCTCACCATCAACCGCCCCGACAAGCGCAACGCGCTGCGCGCCAGCGTGATCGAGGGCCTGCGCGCCGGCATCCGCCAGGCGCAGGCTCAGGCTGAGAAGGATGGGGCGGTGCGCGCCATCGTCATCACCGGCGCGGGCGACAAGGCCTTTTGCGCCGGTGGCGACCTGCAGCCCGGCCAGGGCTTCGTCTTCGACTTCGCGCGCCCCGACAGCGACTACGCCAACCTGCTGCGCGAGGCCCACGCCGCCACGCTGCCCATCGTGGCGCGCATCAACGGCACCTGCATGGCCGGCGGCATGGGCCTGCTGTGCATGGCCGACCTGGCCGTGGCCGCCGACCATGCGCTGTTCGGCCTGCCCGAGGTGAAGGTGGGCCTGTACCCGATGCAGGTGCTGACGCTGATGAAGCGCCTGGTGGCGCCGCGCATCCTGCGCGAGTGGTGCCTGACCGGCGAGCCCTTCAGCGCCGCCGAGGCGCGCGCCAACGGCCTGCTGAACCATGCGGTGCCCGCGGCCGAACTGGATGCCAGGGTCGACTGGCTGCTGGCCCGCCTGGTCGACAAGAGCCCCACCGCCATCCGCCGCGGCAAGTACGCCGAAGCGGCCATCGAAGCCATGGGCTTCGAACAGGCCATCGCCTACATGGAAGGCCAGATCACGCTGGTGGCGCAGACCGAGGATGCGAAGGAAGGCCTGGCGTCGTTCAACGAAAAGCGCAGGCCGGTTTGGACGGGGCGGTGAGCACAGCGCCCTGCGGCTGCGGCTAGCGCTGACGCGGGGCCGGGGCCGCCCTCAGCGCGCCGCCGCCACGATGCACTCGCGCAACCAGGCGTTCAGCGGATCGGCGTCGCGCTGCTGGTGCCAGTACAGGTGCATCTCCACTGCGGGCAGGGCGATGGGCAGCGGGTGCAGATGGGCACCCAGCTCGGTGGCCAGCGGCAGGGCCAGGCGGTGGGGCAGGGTCAGCAGCAGGCCGGCCTGCATCACCAGGCGGGCGGCGCTGTCGTAGCGCTGGCAGCGCGCGCCGATCTGGCGCTGCAGGCCGACCTGGGCCAGGGCCAGGTCTTCCACCGCGCGGCCGGTGCGCAGCGTGCTCACCTGCACATGGCGGGCGCTGCGGTACTGGGCCTCGCTGGGCGGCTGGGGCAGGTGGCTCAGCAGCACATAGGTCTCGCGGGTCAGTGGCCGGTGCAGCACATCGTGGGCCGTGGGCTGGGCGATGTCGATGGCGCAGTCGATGCGGCCGCTGGCCAGATCGCTGCGCAAGGTCTTGCGGCCCAGGCGCACGCTGTGCACCACGGCCTGCGGGGCGCTGCGCGCCACCTGGGCCAGCAGCGGCGGCAGCACCAGCGGCTCGCCCTCGTCGTTGATGGCCAGCGTGAGCTCGCCCACGTCGCGCACCGGCTCGAAATGCTGCGAGCGCCGCAGTGCCTGGCGCAGCAGCTGCAGCGCCTGCTGCACCTCGGGCCACAGCTGGGTGGCCAGGGCGGTGGGGCGCACGCCATTGCCCTCGCGCACGAACAACGGGTCGTCGAGCTGGCGGCGCAGCCGGGCCAGCGCGTGGCTCACGGCCGGCTGGCTCACGCACAGCAGCTCGGCGGCGCGGGTGAGATTGCGCTCGGTCCACACCGCCTCGAAGACGCGGAACAGGTTCAGGTCCAGGCGCTGCAGGGCGCTGGTGTCATGCGTGGTGTTCATGGGGCAGGGCGACAGTGTCGTGCCCGCCAGCCTGGCGCCGCTCTGAGGGATTGCCCTTGGGTCATGCGCGTGGCTCATGGCCGGGCATGACCAGGCTTCAGTGGGCAGCGCAGGCGCGGCGGCCCACAATGGCCGGTCGCCCCCTCTGGCTGGCCTGGCCCGCGCATGTCTTCACGCAACCCGCTGCATCCGATCCCGCATCCGCCCCAGCTGCCGCTGCTGGGCAACCTGCTGTCGCTGGACGCGAGCCGGCCGATGCAGAGCATGCAGGCGCTGGCGCAGCAGCTGGGCCCGATCTACTGGCTCAAGATGCCCGGCACCAAGCTGGTGGTGGTGACCAGCGCCGCGCTGGCCGAGGAGGTGTGCGACACCACGCGCTTCGACAAATGCACCATCGGCACGCTGCGCCGGCTGCGGCCGCTGTCGCACGGGCTGTTCACGTCGGACACCAAGGAGCGCACCTGGGCCAAGCCGCACGGCATCCTGATGCCCAACTTCACGCAGAAGGCGATGCGCGGCTACCACCCGATGATGCTGGACATCGCCCAGCAGCTGGTGGCCAAGTGGGCACGCTTGAACGCCGACGACGAGGTCGACGTGGTGCGCGACATGACCGCGCTGACGCTCGACACCATCGGCCTGTGCGGCTTTGGCTACCGCTTCAACAGCTTCTACCGAGAGGGCTTCCACCCTTTCGTCGATGCGCTGACCCGCTCGCTCGAGACCGTGCAGCGCCGTCGCGGCATTCCGCTGGAGCACTGGCGCCTGCGCCGCCAGATGGCGCAGATGGACCGCGACGTGGCCTACATGCACGGCATGGTGGAAGCCATCGTGCGCGAGCGCCGCGCCAGCGGCCTGGGGCTCGCCGAGATGCCCGACCTGCTGAGCTACATGCTGGCCGGCGAGGACAAGGCCAGCGGCGAGCGCCTGGACGACCGCGAGATCCGCGACGAGTGCATCGAGTTCCTGATCGCCGGCCACGAGACCACCAGCAACCTGCTGAGCTTTGCGCTGGTGGAACTGATGCGCCACCCCGAGGTGCTGGCCCGCGCCCGCGCCGAGGTCGACGAGGTGTTCGGCACCGACACCGCCGCGTGGCCCGACCACGCCCAGGTCAACCAGCTGCCCTATGTGCAGCAGGTGCTCAAGGAGACGCTGCGCCTGTACCCGCCGGCGCCGGGCATCGGCCTGCAGGCGCGGGCCGACACCACCATTGGCGGCGCCATGGCCTACCCGGTGCCGCGCCGCAGCCTGGTGATCCTGAACACGCTGGCGCTGCACCGCGACCGCGCGGTGTGGGGCCCCGATCCAGAGGCCTTCGACCCCGGCCGCTTCACCCGCGCCGCCGAGGCCGCGCGCCCGGCCCATGCCTGGAAGCCCTTTGGCAACGGCCAGCGGGCCTGCATCGGCCGCCAGTTTGCGATGCAGGAGGCCACGCTGGTGCTGGGCCTGATCCTGCAGCGCTTCGAACTGATCGACCCGGGCCACTACCAGCTGCGCATCCGCGAGGCCTTGACCATCAAGCCCGAGGGCCTGCGCATCCGCGTGCGGGCGCGGCGGGCGGTGCAGCCGGTGGTGGCGCCGGTGGTGCGCGCCGATGCGCTGGGGCCGGGCGGTGCCATGGGCGCCGGCGCCGCGGCGGCCGGGGCGACATCGGTCGCACCCCATGCGCCTGTGCACCCGGTGGCCCCGGTGGCCCCGGCGGGCACGGCGCTGCTGGTGCTGCACGGCTCCAACGGCGGCACGGCCGAAGACATCGCCGGTCAGCTGGCCGATGCCGGCCGCGCGCGTGGCCTGGCGGTGACGGTGGCGCCGCTGGACACCCACGCCAGCGCGTTGCCCGGCACGCTGGCCCAGGGCGGCCTGTTGCTGCTGGTGAGCGCCTCGTACAACGGCACGCCGCCCGACAACGCCCGCGCCTTCTGCGCCGCGCTGGCCCGGCCGGCCGCGGCCGATGCGCTGACCGGCCTGCGCTACGCCGTGTTCGGCTGCGGCAACCGCGACTGGTCCAGTACCTACCAGGCCGTGCCGCGCCAGATCGACGAGGCCCTGGCAGCCCGCGGTGCACAGCGCCTGCTGCCGCGCGGCGAGGGCGATGCGCGCGAAGATCTGGAGGCCGACTTCCAGGCATGGGCCGCCGCGCTGTGGCCGGCCGTGGCGGCGGCCTGTGGCGGTGGGGTGTCCGGCGAGGCGTCCGGCGAGGGGTCCGGCGCAGCGCCCGGCGCCGATCACACCACCGCGCCGCTGCCCGATCCACTGGTGCTGCACTGGCTGCCGGCGGCTGCCGCGCCGGCCGCCAGCCGCCTGCCCGGCGCGCTGCCGCTCACCCTGCATGTCAACCGCGAGCTGCAGCAGCCCGGCGCACAGGGCCAGCCCCCGGCGCGCAGCACCCGCCACATCGAGTTTGCGCTGCCGCCCGGCGCCGCAGCGCCCTGGCAGGTGGGCGACCACCTGGCGCTGATGCCGCGCAACCCCGATGCGCTGGTGCAGCGCGTGCTGCAGCGCCTGGGCCTGGATGGCGATGCGCGGCTGCAGCTGGCTCCACCGGCGCCCGGCGCGCGGCGGTGGCCGCACTTGCCCTATGCCGATCAGGGCGCCGCTGCCGGCCAGGCCCTGCCGCTGCACCAGCTGCTGGCCGAGGCGCTGGAGCTGCAGGCGCCGGCCACGCGCCGCCAGCTGCAGCTGCTGGCCGCCCACACCCGCTGCCCGCACACCGGTGCGCAGATGGCCGCGCTGGCCGCCGCCTGGCAGGCCGCGCCCGACGCACCACGCCCCAGCCTGCTGCAGCTGCTCGAGCGCTGGCCGGCCTGCGAGGCACCGCTGGCCGCGCTGCTGCCGCTGTGGCCGGCTTTGGCGCCGCGGCTGTACTCGGTGGCCTCGTCGCCGGTGGTCGATGCGCAGCGCGTGGCGCTCACCGTGTCGGTGGTGGATGCGCCGTCGCGTCACGATCCGGCCCAGCGCCACCGCGGCGTGTGCTCGGGCCAGTTGCAGCAGGCCCAGCCGGGTGAGCGGTGGTGGGGCAGGCTGCAGCGTGGTGCGCCAGGCTTCACGCTGCCCGACGACCCCGCCGTGCCACTGCTGATGGTGGCCGCCGGCAGCGGCATCGCGCCGTTTCGCGGCTTTGCGCAGCAGCGCGCGGCGCTGCAGGCCGCCGGCGCGCGGCTGGGGCCGGCGCTGCTGCTGTTCGGCTGCCGGCAGCCGCAGGTGGATGCGCTGTATGCCGACGAACTGCAGGCCTGGGCCGATCTCGGCGTGCTGCAGGTGCTGTACGCCCACTCGCGCCTGGGCCCCGAGCCGGTGTACGTGCAGCACCTGCTGGCCCGGCAGGCGCAGGCCGTGTGGGCCCTGCTGCAGCACGCCGATGCCCGCGTGTATGTGTGCGGCGACGGCGCGCAGATGGAGCCCGCGGTGCGCGCCGCGCTGCAGGCCATGGCGCGCCAGCACGGCGCGCCCGATGACTGGCTGGCCGGCCTGCAGCGCGGGCAGCGCTACCTGCTGGACGTGTGGGCCGGCGGCTGAGCGGCTGAGACCGGCGGCAAGCGGCGGCTGGTAGCGCTGCCAAACCTAGAATGCGGGGCATGAGCGACGCCGCGCCCCCCGCCAAGCGATCGCGCCGCAGCAGCGGCGCGGTCACGCTGCACGACGTGGCGCGCCTGGCCGGCGTGGCGCCCATCACCGCCTCGCGCGCGCTCAACACGCCCGCCCAGGTGTCGGCCGAGGTGCTCAGGAAGGTCAGCGAGGCCGTGGCGCGCACGGGTTATGTGCCCAACCGCCTGGCCGGCGGTCTGGCCTCCACGCGCAGCCGGCTGGTGGCGCTGGTGGTGCCCACGGTGTCGGGGCCGGTGTTTCTCGACACCATCCAGGCCCTCACCGAGACGCTGGACGCCGCCGGCTACCAGCTGATGGTGGGCCAGGCCGGCTACGAGGGCCGGCGCGAGGATGCGCTGCTCGAGGCCATCATCGGCCGCCGGCCCGATGGCATCGTGCTCACCGGCATCCTGCACTCCGATGCCAGCCGGCGGCGGCTGCTGGCCTCGGGCATTCCGGTGGTCGAGACCTGGGATCTCACGCCCACGCCGCTGGACATGCTGGTGGGCTTCTCGCACCAGGCGGTGGGCGAGGCGGTGGCGCGCTACCTGCACGGCCGCGGCCGGCGGCGCCTGGCCACCTTGTCGGGCGACGACCCACGCGCCACCCAGCGTGCGCAGGCCTTTGCGCGGGCGGCCGAGGCCCTGGGCCTGCCGCCGGTGCGCGCGGTGGTGGTGAAGGCGCCCACCACGCTGCAGGCCGGGCGCGGCGCGCTGACGGCGCTGATGGCTGAACACGACGCGCCCACCACGCTGCCGGCCACCCGCCGCGGGCGGGGCCGGATGGCCGGCCCGCCGGTGGATGCGGTGTTCTGCAGCTCCGACCTGCTGGCCCTGGGCCTGCTCACCGAGGCCCGCATGCAGGGCCTCGCCGTGCCGGACGATCTGGCCGTGGTGGGCTTTGGCGACCTCGAGATGGCGGCCCAGGCGGCACCGGCGATCAGCTCGGTCAGCGTCAACGGCGCCGGCATCGGCGTGCAGGCGGCCCGCTTTCTGATCGAGCGGGCCGAGGGCCGGGCGGTGGCCGAGCGCGTGGTCGACATCGGCTTCCGGCTGATCGAACGCCACAGCAGCTGAGCCGGCACGCGGCGCGGGTCGCGCGCCAAGGCTACGGGTAATTCCCAGGTTGTCTGACCTTCTCAAGGCAAACAGGTAGCGCTACCATTCGCGCCGATCTGGTAGCGCTACCGTGCGCTGTCAGCCTGCACGGCCCTGCGCCTGCCCCGTTGCCACAGGATTGCCCATGAGTTCCGCCCCCGCCGCCGGCACGCCGGCTGTCGACGACCGCATTGCCCACATCGCGCTGTCGTCGTGCTACCTGCCGCTGGCCAACCCGATCAGCGACGCCAAGGTGCTCACCGGCCGGCAAAAGCCGATGACCGAGATCGCGATGCTGTTCGCCGAGATCGAGACCGCCGGCGGCCACCGCGGCCTGGGCTTCACCTACAGCAAGCGTGCCGGCGGGCCGGGGCAGTTTGCCCATGCCCGCGAGGTGGCCCCGGCACTGATCGGCGAAGACGCCAACGACATCGCCCGGCTGTGGACCAAGCTGTGCTGGGCCGGCGCCTCGGTGGGCCGCAGCGGCCTGTCGGCCCAGGCCATCGGTGCCTTCGATGTGGCGCTGTACGACCTCAAGGCCCGGCGCGCCGGCCTGTCGCTGGCCAAGCTGCTGGGCGCGCACCGCGATTCGGTGGCCTGCTACAACACCTCGGGCGGCTTTCTGCACACGCCGCTCGAGCAGTTGCTGGTCAACGCCGAGAAGTCGGTTGCGCGCGGCATTGGCGGCATCAAGCTCAAGGTGGGCCAGCCCGACCGCGCAAAAGACATCGAGCGCGTCTCGGCCGTGCGCCGCCATCTGGGCGAGGGCGTGGCGCTGATGGTGGACGCCAACCAGCAGTGGGACCGGCCCACCGCGCAGCGCATGTGCCGCCGCTTCGAAGACTTCAACCTGGTGTGGATCGAGGAGCCGCTGGACGCCTACGACCACGAAGGCCATGCCGCGCTGGCCCAGGCCTTCGACACCCCCATCGCCACCGGCGAGATGCTGACCAGCGCGATGGAGCACGGCGACCTGATCCGCCACCGCGCGGCCGACGTCCTGATGCCCGACGCGCCGCGCGTGGGCGGCATCACGCCCTTTCTGAAGATCGCCGCGCAAGCCGAGGCCGCGGGCCTGATGCTGGCGCCGCACTTCGCGATGGAGCTGCATGTGCACCTGGGCGCGGCCTATCCCACCGAGACCTGGGTCGAGCACTTCGACTGGCTGGAGCCGCTGTTCAACGAGCGGCTCGACATCAGCAACGGCCGCATGCGGGTGCCCACCCGCCCCGGCCTGGGCGTGAGCCTGAGCGAACAGGCCCGCGCCTGGACGCGCGAGCGCGCCGAGTTCGGCCAGCGCGCCTGAGGGGCATTCCTGCCCAGCTTGTTTCCCTGCCCATCACCACACCCAGACCCAACGGAGACAGACATGTTCAAGACCAAGACCTTGCGCGGCGCCCTGATCGGCGCCAGCGCGGCGCTGCTGGCCATCACCGCCGCGCTGCCGGCGGCCGCCCAGGCCTGGCCGGCCGGCAAGCCGGTGACGCTGCTGGTGCCGTTTCCGCCCGGCGGCTCCACCGACATGATTGCCCGCACCGTGGGCGCCAAGCTGCAGGAGCGCTTTGGCGCCAGCTTCATCGTCGACAACAAGGCCGGTGCCGGCGGCACGCTGGGCGCCGGCCTGGCCAAGCGCGCGGCGCCCGATGGCGCCACCATCTTCGTCTCGTCGCTGGGCCCGTTCGTGATCGGCCCGCACCTGATCAAGGGCGTGGCCTACGACCCGCTGAAGGACTTTGACTACATCACCGTGGCCGTGCAGGCGCCCAATGTGCTGGCCGTGCCGGCCAACTCGCCGCACAAGAGCTTTGCCGACCTGCTCAAGCACATCAAGGCCAACCCCGACAAGATGAGCTTCGCCTCGGCCGGCAACGGCACGTCCGACCACCTGACGGCCGAGCTGTTCTGGCAGGCCACCGGCACCCGCGCCGTGCATGTGCCCTACAAGGGCGGCGCGCCGGCCATGAGCGACCTGATCGGCGCCGTGGTCGATGCCTCGTTCATGAACATCAACACCGGCCTGCCCAACATCAAGGGCGGCAAGCTGCGCGCGCTGGCCGTCACCAGCGCCACCCGCTCGCCGCTGCTGCCCGAGGTGCCCACGATGGACGAGCTGGGCCTGAAGGATGTCACCGTGTACTCGTGGCAGGCCTTTGCCGCGCCCAAGGGCCTGGCCGCCGACACCAGGGCCCGGCTGCGCGAGGGCATCGTGGCCGCCTTGAACGACGCCACGGTCAAGCCCAAGCTGCTGGAGCTGGGTTTCGAGATCGTGGGCAACACGCCCGAGCAGTTCACCGCCTTCCAGGCCGCCGAGTTTGCGCGCTGGAAGAAGGTGATCGAGACCGGCAAGATCACCGCAGACTGATCCCGCATCATGACTGGAGCACCCAGGAAGGCCCCGCTGCGCATCGTGATGGATGCGCGCGACAACGTGGCCATCGTCGCCAACGATGGCGGCCTGCCGGCCGGCACCCGGTTCGACGACGGCCTCACGCTGTGCGAGCAGGTGCCGCAGGGCCACAAGCTGGCCCTGGTGGACCTGAAGGCCGGTGACGCGGTGCTGCGCTACGGCGTGGCCATCGGCTATGCGCTGCACGACATCGCGCAGGGCAGCTGGGTGCACGAAAAGCGCCTGCAGATGCCCGGCGCCCGCGCGCTGCAAGGCCTGCCGATGGCCACGGTGAAGCCCGCACCCGCCGAGCCGCTGGCCGGCCACAGCTTCCAGGGCTACCGCAATGCCGATGGCTCGGTGGGCACGCGCAACCTGCTGGCCATCACCACCACGGTGCAGTGCGTGGCCGGCGTGGTGGCGCAGGCCGCCCAGCGCATCCGCGCCGAGCTGCTGCCGCACTACCCCAACGTGGACGGCGTGGTGGCGCTGGAGCACGCTTACGGCTGCGGCGTGGCCATCGACGCGCCCGATGCGGTGATCCCCATCCGCACGCTGCGCCACATCAGCCTGAACCCGAACTTCGGCGGCGAAGTGCTGGTGGTGAGCCTGGGCTGCGAGAAGCTGCCGCCGCAGCGCCTGCTGCCGCCGGGCAGCTTTCCGATCAGCGATGAGCGCTCGCCGCAGGACGGCCCCGACACCGTGTGCCTGCAGGACGAGGCGCACATCGGCTACCAGGCCATGCTCGACCACATCCTGGCGCGCGCCCAGGTGCACCTCGAGCGTCTGAACCGCCGCCAGCGCCAAGCCATTCCGGCCAGCGAGCTGGTGGTGGGCGTGCAGTGCGGCGGCTCGGACGCCTTCTCGGGCGTCACCGCCAACCCGGCCGTGGGCTACTGCGCCGACCTGCTGGTGCGCGCCGGTGCCACCGTGATGTTCAGCGAGAACACCGAGGTGCGCGACGCGGTCGAGCAGCTCACCGCCCGCGCCGCCACGCCCGAGGTGGCGCAGGACATCGTGCGCGAGCTGGGCTGGTACGACCAGTACCTGGAGCGCGGCCGCGTCGACCGCAGCGCCAACACCACGCCGGGCAACAAGGCCGGCGGCCTGAGCAACATCGTCGAGAAGGCGATGGGCTCGATCATCAAGAGCGGCTCTATGCCGATCTCGCACGTGCTGGCGCCGGGCGAGAAGTTGAAGCCCGATCAGCGCGGCCTGGTCTACGCCGCCACGCCGGCCAGTGATTTCATTTGCGGCACGCTGCAGCTGGCCGCGGGCATGAACCTGCACATCTTCACCACCGGCCGCGGCACGCCCTACGGCCTGGCCGAGTGCCCGGTGGTCAAGGTGGCCACGCGCAGCGATCTGGCCCGCCGCTGGCACGACCTGATGGACGTGAACGCCGGCACCATTGCCGACGGCGAGGCCACGGTCGAATCGCTGGGCCGGCAGATGTTCCAGACCCTGCTCGACGTGGCCAGCGGCCGCAAGACCTGGGCCGAGCAGCACCAGCTGCACAACGCGCTGGTGCTGTTCAACCCCGCGCCGGTGACCTGAGCGGCGGCCTGGCAGCCTCCAGCGCGAAGCACATCGTCCGGAAGCTAGTCCAGTGGCGCGTCAAACGGCACCAGCAGCCGCACCGCAGTGCCCTGCCCGGAGCTGCCGATCTGCAGCTGCCCGCCCAGCATGCGTGCCCGCTTGCTCATGCTGTTGAGCCCCTTGCCGGTGGCCCTGGCGCGTGCGGCCTCCACGTCGTAGCCCTGGCCGTCGTCTTCGATGCGGATGCTCAGTGCGGTGTCGGTCTGGCTGGCGGTCAGGGTGATGGTCTTGGCGCCGGCGTGCTTGAGCGCATTGGTCAGGCACTCCTGCACGATGCGCAGCACCGGCAGCTGGTGCTGGGCGCGCAGCGGCAGGGCATCGCCCAGGGCCTGGGTTTCCCATTGCAGGGCGATGCCCGCCGCCTTCAGGCGCGGCTGCATGCGAAAGCGCAGGTTGCCCAGGGCCAGCAGCAGCGAGTCGTCGCTGCCATGCGACGAGTCGATGGCCAGCCGCAGATCGTCGATGCAGCTGCGCAGCAGTTCGTAGGTCTGCTGGCTGCTCAGCGCTCCGGACCGGGCCATCACCAGCGAGCTCACCAGCTGCGAGCCCAGGCCGTCGTGCATGTCCTGCATGATGCGGCTGCGCTCCAGTGCGGCCGCCTCGGCTTCGCGGGCGGCCCGCTCGAGCGCGTGCAGCCGCGACAACTCGGCCTTCTGCGCCGCCAGTTCGCGCGCCATGGTGGCCGACTGCGCGCGCTGGGCCGCCAGCGAGCGTGAGTGATCGGCGATCAGGAACGCGGCAATCGACGAGAACCACACCAGCGCAAAGAGCTGGAGCAGGTAGCCGCTCTGCGCCGCACTGCGGCTGGAGTTGATGGCCGACAAGTCCATCAGATTGACCCAGATGCCGGTCAACACCACCAGCAGCAGCACGGCCGTGCGCCACTGGAACTGCTGCATCAGCCGGCGCACCAGCGCCACCAGCGGCAACGGCGCGAAGCAGGCCGACAGCAGCAGGATCGCCCGCGAGAACACCGGCTCGAAGGTGTTGCCCGTCCACAGGTGGTAGATCAGGTAGGCCGCGCACAACAGCACCGACAGGCGCACGGTCCAGTACCGGTAACGCGGCGCGTCGACGCCGCTGACCTCGAGCAGAAAGTAGTAGCTGCCCAGGGTCAGGGCACAGCCGGCGACAAACAGCGCCAGGCGCCAGTAGGCAAACAGGCCCGCGGGGATGGCATTGACGAAGAAGATCAGGTCCACCACGCAAAAGCCGGCACCACTCAGCGCCACCCACAGGTAGGCGCTGAGTTCGCGGTTGCCCAGGTAGATGCTGAACATGATCAGCGCCAGCACCGCAGAAACCACCAGGCTGATCGCGGGCAAGACCCGGTAGGCGATGTCGCGCGGCGCGTAGACCCGGTTCACGCTGGCCGCCTCGCCCACCACCATGCGCGGCATCAGCAGCATGTTCTCGTGAATGGCCCACTCGCGCTCGATGACGTTGGTGCCGGCACGCAGCAGCCCGGGCGGCAGGCTGAATCGCGACGGGTGCAACTGCCGCACCGTGGTGCGGGCATCGGTCACCGGCAGGTCGGCCACCACGCTGCCGTTGACCTTGAGGCGCCCGCCGTCGTGCAGATCCTCGACATACAGCATCCAGGGCACGTCTGGCGGCGGCGCGGCCAGTTCAAACTCGGACACGGCCCGCAGTTGCACCAGGTCGCGTCGGGCCCGCAGGCTGCGCACCGGCAGCGACAGCCGCGACGCCTGCTCCGGCTGGCTGGCGTCGAAGACCCATGCGGACTCGATCGCGATCAGCCCCGTCTCATCGCCATCCAGCGGCCGAAACTCGACCAGGCGCACGGCCGCCAGCACCAGCAGCACCAGGCCCATAACCAGCAGCAGGCGGCCATGGGCTGCAAAGCGGCGCACGCTCAAACCGCGGTCACAGCATGCCGCGCTGCCGCGCCTCGAACACGGCCTCGCCACGCGAGTTCACTTCGAGCTTGCGGTACACCCGGCGCAGGTAGCCGGTCACGGTGTGCCAGGTGATGCCCAGCGCCTGCGCGATCTCCTCGTAGGTCAGGCCCTTCTCGATGAGGCACAGCACCTCGTGCTCGCGCGGGCTCAGCGCCTGCCCCGCCGGCACCTGCGCCGCGGCGGGCGGCCCGCCAAGGCCTGCCAGCGCCGGGTGCTGCGCCTTGAAGTGCCGCAGCATGCGGCGGGCAACGCTGGGGCTGATCGGCGAGCCGCCGCCCACAAGCTCGGCGATGTGCTGGGTGATCTCATCGGCGGGGGCGTCTTTCAGCAGGTAGCCCACCGCCCCCGCGGCAATGCTGCTGACGATGTGCTCATCGTCGCCAAAGACCGTGACCACCATCACCGCTGCGCCGGGCTGGTGATCGGACACCCAGCGGATGAACTCGCGCCCGTCGGCATCGGGCAGCCCCAGGTCCACCAGGTAGACCTGCGCCGCGTGGGTTTGCGCCAAGGCCTTGGCCTGCGCCACCGACTGCGCGCTGAAGGCCAGCTGCAAGCCCGGATCGGCGGCGATGGCCACCTCGAACATCTGGCGCACATGGGTTTCGTCCTCCACCACCGCCACGGCGATGGGCCGGCTTGTGCCGACCGGGCTGGCGGCGGGAGGAACGGAGCTCGAAGAAACCATGCCAACGAGGGTAAGGGGGGTGGCCACGCTTGACAAGCGGGCGCGGGCGCCGGCTTGGCCCCAAATCTGGGGCTATCGGCATGGGCCCGGACGAATGGGATGAGCCATCCCGCTGTCCTTGGGGCCCTGGCCCCATGACAGCCGACCGGTGGCCGCAGCACAGTGCGGGCCTGCCCACCTGCATGGCACCCATGAACGCCGAGACCCACCGATGACACACGGCTGCCCCGTCTGCACACGCTGCCCGGCCCGGCCGCGGTGCCCACCATGAACAGCGTCGGCGCCGTGGTGCCGCCGCATGAGCAGCATCTGCGTGACCTGCTGGCCCGCATCCGCGGCGGCGACAAGCAGGCGATGAAGCAGTTGTACGAACAGGTCGCGCCCGGCCTGCTGCAGTTCATCCGCGCCCGCACCGACGACGCCGCGGAAGCCGCCGACGTGGTGCAGGACGCCTTCATGGCGGTCTGGCGCACGGCAGACCGCTACGAAGGGCGCTCGTCGGTGAAGACCTGGATCTTCGCCATCGCACGCTTCAACCACATCGACCGCCTGCGCAAACGCGGCCGCGAGGAGCCGCTGGACGAAGACTTCGAGGCCCCCGACATCGCGCCACAGCCACAGGCCCTGGCCGAGGCCGCCAGCGATGCCCACCAGGTGCGCGTGTGCATCGACAAGCTGCCGCGTGCACAGGCGCGGGCCGTGCGCCTGGCCTTCTACGACGAGCTGAGTTACGGCGAGATCGCCGCGGTCGAAGACATCCCCGAAGGCACGGTGAAGACCCGCATCTTCCACGCCAAGAAGATCCTGGCGCAGTGCCTCACCCGGCGGCTGCACGCCGACAGCCAGCGCCCTGCGTAGAGAGTAGAGGGTAGAGGGCGCCCCGCCCGGCCGGCAGGGCGCCCGGGGCCGCTCAGCCGCTCAGCCGCGCAGCAGCGTGATGAGGGCCAGCTGGCCGCCCACCCGGATCTCCAGCGTGATGCCGCCCGTGTCCAGGTGCAGGCCGGGCTCAACGACCAGCTCGGCGGTCTGCGCGTCGACCGTGCAGCAGTCGCTGCCCTGCGGCACCCGCAGGCGGGCCGCCTGGCCGCTGCCGAGGATGGCCTCGCGCAGGCTGGCCGGCAGTTGCAGGCGCAGGCCCAGGCGCTGTTCGTCGGCCGTCAGCAAGCGCGTCAAACGCTGCGCCACCGGCACGCTGCCGGGCGCGCGCGCCATCGCGATGCGGTCGGCCTCGAGGACCTGTGGCGCGCCGGCGATCAATCCCTCCGCGTCAGCCGGCACTTGCAAGGCCTCGCCACCGCCCAGTGGCGCCGGCCCCGTGCTGAACGGCGACCGCGGCCGCAACAGGCTGCTCAGCGTGACCGGCAGCGCGGCGATGTCGGCCTGGGCCGCGGCGATGGTGGCCTGGGCGAGGGCGCTGTCGTCGGCCAGCTGGTAGTTGCCGGCGTCGGCGCCGCCCAGGCGGATGCCGGAGATCTGCACCCGCTTGGCTGCACCCGGCCGGGCATCGTCGAAGCGGCCTTGTGCCTCGGCCACCCGCAAGTCGTCACCGGACAGGATGCCGATGAACGCTGCCTGGCCGGTGCGCAGCACCGCGGTCGCCGTGCCGTCTTCAAGCTTGTCGGCGGCCACGATGCCGGTCACCCGGCTCAGCGTGGCGGGCGTGATGTCGGCTGCAGCCTGACCGGTGGTGGTGGCCAGCAGGTAGTTGCCGGCATCGGCGCCGCCCAGGCGCAGGCCGCTGACCCGCACGGCCTTGCCGGTGCCGACGTTCTTGTCCGCGAACACGCCGCTGCCGCCTGCCAGGGCCAGCACGTCGCCGGCAACAGCGCCGCGCAGCACCGCCTGCGAGAGGTCGAGCGTGGCCGCGGTTGTGGCGTCATACACCTTGGTCTGGGCGCTGAGGCCCCCGATGCTGATGCTGGCCGGTGTGATGCTGGCGGTGACGGCCAGGCCTGAAGGCAGCAGGTAGTTGCCGGCGTCTGCGCCGCCCACACTGAGCGCCACGTTGACCGTCTTGTCGGTGCCCACGTTCTTGTCGGCAAAGCTGCCGCTGGCCGTGCTCACGTTGACCACGTCGCCGGCCAGAACGCCGCTGAAGGCCGCAGCGCTGGTGTTCAGCGTGACCGCCGTGGTGGCGTCATAGACCTTGCCTGCCGCGGCGATGCCCGACACGGTGCCCAGCGCGCGCGGCGTGATGCTGGCGGTAAGGCTGGCGCTGCTGTCGGCCAGCACATAGTTGCCGGCATCAGCGCCGCCCAGGCTCAGCAGCACGCTGACGGCCTTGCCGCTGCCGACGTTCTTGTCGGCAAAGCTGGCGCTGGCGCTGGCCACGCCGACGGCGTCACCGGCGACAACGCCTTCAAGCACCGCGCCGCTGGTGTTCAGCGTGGCCGCGGTCGTTGCGTCATACACCTTGTCGGCCACCGCCAGGCCGGTGATCGCGGCCAGCGTGCGCGGCGTGATGGTGGCGCCGAAGTTGGCGCTGCTGTCGGCCAGCACATAGTTGCCGGCATCGGCGCCGCCCAGGCCGAGCCCGCTGACCGCCACGGCCTTGCCTGTGCCCGCGTTCTTGTCGGCAAAGCGGGCGCTGCCGCCGGTGACGCTGAGCACGTCGCCGGCCACGAGGCCGCTGAACACGGCGTCTGCCGTGCCCAGCGTGGCGATGGTGCTGCCGTCGTAGACCTTGTCGGCGCTCAGGCCACCAATCGACGCGATGGTGGCCGGCGTGACCGTCAGCGTGGTGCTGCGGCTGGCGTCGATGGTGTAGCCCAGCGCCTCGCCGGCGCTGCCAACGGACTGCGTGTGCGTGCCCACCACCGGGTGGCCCGCGTTCGACAGCGCGCCGCCCACCGCCACGCTCAGGCCGTTCGGATAGATCTGCGCCAGCAGGTCGCCGTTCGTCGCGCCGGTCAGCGAGACCACGTCGACGCTGTTGACGCTGTTGTCGCCATAGGTCTGGGTTCGGTCGGGGATGAAACCGGTCAGCGTGGGCGATTCGCGGTACACCGCGAACAGGCCCTCGCCCAGCGCCGCCGTGAAGGCCGTGCTGCTTTCGTCGCTGCCGTAGCGGAAGCGGCCGCTGCCGCTGCCCACAAGAGCCGTCAGCCCGCTGCTGTTGGCCACCGAACCGGTGTAGAGCGTGGCGCGGCCGCCGGTTCCGGTGAGCAGGCGGCTGCCGTTGAGGATCTGGATGTTGCCGCCGCCGCCGTCACCGGCCTCGCTGACCTGACCCGCATTCAGCGTGATGGCGTCGGCCGCGCTGCTGCGGGTGCTCAGGGTGTTCGCCAGCAGCAGGTCGCCGTCCATCGCCGCCACGCTGATGACGCCGCCGCGTTCGCCGGTGCTTTGCAGCGTCAGCTCTCCGGCATTGACGTAGCGAATGGCCCCTTCGCCACCGGCGATGGACAGTCTGTCCGCGCTGTTCTGTTCATGCGTCAGCGTGAAGTCGCCGTTGCCGGAGAGGGTGAGTCGCTCCACGGTCAGCGGGCCGATCTGCGTGGCGGCGGTGCTGGCATGGAGGGCCAGGTCGTTGGTCAATTCGACGCGGCCCAGTTCCACGGTGCCGGCCGTGATCGACAGGAAGCTCGCGCGTCCCGAGGCCAGAACCGCAGGTGCCTCGAGCACGGTGGTGCCCATACCGTCGAGCGTGGCGGTGAGCGTGCCGTCGCTTTGTGCCAGGGCGTTGTCGGCGCCACCGCTCATGTGCAGGTCCAGATTGCCGGTGGCCCGGACGATGATCTGGCCGCCGCTTTGCAGGCGCACCGGGCCATCGAAGCGGTTCTCGTTGCGGCCGATGTCGATGCGGGCGGCGCCGGCGTCGGTGCCGATGATCACGGTGCTGCCGCTCACGGACAAGGCACTGTCGCTGGCCTGGAACACGCTGGCGGAGTCGCTCACCTGCAACAGCAGACTGGCTGCAGGCGCGGCCGCGCTGCCGATGTTTTGCAAGCGGAGGTCGGTGCTGTTGCGCACGAACACGGCGCCGCTGCCCAGCGAGCCGAAGTGGCCCTGGATGCGGTTGTCGCCATGGTCGAGCGTCACCTCGGCACTGCCGGCGTCGATGGTGACATCCTGCGCAACGATCGCTTGCGTCTGCCGGACCGGCTTGTTGTCCGTCGTCAGGCTCAGGTCGCCACCCAGCGCCATGCCGCCCAGCACGGTATCGACCGTGTTGTGCAGCTGGACGCTGCCGGCGCCGGTGCCGGTGGCGCTGATCGCGCCGCTCAGGCGGTTGCCGGCGTCCAGCAGGGTCAGCGAGCCGTTCTTCAGGTTGAACGCGCTGTTGCCGCCCACCAGAAGCGCGCCGGTTTGCGTCACGTCCAGGCCGGCCGAGACGGCCTGCGCAGCCACCGTCAAGTCGCCGCCAACCTGCAGCCCGTGCAGCTGCACCTGGCCCTGGGCCAAGAGGCTCAGGTTGCCCGTGTTGCTGCCCTGCAGATGCGGAGCGCTGACGATCAACAAGGCCGAGCCGGTGTTGGACAGCGTGGCGTTCGTGGGCGAGAACGGCGCGTTCAAGCGCAGGTCGCCGATGTCGGTCAAGCTGATGTTCACGGCGTCCTGGTGCAGATTCAGATCCACCGCGCCGGCGCCGCTGATGCGGATCGGCCCTTCCAGGCTGCTCTCGCTGTTGTCTGGCGTGCTGACCTGCCCGCCATGCATGTTCAGCGTGCTGCTGCCCAGCACCCGGGCGATCGAGTTGACGACAAAGGCGTTGGCATTCACGTTGAGCGAGCCGCCCACGTCCAGCGCATTCAGGTTCACATCGGCGGCCACGATGTTCAGGTGGCCGGTGCCGGTGTTGATCAAGCTGCCGTCTTGCGAGCGCAGGTTGCCCGTGCCGCTGACGTCGCTGGTCTTGCCCGCGAACAGGTTCAGGTTCAGGCCGCGGTTCGAGAGCGCGGCGCCGCTGCTCGCTGCGGCGATGGTGGCGTTGTGGGCCAACACGATGTCGCCGTGCGCCTGCAGCGTCAGCGTGGCCGTCTGCCCGGCCTGCAGCGGGGCGATGATGTCGCTGGCAATCGTGATGCTGCCGGTGCCGGCGTTGGCGCCTGCCGTGGTGGTGAGCACCTCGACATGGCTGCCATCGGTCAGCGCGGCGGCCAGCGCCGCCGCATTGAGCACCGAGCCGGTGCCGATGGCGTTGAAGCTGCCGTCCAGTTCAGAAACCTGCGTGCTGGCGCCGTTGGAGATGAGCAGGTCGTTCGGATCGAGCAGCCAGGTGCCGCCCTGGCCAGCCGCCGCGCCCGCATCCACGCGGCCGGTGTTGACCTGCAGCAGCCGCTTGCCCGAGGTCTCGACAAAGCCGCCCTTGCCGCCCAGCGCGCCGCCGCGTGCGGCGATGTGCCCGTCAAAGACCGTGCGCTCATCGGCCCAGACGATGACCTTGCCGCCATCGCCCTGCACGGTGGCGCTGGCGTCCAGCGTGGCGCCCTCGGCCACCGTGGTGCGCCTGGCGTTGTGCAGCGGGCCCTGCCCCTGGGCGTTGCCGCCGATGTGGATCTCGCCGCCGCCGGTGGCCCCGGTGGCCTCGGTGCGCGAGCCGGCGCCCAGCTGCACCTGGTCGGCCTCGAGCACGATGCGGCCGCCGCGGGCCGTCAGGCTGCTGGCCGCGGCCTGGCCGTCCTGGCGGATGACGCCGCCCGCCAGGGCCTCGGCGGCGCGTGCCGACATCAGGATCTGCCCGTCCGGGGCCAGCACGGCCTGGCGGTTCTCGACCAGCGCCGCCAGCTCGGAGGGGCTCACGCGCAGCGCGGCCAGCGTGCCGTTGGTGAACTGCAGCTCGATCACCTCGCCGGCGGCCAGGGCCACCGTGCCGGCCCGCGCGGTGATGACGCCGGCATTGCGCACCTCGGGCGCCAGCAGCGCGATGTAGCCGCCGTCGGCCGCCGTCAGCCGGCCCTCGTTGACCACGCTGGCGGTGCTGCCGTTGCGCGAGAAGTTCAGGCGGCCGGCCATGAAGTCGTCCAGCGCGATGGCGTGGGTGCCGGCCACCAGCGCACCCACGTTGGCGCTGGCCGTGGGTGAGAAGTAGACGCCGGCCGGATTGAGCAGGAACACCTGGCCGTTGGCCGACAGCTGGCCGAAGATCTGGCTGGGCTGCGCGCCGGTCACGCGGTTCAGCGCCACGCTGTGCACGTCGGGTTGGCGGAAGACCACGCTGGCGCCGCTGCCGATGTGGAAGCTCTGCCAGTCGATCGCGGCGCGGGCGCTGCCCTGCGTGATCTGCAGCGTGCTGCCCTGCTGCTGCCAGCTGGCCTGGCCGGCCACCAGGGTGGCGCCGCTGGGCAGTGCATCAGGCTGCGGCGCCGCGTGGGCCGCCGCCAGGGCCGCCCCGAGCAGCGTCATGGCGAAGAGCTGCGGCCGGCTCGCGCTGGCGCTTCGGCGGCGTGCCGCGCCGCCGCGGCCGTGGCCGCGGGCGCGCTCGTGCACCGCCACCCAGCAGCGCCGCACGGCGCTCCAGACAAGGCGGAAGGATCGGTTGATGCTGGCGTGGTCGTGCATGGTGTGGTGTCCGATGAGGTCGTGGTGGGTGTCAGGCCTGCGCTCAGAGCTGGAACGGCAGCGTGGCCTGCAGCCACAGGCGGTTGGCGCGGCGCGAGCCGTCGAGGTCGCGGCCTTGCGCATCGGCCAGGGGGTTGTGGCCGATGCGCCGCGCCCAGATCAGGGCCAGATCCAGGCCGGCGGGCGCGGCATAGCCCAGGGACAGGCCGAGCCCCTTGAGCGTGACGCCGTTGACCGCCGCGGCACCGGCAAAGCCGTTGTCGACGTGGATGCGCACCTGGCCCCAATCCACAAAGCCGGCCCAGCGCCAGGCGCCCAGGCGCTGGCGCAGCTCCAGGCTCAGCAGCTGGCCCTGGCTGCCCCCGGCCTCGCCACTGGGATAGGCGCGCACACCCTGCATGCCGCCCAGGTAGAACTTTTCCGAGCTGTCGAGGTTGCGGCTGGACCACTGCCCGCGCAGCGCGGCCCGTGCCGACCAGCCCGCCGCCAGGCCTTGCTCGCGCGCCGCCGCCAGGCGCAGCAGCGTGAATCGGCCTTCGGTGCCGGGGCCTGCCGCATCGGCCTCGCGGTGGGGCGAGCCACCCAGCTTCAGCCGCCCGGCAACCAGGTCGACCGACCCGGTGTTGACACCGCCCAGCGCGTCGTGGCGGTTGCCGGCCAGCGTGAGTGCCAGCGTCTGCGTGCTGTAGTCGGACACCGTGGCGCCGTTGGCCTCGTTCTCGAAACGCTTGTGCTCGGCACTGCCGCTGACCAGCAGGTTGGCATCCCGGCTGCGCAGCAGCGGGTAGTGGAGGTCTGCGCCCAGCACCGACGAGCTGCCGCGCGCCTGCAGCGCCTGGAACTCGTCGGCCACCAGCCGGTAGCGCAGCGCCGAGACATGGGCGCCCATGCGCAGGCCATGCGGCCCCAACGGCAGCCCGGCACTGGCGCCCAGAATGCTGCTGCCCCGGCTCTGGCTCCACTGGGCCGTGAGCAGATCACCGCGCCCGAACAGGCCCGGCAGCGACAGCGCGGCCTGCGCTTGCGCCTCGCCCGTGGCACGGCTGCCCGCATTGGCCAGGCCGGCCTGGCCGGTCAGCCGCGGCGCGTCCTGCAGGCGCAGGGCCACACGGGTCTGGCCGGCCACATCGCCCGGCGTCAGGCTGGCGCTGGCGCGCACGCCGGGCAGATCGGCCACCAGCAGCAGCGCGCGGTCCAGCGCCACCAGGTCGATCGCCTCGCCAAGGGTCTGGCCGGCCTCGACCATGGCCTGGGGCAGGGCGGCGTTCAGGCGCTCGCCACGCTGCTCGACCCGCGTGCCGCCGTAGCGTGCCTCGACGATCACCACCTTCACCACGCCGGCGGTGACGTCCTGCGCGGGCAGGTAGGCGCGCGCCAGGCGGCCGGCATCGCGGTACTGGCGCATCAGCGCGGCCATCGCGTCCTGCAGATCCTGGTAGCGCAGCTCACGGCCCAGGTAGCTGTTGAGCACCGCCTGCAGCGTGGCCTCGTCGATCAGCTGCTGCCCCCGCAGCTCGAAGCGCTGGACCCTGACGCGGGCATCCCCCGGCAGGCCCAGGGCGGCAGGCGCCGGCACCACGGTCTTCGAATCAGCGCGCTCGGGCAGTGCGGGCGTCGGGGCGCCCTGGCTTTGCCGCAGCAGCTGCCCGGCGTCCTGCGCCTGCGCGGCGCCCATGCCCGACAGCAGCAGGCCGATGGCAGCCGACAGCCGGGCGGTCGCGCCACGGGGCCGGCGGCCGCGGTGTCGGGCGCCGATGGGCGGGGTGGGGTGTGCAGATCGATGGTTCATGGGGTTCTGGCCTTCAGTGAGCGAATGCGCGCGCGCAGGCTTGCGCTGCGGCGCCCGGCGTCGCGGTTTCAAATGAGCAGGGGGTCAGCCCGGCGCGCGGGCCGCGGGGGTGGGCGCGGGGGTGGCCGGCTGGCGGGGCGCCGGCCGGCAGGGTTCGGCCATGTGGATCAGGCCGGCGCCAAACACCGGGTCGGGCCCGGCCAGGCCCAGGTCGCGCACCGACAGATCCAGCAGGGCCCTGGCGTCGTCCACGGTTCGGGCGCGGCGAATGCCGGGGTCGGCGGCCAGCCGCGCCGTGACGAACGGTGCGGCCACCGAGGTGCCGGAGACATAGATCGACCGCGCCCCCTGGTCGATCAGCACCTCCACGCCGGGTGCGGCGTAGTCGATGTGGGTGCCGCGCACGGCGTTGGCATACACCTGGCCGGCGGCATCCACCGCGGTGACGGCCAGCACGCCCGCAAACGCGGCCGGGTAGCGCGGCGGGCTGTCGGCCCCGTCATTGCCGGCCGATGCGACCACGACCATGCCCTGCGCCACGGCGCCCTGCAGGGCCTGGTCGAGCAGCTTGTTGTAGGGGCCGGCGAGCGAGACGTTGACCAGGCGCACGGCCGATGCCGCCAGCCAGTTCAGGGCACTGACCATGGCATCGGCACTGGCCACGGCCGGCCGGTCGGCATGGTCGGCCACCACCGCGGCATGGAACATGCGCACACCGCCCAGGCGCCCCGGCCCGGCGATGAGCTGCGCCAGCATGCGCGCATGGCCGGTCTGCGCCTGGCGGCCGCCGGTGAAATCCTTGACCACCAGATCGGCCCCCGCCAGCCCGCTGCCCGACGGGCCCAGGGCGGCGTCGATCACGCCGACGGCCAGCTCGGCCTGGCAACCCTGCGCCGGCCAGCCGATCATGGCGTTGGCATAGCTGCGGCCCCTGGGCGTCACGGCGATGGGCGCGGGCGTGAACGCATGGTTGACGCCGGCGGTGACGCCGGGCACCAGCTGCTCCAGCTCGCGGATGGCCGCGGCGCCGCCCATGCCGGGCGGCATCTGCAGCACCAGCAGGTGCAGGCTCAGGGCCTGCAGCGTTTCGCGCCGTTGCAGCCGGTAGGACCTGGGCAGCGCCTGCGCGAGCAGCCGGTCCGCATCGGCGGCCGACAAGGCCAGCACCACGATCTGCCGCGCATCAACCACCTCGTTGGCGTCGGCCTGGATCTGCGCTGCGGGCGGCAGCTGCAGCCGCAAGGGCTGCGCCGGCCCGATGGCCGGTGTCAGCGTGGCCAGCAGCCAGGCGGCCAGGCGCCACAGTCGCCGCTCGGTTGTCGACATGGGATAGGTCCGGTTGAATGGCGGCCCGGTGGCCGCCGTTGGGGTGATCAGCGCTTTGCAGCCGCCTGGCTGCGGGCGGCACACAGTGGGTCGGCCGGGCTCGGCGGCGGGTTCAAAGTGCTTGTCGATGGGTGCTTGTCGATGGGTGCTTGTCGATGGGTGCTTGTTGATGGGTGCTTGCCGGGGCATGGGCATGCGGCTTGGGCGCACGGCCGATCCGGGCTCAGCCTGGCGCGTGGACGCCCCGCTTGCGCGCCAGGCAGCCACCGTGGCCACCGTGGCCACTGTGGCCACTGTGGCCACTGTGGCCACTGTGCCTGCGTGGTGGCCAGCTGTCGCGGGGCCGTGGTCCCGCTGCCTGGCCGCACGCAGGCGATCAAGATCGGCCAGCCGCCGCGGCGCGCGAAGGCCTTTGCAGGCCGCCTTGGTGCGCCACCGCCCAGGTGGCGATCACCGCCAGGAGCCCGAACCAGATCCACGTGGCGCTGCGCTGCGCCGCAAACAGCTCCAGGTGCAGCAGCGACACGAGCAGCAAGCCCGCGCTCAGCGCCAGCCACGCCTGCATGGCGGGTGCGCGCGCATAGCGGCGGCGCTCCCGGGCGGCGGCGCACGCCGCAATGCCAAAGCCCAGCAGCGGCGGCCCGTAGGCGCTGGCTTGGGTCGGGTTCATGCGCCAGGGCCACTGGCTCGCGGCCAGGTCGGGCAGCAGCAGCAGCGTGGCACCCAGCGCGCCCGCGCCCAGGCCCAGGGCGGCCCAGCCCAGGGCCAGGCGTTCGGCCGGTGCCAGCACAGCCTCGTCGCTGGCCAGCAGCCAGACCGCGCCGGCAGCGGCCAGCGCCAGGCAGACCAACCAGGCCCGGCCGGCGCCGCTTGGCGGGCCCATCAGTGCCGCGGCAACGGCCGCCGCCCCCCAGGTGCTGAGCAGCAGCAGCGGCAAGCGCGCGGCGGCCTCGTCCAGAAGCCGCAGCGCCGACCACAGGCCACTGGCCAGGGCCAGGTGCAGCACGCCAACACAGCGCGCATGCAGCGCCGGCAACTCGCCGGTGGGCAGCCAGGTGCTCGCAGCCGGCCACAGCAGCAGCGTACCGCCCCAGCTGGCAGCGATGGCGGTGGCGAAGCGGCAGAACTGCAGGTGTGTGGCTGACGGCATGCGGCCAGTGTGTCGCGCGGGCCGTTTCGCCGCAGCGGTCTGCGGCCCCAGTCGCGGCCCCGGCCGGCCCGGCTTGGGCGGATGGCTGGGGCCTGTGCCCCAGTGCCCCGGTGCCCCGGTGCTGCAGGCTCAGCGCCCGGCCTGGCCCAGCCCGTTCTCGCGCGCCAGCACGATGGCGCGTGCGCGTGAGTCCACTTCCAGCCGGTCGAACAGCTGGGTGATGTGGTTGCGCACCGTCTTTTCCGACAAGCCCAACACGGCAGCAATCTGCGCGTTGTCGCGGCCCTGTGCCATCAGGTCCAGCAAGCCCAGCAGGCGCGAGGTGAGGGCGCCGATGCGGGGATCGGTGCCCGACGCCTTGGCCGCGGGCAGGAAGGCCTGGATGGCCGCCAGCGCCCGCCGCCAGCCCGGCTCGTGGTCCAGCAGCAGGTGGTTGTCGCTGTCGATGGAGACGAACTGGGCGTTGGGGATGCCACCGGCAATCAGGCGACCCTCGTCGAAGGGCACGCGCGCGTCGCGCTGGCTGTGCAAGACCAGCGTGGGGCAGCGCACCCGGGGCAGCAGGGCGGTGACATCGATGGTGTTGAACGCCTGCATGAAGCGCGCGGCATTGCCTGGCGAGGTGGAGATGCGCTCCAGCTCGTTGAACCAGGCGTGCTGCTGCGGCGACCCGCCCGGGATGAACTGGGTGGTGAAGAACTGCCGGAAGGACGGGTCGGTCTTGCCCCAGCCGATCTCGGCCAGGCGGCACATCATCTCGGCCTCTTCCACCTGCTCGGGCCGGGCGGCGCGCACCAGGCGGCCGCGTGCATAGCCGCCATGCAGCACCAGGTGGCTGACCCGCTCGGGGTGCCGGGCCGCATAGGCAATGGCCACCGGTGCGCCCTGCGAGATGCCGAGGATGGCAAAGCGCTCGAGACCGGCGGCGTCGACCAGCGACTCGAAGTCGCGCAGCCAGCTCTCGAAGCTGAGGTCGGCCACGTTCCAGTCCGACAGGCCGCAGCCGCGCTCGTCATAGCGCAGCAGGCGATAGCGCGCCGACAGCTCCTCGAGCCAGTGCCGCCAGACCGGGCTTTCCCAGTCGTACTCCAGGTGCGACAGCCAGGTTGCCGTCTTGACCAGGGTGTGTCCGTGCCCGCTGCTGGCGTAGGCCAGGCGCACGCCTTCCTGGCTGCGCGCAAAGCGGATGGATTGGGTCAGGCTGCTCATGCGACGCGCGGGCCGGCGATGGCACACCGGCACGCTGGCCGATCCCGCCTGGCGACGCCCCCGTGGCATGGCCGCGGCGGCGGCGGCCGGGACGGCGCAGCGCCCTCGTTCCCCCTGGACATGGTGGTGGTTCCTGCATCGGTAGGGCTGCTGAATGTCCGCGCAGGGGGTGCGCACAGCGATGCGGCCCTGCTCTGACGCTCGCTGCATTCTTCGGTTCGGCCGGGTTTTGCTGTAGCCCCAAATTTGGGGCCACGCGGCCGCGCATCAGGGCGGCACGGCGCGGCCGGCGGCCGGCTCGTCGGCCTGGATGCTCTCGACCACCGCCGTTTCGGCACGCAGCCGCGCCACACCGGCCTGCAGCGCAGCGGCATCGGCAAAGGCCAGCCGGTACAGGCCCAGCGCGCTGGGCCCGCCCACCACACGGGCACCCGCGGCGAGCAGGGCCGCGCGCCTCTGCAGCTCAGTGGCCTGGGGCTTGAAGGCCACCTGCGCGACAAAGGCCTGCGCCGCGGGCGCGCCGGCCATGCCGTAACCGGCATCGCCCGGCCACGGCCTCTCGGCCGCGAACTGCCACACCGCCACGGCCAGCAGCGCCGCCGCCGCGGCCTGCCAGCGCGTGAGCGGTGTGGGCCAGCGCCCGGCGCGCGGCAGCGTCGCGCGGTCGGCGTCAATGGCCCGCGACAGGCGCGCCCAGCCAAACGCCACAGACTGCTGGCGTGCCGGGTCGTCGGCCCGGGCCCGCACCAGCGCCTCGGCCAGCGCCAGTTCGGCGTGCAGCGGCGGGTCGTCGCGCGCCTGGGCCGCGAGATCGGCGCTGTCTTGGGCCGAGAGCCGGCCCAGGGCATGGGCCTGGATGCGTGTTTCGATCTGCGCGTCGTCACGGGACATGGTGCTGCTGCCGGTGGGGTGAAGGACAAAAAGCCAGGCCCGGCGCGCCGCCCACCGGCGCGCCATGGCCGCCAAGGCCGCCAAGGCGTGGCCATCCGGGGTGCGGCCATCCGAGGCGTGGCCGTCCGAGGCTTGGTCGGCCACGGGCCTGCGCTGGTTCAAAACCTTTCACCCCGACACGCACCAGCGCGTGCACATGGCCCGCTCGGCCTGGCTTGCGGCACAGGCCCGATCTTGGCGGCACGGGCTGCGGCCGGCACTGGGGCGGCGGCCCCAGCGCGCCGCCCGGCGCAGCCGGCCTCGGCCGCCCGTGCCGGGGCCCAGGCCCCACGACAGCCGGCCCCCCGGCGGCCAACACTGCGGCCAACGCGGTGGGCCAGATGACCAGCGCTGCCCGCCACCGCCTCGTGCCTGAAGGAACGCTCTTGAAACGCCTTGCCCTGTCTGCCGTCGCACTGGCCGCCATCTGCGGCCTCAGCGGCTGCGCATCGATCCACCCTGCCGCCAGCCCCTTGGCGCCGCAGGCCGCGGCGGGCACGCCGCTGATGCAGCGCCTGCAGGCCGGCGCACAACTGCTCGGCCAGGGTGAGGCCAGGGCCGCGCGCGAGGTGTTTGCCGACGCCGCCGCGCAAGACGTCACCGACCCCAGGCGGCAGACCCTGCTGGGCCTGGCCTACCACGCCGAAGCCGGCGGTGGCCCCGACGGCGTGCGCATGGCGCGTGTGGGCTACGAGGCGGCGTTGCGTGCCGCGCCGCACGACTTCTGGGCCGGTGCCTTGGCCGGCCGCGCCGCCTTTGATCTGGGCGACTACCAGGGCGCCAGCAACCACTTCGGCAGGCTGGTGCTGCACCACCCGCACCGCGCCGAAGCCTTGGCCGCGCTGGCGGTGGCGGCCTACCACGCGGGCGACCCGGGCCTGGCACTGCTGGCCGCCCAGCGGGCCGAAGTGCTGGTGCGCGACGCACCGGCCGACAGCGCCGGCCCGCCCCCGTCACCGGGCTTGAATGCAACGCCGGGCGCCAGCCTGCCCCCCGCGGCGCTGACCCTGGCCACGGCGCTGCGGGTGAGCGCGCTGGCGCATGCCGCACTGGGCGAGCAGGCAGCAGCCGAAGGCACGCTGCAACGCCTGGCCGTTGCCGACAGCAAGGGCGCCGAGGCCGTGCGCGGCCGCACCAGGCAGTTGCTGCGCACGGCCCCCATCGACGATGCGAAGTCACCGGCCGCCGACAGCCGGGAGGACGACGAAGACGCGCCCCGCGCGCGATCTTCCGCCGGCGAGAACCGCCAGGTCACGGTGGACGTGGCCATTCTGCTGGCCCAATACAAGCGCAGCGACCGCGTCGGCCTGAACCTGCTCGACGGGCTGCGACTGCAGTACAGCGCCACGCGCACCAGCAACGGCACGCGCAGCGACAGCGGCAGCAGCGACTTCGTGCGCACCATCACGCGCGCCATCTCGCTGCCCGACCTGAGCTACAACCTCAACCTCTTCAATCGCCAGGGCGACTACTACGAGGTCGCGGCGCGACCCACGCTGTCGGCGCTGCTCAACGAGCCTTCGGAGTTTTTTGTCGGACGCTCCTTATCGGTGGAAGTGAGCGGCATCAATTCGGGCGAGCTGAAGGACATCGATGTGGGCGTGCGGCTGAAGGCCCTGCCGCTGGAGATCGACGAGTCGGGCGCCAAGATCCAGATCACTGCCGAGCGCTCCTTTCTGCAGGACGCCAGCGCCGGCACCTTCAAGCAGTCGATCTCCACCTTCCGCCAGTCGGTCTCGGCCACGGCGCGTGTGGAGTTCGGGCAGACGCTGCTGCTGTCGGGCCTGTCGGAGACGGTGTCCAACACCACCAGCTCATCGACGCCGCTGCTCGGCGACGCCCCGGTGCTGGGCCTGGCCTTCAACCAGCGCAGCACCGATCAGCGCCGCGACGCCGTGCTGATCCTGGTGACGCCCTCGCGCACCACCAGCTTCCAGAGCGCCAGCTGGGTGCGCAGCGACAAGCTGCAGCAGCTCATCGCGCTGTGGGAGAAGGTGGTCGACCCCGCCACCAATGCCGGCAGCGTGGTGCAGCGCCTGTCGCAGATGCGGCTGTTCTCGCGCATGCAGGCCGGCGATGTGGGCCTGGCCTGGCCTGCGCCGCAGCAGCAGCCGCAGCAGTTTGCCGGCGCCATCCTGGGCGCCGAGCAGCCGTGAGCCGCGCCCAGTGCCGCGCCCAGTGCTGTGCCGTGTTCAGCGCCCTGTTCAGCGCCGCGATCCCGACAGCGAAGTTTTCGACGGCTCGTTTGAACCGGCACCCCGGCTCAAACGACCAAACCAGTGAAGCCAGCAGGAAAGCTGCTTCAACCCACCTCGCCACCCACCGGGCCTGACCCGAAACCAAGGAAACCACCATGAACCGCCTCACCCAACACCGCCTGGCCGCCGTGGCCGCCACGGTCTTGCTGGCCTCTGCCGGCAGCGCCTCGGCTGCCTCGGCTGCCGACAACGCCTGCAAGAGTTTCATCGCCGACCACCGCACCCAGATCGAGAAGGCGCTGATCGACCACTTTGGCGGCCCCGACCGCCAGATCGAGCTCGGCCGCAACAATGGCGACTACCCCTTCCTGCAACTGCGCGGCCAGCCCGGCACCATCGTCGAGATCACCAACTGCTCGGTGCGCTACTCGGTGCTGGCGAAGAAGTTCGCCCCCGCCGTGGAGAACACCGGCGGCAACCCGCCGCGGGACGCGCATGCGCAGAACGGCCGCGTCATCTGGCGCATCAACTTCGACCCTGCCCAGGTCGAGAAGATGTGCATCAAGGCCCATCACATGACCGAGGCGAACTGGAAGAACGACGGCCGCATGACGGAAAAGATCTTCGTCCGGGCCAACGGCGATCGCAAGGCCTTTGACGGCTGCCTGCTGGGCTGATGGCCGCCGGTGCTGCGGCCGGCCCTGGGGCCTGCGCCGCGGCGCACTGCCATTGCGTTCGTCAACCCGTGTTCTTCAAGGAGTTCCCATGTCCCGCCACCACCCCCTCGCGCTGGCCCTGCTGCTGGCCCCGCTGGCCGCATCGGCCACCGACACCACGTTCAGCACCAACCCCTTCGCCGGCTCGAGCGCCAACGCCAACGACGGCATCCGCACCATCGTCAGCAGCCAGCAGCTCAGCCTGCCGGCCTTCGATGTCAACAGCGACCGCTTCGTCTTCGACCCCAGCGCCTTCGCGCTGGGCGGCGGCGGGCTCAGCTTTGCCAGCGGCCTGTCGAGCAGCCTGCCCGGCAGCGGCGCCAACCTCATCGTCGTGCACGACACCAGCGCCAGCTTCAATGCCGGCCAGGCCGCCAACGCGATTGCCAATGCCGTGAGCACCGATGGCGCGGGCTTCTTCGTTTATCACAACGCACTGCTGGGCCTGAACCGCCTCGTCTACTCGACCAACCTGAACCTGAACACGGCCGACCTGGCGGTGCTGGCGCGCATCGAGTCGCCGTTTGGCGCCCAGGCGCTGCAGGGCCTGGGCAGCTTCACGGCCGGCAACTTCGCACTCACCTCGGCGGTGCCCGAGCCGGCCAGCCTGGGCCTGCTGCTGATGGGCCTGGGGGTGGTGCTGGCACGCCGGCAGCGCGGTTCGGCGGCGGCGCCAGGCCCCGCGGAGGCCTGACGTGACGCGGCCGGTCCGGGGGCACTGCCAGACCGTGGCCATCTGCAGCACCAGGCCGACACGCGCATCCGTGGCGACCGCCCGCATCGGCCGATAGGCGGCCGGCGCCGCTGGAGCGGCGGGCGGCGCGACGCGGGCCTACACTCGATCAAGGCGGGCTTGGCCCATGGGCCGGGTGCGCCGCCTGGTTCGCCTGTGCCGTCAACCCACACCATCCACCGCCATGTTTTCCCACATCTTCGTCGGCGCCAGTGACTTTGAGCGGGCTTTGTCCTTCTACCGCCCACTGATGGACGCGCTGGGCGTGCAGGCCCGTTTTTGCGACGACACCAAGCCCTGGGCGGGCTGGCAGTCGGCCCCCGATCCCCGGCCGCTGTTTTTGATCGGCCGGCCCTTCGACGGCCAGGCCCATGCGCCCGGCAATGGCCAGATGGTGGCCTTTGCGGCCGGCGACCGGGCCACGGTGAACCGGGCCCACGCGGCGGCGCTGGCCCATGGCGGCCGCTGCGAAGGTGCGCCGGGCCTGCGGCCCCACTACCACGCGCACTACTACGGCGCCTACTTTCGCGACCCCGACGGCAACAAGCTGTGCGTGGCCTGCCACCACGCGCCAGACTGAAGCCCGCGACAACGTTCAGGCCATCAGGCCATCAGGCCGTCCGCCGGCCCGGGTCAGCCAAAGCGCCGAAAGCCGTTCTCGACCCAGGCCTCGGCACTGGCGCTGGTGAAACGAAAGTCGGCATTGACGCGCACCTGGGCCAGGCGCTCGCTGCCGGCGTCGGTGGCGGTCAGCAGGGCGTGCGGGTCGTCGTCGTCGGGCACGATGTCCAGCGTGACGGTGATGCGCCCGCCGGGCGTCAAGACCGCCAGGCTCTTGTGCAGGCGGGCATGCAGTTGCTGCTCGTGCCGGCGCAGCACCTCGGAGGCGGTCTTCACCAGGGTGTGAAAGGCGCTGGTGTCCAGCGGCTTGGGGTTCTTCTTGTCGCGGCCCATGGTCCAGGGGCCGGTCAGGGCGGGTTCGGCGTCGCCGTGGCGCGTCATCTCGACGGCCCAGCCCTCGTCGTCGTTGTTCTTGATCACCCGCGCCGTCCAGCCATCGTCGCGCCACAGGCGCGGCTCGCAGATGGGCGCGTTGTCATCGTCGGGGTTCAGTTCGCTGTGCATGCCCCGGATCGTAGCGGGGCTTCGATGGCGAACCGCGGCCAGGGCAGGGCGCGGCTCAGAAGTACTCGCTCGAACGTACCCGCTCAGAAGTACCCGCTCAGAAGTACTCGATGCGGCAGCTCACCTCCACCGACTTGACCTGACGGCCTTCAATGATGTCGGCATCGATGACGATCGGCCGCCGGCCGCCGGGCCGGGCGCCGGCCGTTGCGTCGGCTGGCTGGCCAGGCATGACCGGGCCGGGAGCGCCCGGTGCCTGCGGCGCGGCGGGGCCTGCCGCAGGGCTTGCCGCCGGTGGCGCCGAGCCCAGTTCTTCGGGCCGCACCTGCTGCCTGAAGCGGTCCATCGCCGCCTGCAGCTTGGCGCGCTGGTCCTGGTAGGCAGCCTTGCCAAAGGCGCTGGCCACCCGCTCGATCTGCGGCGCCAGTCGCAACTCGTCGGCATTGCGGCCCAGGCCATGAAAGGCCTCGGCCAGGCTCAGCAGCACCCACTCCTGGTCGCCGCGGCGGGCAAAGGCCGCCTCGTCGGCCATCAGCTCCTCGCAGATCTCGACCACCAGCCGGCGGATCATGTTGGCGTGGCCGTGGTTGACGATGGCCTCGAAGCGGTCTTCGGCCAGATTGGCGCGCAGCGTGTACATGTAGGCCACGTTGATGCCGTTGTAGTAGTCGCGCTTGACGTAGAAGCCGCGCTCGTAGAAGCGGATGGCGCGGTCGAGGTAGGCGCGGTCGGCGCTCAGCTCGAACAGGCGCTTGTTGATGGCGCCCGACAGGCCCAGTGTCTCGGGGCAGTTCGAGATCTTGGGCTCGCAGTGCCGGGCCAGGATCTCCTCGGCTGCCAGCAGCGCCTCGGTGGCCTGCGCCGGGTCGAGCCGGCCATCGGCGCCCTTGCGCTCGCCGTGCTTGTAGGTCACCAGGGCCAGACGCTGGGCCAGAAACAGGTCGGCCTTGCGGCCCGGCTCGCCACCGGTCTGGCGCTCGATGGCCAGCCTGAACAGGCGGATCGCCTCGCCGAAGTCCTTGGTCTTCTTGGCCGCCTCGGCCGCGTCGATGATGCTGGCCAGCGTGTCGCCGCTGGGCGCATCGGGCGGGTGCCGGTCGGCCGGCGCAATGTAGGCCGGTGGCTCGATGTAGCTTGGCGCCTGGTAGGCCGGCGGCAGCATGCCCTGCAGGTGCTTGTAGACCGGGCTGTCGGACTCGGCCATCAGCTGCGGCGCGTCGTGCTGGCGCCGCTGCTCGATGGCACCCAGCTTGCGCAGCACGGCGGCCAGGTGGGCCACAAACCGCTGCTGCTCGGACTCGCTGATCGACTCGCCGCCGTGCTCGTACTTGTGCACCACGAACGAGCCCAGGTCGAACGGTATGCGCTGCACCAGCACCGACTCGGCGATGATGATGGTGGTGTTGGGCCGCTGCGCATGGCGCACGCCCAGCTCGTAGAAGACATTGGCGTTCAGCGTCGACAGGTCGGCGATGACGATGTCCGCGTGGTAGATCCAGCGGTACATGATCGAGTCGATGCTGCCGGTGAGATTGGCATCGATGGCCCGGAAGCCGTTCACCTGGGCCAGGTCGCAGGCTGGCCGCACCAGCAGCTCGAAGGTCTTGTCCAGGTTCAGCACGCGCCCGGTGGCGTAGTCGGTCTTGTTGCCGAAGCCGGTGACGACAAAACAGGTCAGCTGCCGCGCTGACGGCGCCCGCCCGGACGGGCCTGGCTTGGACGTGCGTGCCGTGGGCGTGCCGCGCTTGCCGGTCTGGGTGGCCATGCAGGATCTCCTGGTCATCGCCCTGTGATCGGGCCGTGGCGGCACGCTAACAAACGCACTGGGTCTTGGATACACCTAGTGACAGCCGATGCCGGTGCGGGCTCGGCTCGTCTTATTGTTTACATAATAGATGTCGTCACGGCTGCAAACAGCAGCGCAGCGCGGCAGCAGGTGCGCCACGCGGGCGCCATGCGGGCGCCATGCGGGCGCCATGCTGCGCGCTCGAGCGGATGCCCGATGCCCCATGCCCGTTACCCGAAACGACTCACGCGTTGCCGTTCTGGCCTGGCATGGCCCCAGCGCCATCAACGCCCGCAACCGCGTCGGCGCCTGACACTGCAGCACCCGCAGCACCCGCATCACCAGCCGGCCCACCTGCCGCCACGTCGGGCGCCAGCAGCGGGGTGCCGCTGTCGTCCTTCAGCGCGATGCCGGTGACGCGGCGGCGCAGTGCCTCGTGCACCAGCCAGGCGATGCGCTGCGCGGCGGGCCCGATGGCCAGGCCCTCGGGCCGGATGTTGCTGACGCAGTTGCGCTGCGCGTCGGTGCAGCCGATGGCCGGGGCGTGGGTCAGGTAGGCGCCCAGGCTGTCGGGTGAGCTCAGCCCCGGTCGCTCACCCAGCAGCATCAGCACCAGGCGGGCGTTCAGCAGGGCGCCCACTTCGTCGGCCAGCGCCACCCGTGCCTGCTCGGCAATGGCCAGCGGCGCCAGCACCGGCGCCGGCCGGCCGGGCATGACCCCCAGGGCCTCGCGCAACGCCGCCAGCAAGGGCGCCGCGTGGCTTTGCAGGGCCAGAGCCGACGGCCCGTCACCCAGCACGATGGCCAGATCGGGCGCGGGCGGCAGCGCCGCCGGGTCGCCAGCCCGGGCCGGCGCCGGCTGCAGCAGCGCGGCACTGTCTGGCTGCAGCCGGCGGCCCCAGTCGGGCCGTCGCAGGTAGCTGGCGCGGTCGGGGGCGCGGCTGCGCAGCGTGGGCAGCAGCGGCCAGCCATCGGCACTCAATTGGCGGCGCAGTGCGGCGGTGTCGAGCGGCACCTGCACCGCGTCGCGCGCCAGCGCATGTGCGGCGGCAAAGCCCAGCCATTCGCGTGTGGGCAGGCTGGCGCCGCTACGGCCCAGGGCAATGCGGGCCGGCGTGTGCGCACGCAGGGCCAACCAGGGATCGGCCGGCACCGCCGCCGCCATGGTGGAACCCGCGCCGGCCGGCACCACCGGCACCACCGGCACCACCGGCACCTGCGCGGCGTGCTGAGCGGCCTGGTCTACGGCGTGGTCTGCGGCGATGTCCACCGCGGCTTTCGCAGCGGTGCCCGCAGCGGCATCCGCGGGCGGCGCAGGTCTGGCGGATAGGTCGGATGGTCGCGTATCTGGCATGTTGGGCTCGTTTTCGGTGGATCGCCGCGGCTGCCCGCCCGTCAGTGCCCCGAACCCGACGCGCCGGTTGACGCCCCCAGCCGCAGGCCGATGGCGCGGGCCAGCGCGGGTGCACCGGCCCCCAGCAGCCCCTCGGGGCCTACCGGGCGCAGCGCGCCCTTGGCGCCGGTGATGCGCTGGCGGCGCAGCCAGGCCTCGAACTCGGGCGCACGCTTCAGGCCCAGCAGCTGGCGCAGCACCAGCGCGTCGTGGAACGAGGTGCTCTGGTAGTTGAGCATCACGTCATCGGCGCCGGGCACGCCCATCATGAAGTTCAGGCCGGCGGTGGCCAGCAGCACCATCAGGTTGTCCATGTCGTCGCTGTCGGCGTCGGCATGGTTGGTGTAGCAGATGTCGCAGCCCATCGGCAGGCCCAGCAGCTTGCCGCAGAAATGGTCTTCGAGCCCGGCGCGGATGATCTGCTTGCCATCGGCCAGGTACTCGGGGCCGATGAAGCCGACCACGGTGTTGACCAGCAGCGGCCGGTAGCGGCGCGCCACGGCGTAGGCGCGGGCCTCGAGCGTCTGCTGATCCACGCCATGGTGGGCGTTGGCCGACAGCGCACTGCCCTGCCCGGTCTCGAAATACATCACGTTGTCGCCCAGCGTGCCGCGGCGCAGTGCCAGTGCGGCAGCATGGGCTTCATCGAGCAGCGCCAGGCTGATGCCGAAGCTGCGGTTGGCGGCCTCGGTGCCGGCGATCGACTGGAACACCAGATCCACCGGCGCGCCACGTGCCATGGCCTGCAGCGTGTTGGTCACGTGGGTCAATACGCAGGCCTGGGTGGGGATGGCGTGCTGCTGGATCAGGCCGTCCAGCTCGGCCAGCAGGCGCACCAGCGCGTCGACGTTGTCACCGGCCGGGTTGACGCCGATCACCGCATCGCCGGCACCGTACATCAGCCCATCCACGATGCTGGCCAGGATGCCCGCCGGGCTGTCGGCCGGATGGTTGGGCTGCAGCCGCACGGCCAGATGCCCCGGCAGGCCCAGCGTGTTGCGAAAGCGCGTGACCACGCTGATGCGGCGCGCCACCAGCATCAGGTCTTGATTGCGCATCAGCTTGCTCACCGCGGCCACCATCTCGGGCATCAGGCCCGGCGCCAGCGCGGCCAGCGTGGCACCGTCGGCGGCATCTGACAGCAGCCAGTCGCGGAACGCGCCCACGGTGAGGTGGGCCACCGGCGCGAAGGCCGTGGCGGCGTGGCTCTCGGCGATCAGGCGCGAGACCTCGTCGGTATCGGCCGGCAGCAGCGGCTGCTGCACAAAGGTGGCCAGCGACAGATCGGCCAGCGCGGCGCGGGCGGCCACGCGCTCGGCCGCGCTGTTGGCGGCCAGGCCGGCCAGTTGGTCGCCCGAGCGCTCGGGCGAGGCCTTGGCCAGCAGCTGGGCCAGCGTGTCGAAGCGGTGCACCTGGGTGCCCACGGTGGCGCGGTAGCTCATGATCGACCTGGTGCGTGGCGGCGGGGCGTGGCGGCAGGCTGCAGCGGTGCCAGCTGCTGCAGCAAGCACTCACGCAAGGCCCGTGCCGCGGGCGTGAGCTGGCGGCGGCCCGGCACCACCATGTACAGCGGCGAAGGCTCGCCGCCCCAGTCGGGGCGCAGGTGCAGCAGGCGGCCCGAATCAAGCTCGGCGGCCACATCCAGCCGCGACTTGTAGGCGATGCCCAGGCCGGCCAGCGCCCAGCGCTTGACCACCTCGCCATCGTTGGCCGAATGCCGGCCCGACACCGGTGCCTCGTGCCACTGGCCATCGATGCAAAAGCGCCAGCAGCGCGGCACCTCGCCGTTGAGCATGAAGCGCAGTGCCTCGTGCTGGCACAGCTGCGCCAGCGTCTCGGGCGCACCATGTGCCGCCACATAGGCCGGCGATGCCACCAGCACCCGCGCGCTGTCGGGTGCCAGCGGCAGCGCCACCAGGCTGGCATCGGCCGGCGTGCCGTAGCGGATGGCGGCATCGATGGGCGCGCGCATCAGATCGGTGTTGCGGTCAGACAGGTGCACGCGCAAGGCCAGCTCGGGATGGCGCTGCTGGAAAGCCTCGAGCCAGGGCAGCAGCACGTTGCGCCCCAGGTCGGACGGCATGGCCACCTGCAGCCCGCCGCGCAGCGTGCTGCGCTGGGCCGCCACCTCGGCCTGCGCCTCGCCGATGCACTGCAGCGCCTGGCGCAGATGCGGCAGCAGGCGCTCGCCCTCGGCCGACAGGCGCAGGCTGCGCGTGGTGCGCACGAACACCGCCACACCCCACTGCGCTTCCAGCCGCTTGACGGCGGCGCTGGCCGCGGCAGGTGACCAGTCGAGCGCCCGTGCGGCGGCCGTGAGGCTGCCCAGATCGGCGGTGCGCAGCAGCAGTTCCAGGTCGGCCAGCCGGGTCATTGTTCGATTTTCTTTGAAAAAGATTCGCCGGGCAAAGCCTGTTTTCCAGGCGAGCGCTTGCGCACACTGCCGGCTCTACCGCTGAAAGACTGAATTCTCACGATGAAAGCCGTTGCCTACCGCAAGGCCCTGCCGATCCACCACACCGAATCGCTGCAGGACGTGGAGCTGCCCGCACCCGAGCTCGGCCCGCACGATCTGCTGGTGGATGTGCAGGCTGTGTCGGTGAACCCGGTGGACACCAAGATCCGCGCCAACGCCGAACCCGCAGAAGGCCAGTGGCGGGTGCTGGGCTGGGATGCCGTGGGCACAGTGCGCGCGATCGGCTCGCTGGTCACGCTGTTCAAGCGCGGCGACCGCGTGTGGTACGCCGGCGCCATCGATCGCCAGGGCAGCAATGCCGAACAGCAGGTGGTGGACGAGCGCATCGCGGCGCACGCGCCGCAGTCCTTGTCGAATGCCGATGCGGCCGCCCTGCCGCTGACCGCCATCACCGCCTGGGAGCTGCTGTTCCACCGCCTGGGCGTGGGCTTGGGCGAGAGCTCCAGCGAGCAGTCGCTGCTGATCATCGGCGCGGCCGGCGGCGTGGGCTCGATCCTCACGCAGCTGGCGCGCGAGCTCACCGGCCTGACCGTGATCGGCACCGCGTCGCGGCCCGAAACGGCCGCCTGGGCACGCAGCATGGGCGCGCACCATGTGCTCGACCACGGCCAGCCGCTGGCCGAGGCCTGGCACCAAGCCGGGCTGGCACCGCCGCAGTACGTGGTGAGCCTGACCCAGAGCGCGCAGCACTTTGCGCAGGTGGCCGAGCTGATCGCGCCGCAGGGCCGCTACGGCCTGATCGACGACCCCGCGCCCGGCAGCATCGACATCGGCAAGCTCAAGCGCAAGAGCGTGTCGCTGCACTGGGAGCTGATGTTCACGCGCTCGATGTACGAGACGCCTGACATGATCGAGCAGCACCTGCTGCTCAGCAAGGTGGCTCGCCTGGTCGATGCCCGCCGCCTGCGCAGCACCCAGGGCGAGCACTTCGGGCGCATCAATGCCGCCAATCTGCGCCGCGCCCATGCGCTACTGGAAAGCGGCAAGGCGCGCGGCAAGATCGTGCTCGAAGGCTTCTAGCCTGGCATGTGGCCGCGGTGCCGCTGGCGCTGGCTGGCACCCATGTGGATGCGGTGGCGGCGGGCCCGGCTTGCTGCCGCGGCGCAGCTCACATCATCTGCGTCAGCTGGTATGCCACGCGCTCGCGGGGCGCCGCCTCGGGCGGTGGTGGCGGAGGGTCCATCAGCTTGGGCACCCAGCCGGCCTCGAAGGCGACGAAGGAGGCGCGGCCCAGGGCTGCCGGCAAAGGCACGGGAAACAGGTCCTGGCTGAGCGCGCGAAACTGCTTCCACAGCTTGGCGCGGCTGCCCTTGCGCCACATGGGCCACCACAGGCGGTAGCGGCCGCTCTCCACGTAGATGAGGCACTTGCTGGGGTCCAGGTGCTCGAGCATGAACTTCACCTCCCACAGGATGCCGGGCGTGTCGCCCGCGGCCAGCACCACCAACTGGGACCGGCGTGCCAGGTCGGCCACGCGCTCCTGCCACTCGTCACCCACGAACAGGTTGTGCGCACCCAGGATGGGTGGCGTGCCGGGCTGGCCGATGGCCACCAAGGGGCCCAGTTCGCGCGTCCTGTCTTCCAGCAGTTGCTCGAAGGTCCACTTGAAGCGCCAGAACGCGCCCCAGGACGACAGCAGCCCGCGCCAGCGCCGCACCTTGCCCCACGAAAAGGGGTTCATGATGTTGAAGATGCGCGGGCCCGAACTGAGCACGGCACTGTCCTGCGTGAACGGGCGCAGGTACAGGATGGGCGGACGCGTGTCCTGATCCAGATCTTCGTCGCTGAACTGGTGGGCGCTGCGACGCTTGAGGCAGCGCACCACGGTAAAGGCCTGTGAGCACGTGGCGAACAAGAAGATGATGCCCAACGCGGGGCTGGGCAACTGGTCCAGGCAAACCGCAGCCAGCACGCCCAATATCACCGTCACCACCAGGGCCAACACAGCGCGGCCGCCTTGTCGGTCGGATGTGATCTTTCCATAAGCCATGGCATCCCCGCCTTCTTCGCGTCACCCCTGAAGGAGCGGCAGCATGTCACTGCCCGATGCCGGGCGCCAGCCGCCAGGACCGAGCAAGTAGGGGGGGCACGTGACCCGCTGGGGCGGTCCTCAAGCCCCCTCGCCTTCCAGCAGCGCCCGCAGCTGCGCCTTGGCCACCTTCTCCAGCGTGCTGCGCGGCAGGCTGTCGACCAGGCGCAGCCCGTGCGGGCGCTTGAAGTCGGCCAGCTGGGCGGTGCAGGCGGCGGTGATGGCGGCGCGCAGCGCATCGGGCGGCACCTGGCCGGTGGCGATGACGAAGGCCACCGGCACCTCATCCAGCATGCGGTGGCGCTGCGCCACCACGGCGCATTCATGCACGCCGGGCACGGCGGCGATCACGCGCTCGATCTCGCTGGCGGCCACGTTTTCGCCGCCAACCTTCAGCATGCCTTTGCTGCGATCGCCAAAGCGGATCGAGCCGTCTTCCAGCAGATCCACCCGGTCGCCGGTGCGAAACCAGCCGTCGGCGGTGTAGCTGGCGGCCGTGGCCGCGTCATTGCCCAGGTATGCCTGGAACAGGCTCAAGCCCCGGATGCCACGCACCAGCAGCTGGCCCGAGCCGCCGGGGCCGATGGCTTGGGCCTGGGCCATCGGCTTTTCATCGTCATCGACGATGGCGATGCCGTACTCGGGCGCCGGGCGGCCGATGGCCGGCGGCGGGCTGGGCACATGCAGGCTGCTGACGATGCCGTGGCTGATGGTCTCGGTCATGCCCCACCAGCCCATGGTCTTGACGCGAAAGTGCGGGTCGGTTGGCAGCTCGTTGGCGGCCGCGCCCCACAGGCGATAGGCGTGTGCGGCCGGCACCTCGTGCGCCATCAGCGCCTTGATGCAGAACGGGATCATCGACACCCAGGTGCAGCGGTATTTCAGGCTGACGGGCCAGAAGCGGCTGGCCGAGAAGCGCGGCAGCACCACCGCCGTGCCGCCGGCCCACAGCGTGGCCAGCACCGAGTAGGCCTGGGCATTGGTGTGGAACAGCGGCAGATGCACCAGGTGCACGTCACCGGGCTGCAGATCCTCGTGCACGGCGTTGATGCGCGCACCCCACAGCGCATTGGCATGCGTCCACAGCACGGCCTTGGGCCGGCTGGTGGTGCCGCTGGTGTACTGCACGCTGCAGGCGCTGAGCGGGTCGGGCGCGCGGCGCGGCGCGGGCTCGGCGGCGATCAGGGTGTCGAAGCGCTGGCCGGGCTCCACCGGCTGCGCGGGCGGCAGGCCGTTGTCGGTGGCCGTCACCACCATCCAGCGGATGGCGCGGCAGTTCGCCGCCACGCGCTCGGCAAATTTCGGCTGGGTGATGGCCGCCACCGCGCCGCAGTGCGCGGCGTAGTAGGCCAGCTCGTCGTCGGCTGCGCGGGCATTGGTGGTCACGGCCACCGCGCCCAGCCAGGTGCAGGCATACCAGGCCAGCAGGGCCTCGGGGCCGTTGTCCAGGTGGATCAGCACACGCTCGCCGGCCACCACGCCGCGCCGCGCCAGGCCGCCGGCGATGCGGCCCACCTGGTCGTGGAAGCGGCGGTAGCTCCAGGTCTCGCCGGGTAGCGCGCCCTGGTCGGTGAAGGGCTCCCAGACGATGAACGCATGCTCACCGCGGGTGGCCGCGCGCTGGGCCAGCAGCGTGGGCACGTCCATGCCGGTGAACGGATGCAGATCGGTGGCGGCCAGGGCGGGCGGTGGGGTCATGGGGGTGGGCGGCGTGAGCGGCGTGGGCGGCGTGGGCGGTGCGGTTGTGCGTGCGGCGCCGGGCAGGCGTGGCAGTGACGCGAGACAGCGCTCGCGATACTGCGCGGCCCGGGTGTTGCCCGCCATGGGGCAAGTGCCCAGGCCGGGTGTCGCGCAGGTGTCGCAGGCCGGGCCAGGGGGGCTGGCTAGACTGGCCCATGCCCGCCGAGCCCACCGCCCCTGCTGCTGCAAGCCCCACCGCCGTTGCCGCCGCCCATGCCGGTGCCGGCCTGCCGCAGGCCCTGGTGTGCCACCAACTGGCCGACGATCTGTCGGGCCTGAGCCTGGCGCCGCAGCCGCGCCGGCCACTGGCGCCGGGCGAGGTGCGCCTGCGCGTGCTGCGCGTGGCGCTGAACTTTCCTGATCTGCTGATGACTCAGGGCCTGTACCACCTGCGCCCGCCCCTGCCCTTCGTGCCCGGCATGGAGGGCGTGGCCGAGGTGCTGGAAACCGGCCCCGGCGCGCCCGGCCTGCAGCCCGGCCAGCGCCTGTGCTTTGGCAGCAAGACCGGCGGCCTGGCGCAGGAAACCGTGCTGCCGGCCAGCGCACTGGCGCCCTGCCCGGCCGGCCTGTCGCTGGACGAGGCGGCCGCGCACATGGTCACCGGCCTCACCGCCTGGGTGGCGCTGGCCCGCGTGGGCCGGCTGCTGCCAGGCGAAACCCTGCTGGTGCACGGCGCACGCGGCGGCGTGGGCATGGCCTGCGTGCAGCTGGGCCTGCACCTGGGCGCGCGGGTGATCGCCAGTGCCAGCCAGCCTGAGCGCCTGGGCGACCTGGCAGCGCAAGGCGTGACCGTGCTGCGCAGCGACGACACGATGGCCGAGGCCGTGCTGGCCGCCACCGCGGGCCGCGGCGTGGATGCGGTGGCCGATCCAGTGGGCGGCGATGTGTTCGACGCCTCGCTGCGCTGCTGTGCCTATGGCGCGCGCCTGCTGGTACTGGGCTTTGCCAGCGGCCAGTTGCCGCGGGTCAAGCTGCAGCGCGTGCTGAACAAGGGCCTCACGCTGCACGGTGTGCGCGCCGGCGAATACGGCCGCCAGCACCCCGAACATGCGCTGCAGCACCGCCAGGCCGTCACCCGCCTGGCCGAGGCCGGTGTGCTGCGCCCGCCGGTGGGCGCGGTGTTTGCCTTCGATCAGGCGGTGGCTGCGCTGAAGGCCATGCGCGACCGCACCGTGGCCGGCAAGATCGTCGTCAACCTGGCCGATTGATGCGGCTGGCCGGCCCGCGCCTGTGCTGGGCGGGCAGCCCTGCGGTTCCGCAGGTCCGGGTGCCCAGCGGGCCGAGCGCCGGGCCGCTCCCAAGCCGGCCCGTACCCGCCCGGCGGGTGGACCTGCGATTCAGCAGGGCCGGGTGCCCAGCGGGCCGAGCGCCGGGCCGCTCCTAAGCGGGCCTGTACCCGCCCGGCGGGTGGCCCTGCGGTCCCGCAAGGCCGGGTGCCCAGCGGGCCGAGCGCCGGGCCGCTCCCAAGCCGGCCCGCCAACCCGCCCGGCGGGTGGTCTCGCGTACCCGCGAGGCCGGGTGCCCCAGCTACTGCGAAACGATCGTGTCCGACCCGATCAGCTCGGCGTAGGCCATCATCGGCAGCGGCGGTGGCAGCTTCAGGCGGCGGGCGGCGGGCATGCGGATCTGGTACGAGAAGCGCTTGAGCGTTTCCACCGGCACGCTGCCGGCCGACTGCTTGCCCACCAGGATCTGCTCGGCCTTGTAGGCGGTGAACTGGCCCACGTTGTAGTAGCGGCTGACCAGGCCCGACAAGGCACCAGCCTGCATCAGCTGCTCGGTGGAGGCAAAGGTGGGCAGGCCGGCCTCCATGGCCGCGGGGATGATCACCCCCTCGGCCAGCGTGCCCAGAAAGCTGTCGGGCGGCAGGTACAGCCATTGCGCGCCGGCCTCCTTGAGCTCGTGCACCAGCTCGGCTGCGCCATCGGGCGTGGGCTTGCGGCCCGCGTCGAGCCGGAAGGTGCGCTCCACCGTGTGGAAGCCGCGCTCGCGGCCCAGGCGGCGGATTTCTTCCAGCACCACCACCGAGTTCTTCTCGGTGGGCGTGTACAGCACGCCCAGGGTCTGGAACGGCCGGTACGCGGCCATCGCGCGGATCTGCGCCTCGGTGGGCGCCACATGGGTGACGCCGGTGACGTTGCGCCCCGGCAGCTTGGTGTCGGCCACGATCTTGGCCAGCACCGGCGCGGCCACCAGCGTGAACACCACCGGGATGTCGTGGATGAACGACCCGCGCGCGGGTGCGTCGAAAGGCCCCACCACGCCCAGCGTGACCGAGGTGCCCCAGGCGTACACCAGGTCGGGCCGGGTGCTGCGGATCTCGTCCAGAAAGCCCGGCATGCGGCCGGCCTCGCGGTTGAGGTCGCGGTAGGTGATGTCGACCGGCACCTTGCGCGTGGCGAAGTAGTCTTCGAAGCCCTTTTCCACGTCGGTCATGCCGCGAAAGGTGATGGCGTAGATGCGCAAGGGCCGCGCCTGGTTGGCGGCCGGCTTGGCCCAGGCCGGCAGGGCCAGCGCGCCGGCGCTGCCGGCCGCGGTGGTCAGCCATTGGCGGCGGGTGTTGTTGAGCGACACGAAAAACTCCTTGATCGGGTGACGGTCAGGCCGGCACCAGCTGCGGCTGCGGGCTGCGGCGGGTGGCCACCAGAAACACCAGGCCGCACAGCAGCACGCCGGCACCGATGGCCACGAAGCTGTGGCGGAAGCCGATGCTGGAGACCAGCGCGGCGGCGATCAGCGGGCCCAGCGCATTGCCCAGGCGTTCGAGCAGGCGGTAGACGCCGTACACGGTGCCGTCGCCCAGGCGCTCGATCTCGGCCTCGCAGTTCTCGGTGACCAGCGCGCTTTGCGCCGAGATCGACAGCGACTGGCCCAGGCCCACCAGGATCACGGCGGCAAACACCCAGCCCACGTCCTGGCCGGCCAGCATCAGCGTGCCGCCCAGGCCCGACAGCACCAGGCCGCCACCCACCAGCCAGTTCATGCGATCGCGCGAGCTGGCCAGCGCGGCCGTCACCGGCGCCATCACCACCATCACCACGCCGTAGATCATGACGATGCGCCCGGCCATGGCCTGGCTGTCGCCGATCGACAGCACATACAGCGGCACCAGGTAGAAGCACAGGCCGGTCAGCAGGATCTTGGCCGGCATCGCGGCCAGGCCGGTGACGGTCATGAAGCGGCGATTGGTGGCCAGGGCCGCAATGTCCACCAGCCTGGGCAGGCGCGCCGGGCCGCGGTTGCTGGGCACCTCGCGCGAGTCGGGCAGCAGGCGGATCACCATCATCGAGGCCGCCGCCAGCACCGCGGCCACCACGAAGGACGCGCGCGTGCCCACGTTGTCGGCCAGGATGCCGCCGATCGACGGCCCGCACACCGTGGCGGCCATGATCGCGCCGACAAACAGCGCAAAGCTGCGCGCCCGGTTGGCCGAGGTGGCGTGGTCGAGCACGAAGGCCTGGCCGGCCACGAACACCAGGCCGTAGCCCAGCGCGCACAGGCTGCGCCACAGCAGCAGATCCAGCACGTTGTGGGCCATGGCGCTGGCCACGAAGCCGGCCGCGGCAATGCCGGCGCCCAGCATCATGGTGCGGCGGTGGCCCACGCGCTCGCAGTACACGCCGAAGAAGGGCTGGCCGATGGCCACGATCAGCATGAACAGCGCGATCGGCAGGCCCACCATCATCTGCGGCGAGATCCACGACACCGGCACCAGCAGCTCTTTCACATAGCCCGGCAGGAAGGGCCGCGTGAGCTCCTCGGCCAGGATGAACATGAACAGCGGCGCGCGGATCTTGGCCAGGTCGCCCTCTTCCAGCCGGTTGCTGGGCGGCTCGGTGCCGAAGCGGTAGCGCTCGCCCAGTGCCTGCAGGCCGGCCTGGGCCTTGGCCAGGCCGGGCTGGCGCTCGTGTGCCGGCACGCGGCGGCCGGCGTCCACCGCACGGCCCAGCGCGGCATAGGCGCCGTTGACGCGCTCCAGCGTGGCGTCCATCAGGCGCAGCAGGCCGCCAAAGGCCAGCTCGTTGCGGCGGTCGCGGCGGGTCAGGAAGTTGCCCGACGCACCGCGCTCGAAGGCCTCGCCCAGCGCCTTCAGCGATGCGTCCAGGCGTGCGCCGGCCATGAAGTGCAGCAGCTCCAGCGTGAAGAACAGCGAGACCACCAGCACCACCAGCACATCGAACAGCATGTCCAGCACCAGATCGTTGACGAAGCGCGCGTCCACGCCCAGGTGCAGCAGGCCCAGCGGCCCGTCCTGGCCCACGATGGGCAGCGACACCATGTACTGGTTGCCCAGGCGCATCGGCGGCGAATTGCCCTCGGGCGCGGCCAGCAGGCGCAGCACAGCCGGGCTGCTGAAGTAGCGCTCGGCGCCCTCGGGCGCGCGGGCATGCTGGTACAGCACCTGGCCGCTGGCATCGGTCAGCGCCAGGTAGGCCACCTCGGGGGCCTCGTTCTTGACGTCGGCAAAGCGCTGCTCCACGCCATACAGCTCGGCAAAGCCGATGCCGTTCTCGGCCGCCTTGAGCACCAGGGCGCGGATCGAGGCGCCCACGCTCATGGCCTTCTTGGCCACCTCGGGCGCCAGGGCCTGCTCGAAGGTGCGCTGGGTGAGTGCGGCATTGGCCAGCAGGGCCAGCAGCACCACCAGCGTCACCACGCCGGCCAGCTTGAGGTAGATGCGCCGCAGGTAGGTCGCGTTCATGGCTGGCTCCCGCGCTGCAAGCGGGCCTGCAGGTCGGCAATCTCGGTTTCGGCGTGGCGCACGGTGTCGAAGAACTTGCGCAGCGCCGGCCCGAAATGCCCGCGCGCCGCACTGGCCGAGGCCCGGCCGGCGTCGCCCGAGCGCAGTGCCGCCTCCACACCCTCGACATCGCGGCCCAGGCCGCGCATCACCCGCATCAGCAGCGCCGAGGCCAGCGCGGCGGCCACCACAAACACGCCCAGCGAGGCCAGCGCGATGTCGCGGCCCACCGACCAGGCGCCGTCGCGCACGCGGTCGGCGTCGAAGCGCACCGCCAGATAGCCCAGCGTCAGGCCGAAGGAGTTCTCGATCGACATGCCGGCCGCGGCGGCGCGGTCATCGTCGACAAACCAGTCCACCGCGCCCGACTTGCGCGCAGTGCGCAGCCAGGCGGCGGGCACCGGCCGGTTGGCCCGCAGGCGGTCGGTGCTGTAGAGCATGCGGCCATCGGTGTCGAACACGTCGATGCCCTCGATCAGGTCGTCGGTGGCGCGTTCGCGCTCCAGCGTGGCCTGCAGCGTGCCGATGTCGCCGAACTGCATGCCCAGCGCCAGCGAGGAGTTGACGCTGTTCTCCACGCTGCGGCCGGTGACCAGCAGGCGCTCCTTGACGATGTTCAGCGCCGTGCTGCGGTACTTGAAGAAGTTCAGCAGCCCGGCCATGCCGACGGCAAAGCCGCAGACCAGCACAGCCACCACGAACATCCGGCGTTGGGTTGATTCCATGTGATTCCTACATCTCCACGACCAGGCCCGGGGCCCGGGGCAGAAAGGGCAAAGCCTCGGTGCGAGGTTATCGACGCCCGCAACAGCAACTTGAACACCGTCACGAATGGGCCGATGCACTGAAAAGCAGGGCTGAAACCGCTAAAGAAGCGGCCAACGCCGGCCGATATGCGCCACACAGGCTGTCAGAAATGACGACCTCGGACGGCCCCGGCGTCATCCGCCAGGCCTTCCCCACCCCCTGCAGCCCGCTGCAGCACCCTGCCGTACCTGCTGTCGTCCACATGCCGCAACTGCTGCCGTCTTGCCCTCCACACGGCTTGTCCAGGGCTGGTGCCTTGGCTCGCCCCTGCACGCCCTCAGGTGCCAGCCACCTGAACACCGGCGGCACCCTCGCCTCCTTCAACCCTTGCACGCCTGACCAGGCGCCGGAGATCGCCTGACATGAAACACGCGTTCTCCATTGTTCCGCGCGATGACAGCGCCGGCGACACCGTGCCCGGCGAGCTGATCGACGTGGCCTGGGAGCCGCCGGTGCGCCAGCGTGCCCGCGAGCTGTCGGACTGGAACGACTACATGGCGCTGGCCAGCCGGGTGGTCGGCCGCTTCCATGGCCAGTTCGCGCTCGAGCAGTTCGAATATGTGCATCCGGTCAAGCTGCAGCCGGCCACGCCGCGGCGGCTGCGCAAGCCCTACCCGGTGAACGTGGCCTACACCGCCTGGGGCCCGGCCGATGCGCCGGTGCTGCTGTGCTGCGGCGGCGTGGCCAACGTGGCCATGCGCTTCAGCTACCTGGCCAGCGATCTGAGCGACCGCTGGCGCGTGGTGTGCATGGACTGGCTGGGCCGCGGCCGCTCGGGCTGGCTGGCGGCCGAGGGCGACTACTCGCTGGCCACCTATGCCGAGCAGATCCGCCAGATGATCGCCCACCTGGGCGACCGGCCGGTCACGGTGCTGGGCTCGTCGATGGGCGGCAGCGCCACCATCGCGATGATGGCCAAGCATCCCGGCCTGGTGGAGCGGCTGATCCTCAACGACGTGGGCCCGCACATCCCGGCGCGCCGCCGCCGCCGCCGCGCCGACACCATTGCCCGGCACTATGTCTTTCGCCAGCCGTCGGACCTGCTGCGCAAGGTGGGGGCCTCGCAGAAGAACGACGGCCCGGTGAGCGAGGACATCCGCTTCAACCTCACCTTCCACCAGACCAAGTGGTGCGACGTGGAGAACGGCCGCATCTACCGCCACGACGTGCGCGCCATGCAGGCCTACCGCCGCGATGCCCAGCGCAGCCTGCTGCAGTGGGGCGAGTGGCAGCATGTGGATTGCCCGGTGATGCTGATCCACGGCATGCAGTCGGACGCGCTGTTCGACACCACCATCGCACGCATGTCGCGGCGCCGGCAGATCACGCTGATGCACATCCCCGACACCGGCCATGCGCCGCTGCTGGCCGACCGCAACCACATCTGGTTCATCCGGCGGTGGCTCGAGGGCGACGGCGGGCCGCAGGGCGAGTGGAGCGTGCTGCACGCCCCGCTGCGCGAGGCCTACCCGGGCAGCCCGATCCCGTTTGCACCGCTCAACGCGCTGCGCTGATGCCCTGCCGCACCGGGCGTCCGCCAGCGCCGGCTTGTGCCAACCACCGACCCTCGGTCGCTCCTGCCTGAAAGCGTTTTCTCATGCAGTACACCCCTGCCCAAGGCATGCCGCCGCTGTACTTCGTGCGGCACGGCGCCACGGCCGCCAACGCCGCCGGCCTGCGCTGCGGCGGCGATCTCGACCTGCCGCTCACCGAGCCCGGCCGCCAGCAGGCGCTGGACGCCGCCGCCCAGGTGTGCGCGCTGCGCCCCCGCGTGGGCCTGGTGATCAGCAGCGACCTGAAGCGCACCCGCGAGACCGCCGCCATCCTGGCCGCCGCGCTGGGTGGCGTGCCGATGCTGGTGGTGCCGGGCTTCGGCGAGCGCCGCCTGGGTGACTGGAACCTGCGCCCGATCGCCGAGACCCAGGCCTGGCTGGCGTCGGGCCAGACCCCGCCGGGTGGCGAGGCCGAGGCCGACTTCGTGGCCCGCATCGCGCTGGCCGTGGCCTCGATCGCCGCGCACCGCGCGGCGCATCCGCTGGTGGTGGGCAGCAAGGGCGTGGCCCGGGTGCTGGCGCTGCTGGAAGGCCGCGCCCAGCGCCTGGACCTGGGCAATGCCGAGTTCGTGAGCTTCCAGCTGCCGGCCGCGCCGGCGGCACCCGCCCAGGCCGTGACCGCGCCGTGCTGCGCAGCATCAGGAGACCAGCCGTGACACCAAGCCAGAGTTTCGGCCACCCCACCGCCACCCGCTGGTGGCTGGGTGGCGTGGCACTGCTGCTGCTGGGCCTGCAGCTGGGCCGCAGCGTGTCTGGCCAGTTCAGCGCCCTGGCGCCGCTGGCGGATCTGCACGAGGCGGTGCTGCCCGGCCTGCTGACCCTGCTGGTGGGCAGCGCGCTGGCCTGGGGCCGAACGCGCTCCGGCGCCCGGCGGCGCGAGCCCGAGCGCGATGCCGGCACGGTGCTGGCCGCGCTGCCGCTGCTGACGGCCACGGTCGACCGCAGCCAGCGCTGCGTGGCCGCCAGCGACACGCTGGCCCAGTGGCTGGGCGTGGCGCCGGCCCATCTGCAGGGCCTGCCGATGGCCGAGGCCTTCGGGCCCACGCACGCCTCGCGCCTGAACGTGGCGCTGGGGGCCGCGCTGGGCGGCACGCCGCAGCGCCTGCGCCTGTCGCATCTGCGCACCGGCCAGCCCGAGCGCTGGCTGGCCATCGAGCTGGTGGCCCTGCGCGACGACGTCGGCCTGGCCGTGGGCTGCCAGCTGCTGGCCCAGGATGTCAGCACCGAGCAGCAGGCGCTGGAGGTGGCGCAGTGCGGCGAGCGCCGCCTGCGCATCATCCTTGACCAGATGCCGATCACCGTGTCGTACATCGACGCCGACCTGCACTACCGCTATGTCAACCGCGCGCAGGAGCAGTGGCTGGGCGTGCCGGGCGACCAGGTGGTGGGCCATGCGGTGCGCGAACTGGTCAGCGACGCGGTGTTTGCCGACATCGAGCCGCGCCTGCGCCGCGCGCTGGCCGGCGAGGAAGTGCCGCTCGAGCGCCAGCGCACCGACCGCCTGGGCAACCCGGTGTGGCACTCGGGCCGGCACCTGCCCGACGTCAACGACGAAGGCCAGGTGGTTGGCGTGTACACCGTGTTCTTCGACATCACCCAGCGCGCGCTGGCCGAGCAGCAGCTGCGCGAGCGCGAGAGCGAGCTGCGCCAGGCGATTGCCGATGCCGAGGCCGCCAGCCGCGCCAAGAGCGAGTTTCTGGCCAACATGAGCCACGAGATCCGCACGCCGATGAACGGCGTGCTGGGCCTCACCGAGCTGCTGCTGGAAACCCCGCTCGACTCGCAGCAGCGGCCCTTTGTCGAGACCGTGCGCAGCTCGGGCGAGACCCTGCTGTCGATCATCAACGACATCCTCGACTTCTCCAAGATCGAGGCCGGCAAGCTCGAGACCGAGTCGCTCGACTTCGACCTCTACCAGGCGGTGGAAGACGTGGTGCAGCTGCTGGCCCCGCGCGCCCATGCCAAGCAGCTGGAGATTGCCTGCCGCATCGACGAGCGCATTCCCGGCGCAGTGCGCGGCGACCCCTTCCGCCTGCGCCAGGTGCTCACCAACCTGATCGGCAACGCGGTCAAGTTCACCGACCGCGGCGAGGTGCTGATCGACGTGCAGCGCCAGGACGCCGGCACGCTGCGCTTCTCGGTGCACGACACCGGCATCGGCCTGGGCCCCGAGACGCGCTCGCGCCTGTTCAAGGCCTTTGCGCAGGCCGATGGCTCGACCACCCGGCGCTTCGGCGGCACCGGCCTGGGCCTGGCCATCTCGCGCAACCTGGTCGAGCTGATGGGCGGGCAGATCGACGTGGACAGCACGCCGGGCGCGGGCTCCACCTTCTGGTTCACGCTGCCGCTGGTGCCTGCGGCCAGCGTGCCGGCGGTGCCGCACCCGGGCACGCTGAGCCGGCGCCATGTGCTGGTGGTGGACGACAACGCCACCAACCGCGACATCCTCGAGGGCCATGTGCGGGCCGGCGGCATGCGCTGCGCCACCGCACCCGACGGCTACGAGGCGCTGCGCCTGCTGCGCGAGGCGCACGCCCGGGGCGAGCCCTTCGAGGTGGCGCTGATCGACATGAAGATGCCCGGCATGGACGGCATCGAGCTGGCCCGCGCGATGCGCGCCGACCCGGCGCTGCACGAGGTGCGCCTGGTGCTGGTGACCTCGCTGCATTCGCCGCAGGAGCTGGCCCGCGCCCGCGAGGCCGGCATTGGCGCCTACCTCAGCAAGCCGGTCAAGCGCACCGAGCTGTTCCGCGCCCTGGCCCAGACCCTGGGCGACCAGGCGGCCACGCCGTCGCCGGCCGCCCCCACGTTGGCCATGCGCCTGGACGCCCGCGTGCTGCTGGCCGAGGACAACGGCGTCAACCAGGTGGTGGCACGCAACATGCTCAAGGCCCTCGGCTGCCGCTGGGAGATCGTGCCCAATGGCCAGGAGGCGCTCAATGCGCTGGCCGCGGCCAGCGCTGACCAGGCCTTCGACATCGTGCTGATGGACTGCCAGATGCCGGTGATGGACGGCTACGCCGCCAGCCGCGCCATCCGCGCCGGCGAAAGCCAGGCCGGCCGGGGCCAGCGCATTCCGATCGTCGCGCTCACCGCCAATGCGCTGGTGGGCGATGCCGAGGTCTGCCTGGCCGCCGGCATGGACGACCACCTGGCCAAGCCCTACACCCGTGCGCAGCTGGCGGCGGTGCTCACCCGCTGGCTGCCGGCGCACTGCGTCAGCGCCCCCGACGCGCAGCAGGTGGCCGAGGCCGCCGCCGCCGCGCCGCCCGAGCCCAAGGGCGGCCTGCTCGACCGCGGCGCGCTGGACAACATCCGCGCCATCGACGACGACGGCTCGGTGCTCGACGAAGTGATCCAGATGTACCTGGACGAGAGCGACACCCATGTGGATGCACTGCTGGCCGCGCTGGCCGGCGGCCACACCGCCGATCTGGCACGCACCGCGCATGCGCTCAAGAGCGCCAGCTTCAACGTCGGCGCCAAGACCCTGGGCGACCTGTGCCAGCGCCTGGAGCGCCAGGCCAAGAGCGGCGACACCCACGGCCTGGGCGACCTGGTGGCCGCGGCCGTGGCCATGATGGAACGTGTGCGGCCGCTGCTGCGCGCTGAAATGGGAGTGGCCGCATGATCAGCAATGCCCGCATTCTGGTGGTCGACGACGATGCCGGCGCCCGCCGCCTGGCCCGCGCCACGCTGTCGCGCGCCGGCTTCAGCATCGTCGAGGCGGCCGATGGCCAGGCCGCGCTGGAGGCCATGGCCGTGCAATTGCCCGACCTGGTGCTGATGGACGTGAACATGCCGCGCATGGACGGCTTCGAGGCCTGCGCCGCGCTGCGCGCCATGCCCGGCGGCAACCGCGTGCCGGTGGCCATGATGACCGGCCTGGACGACACACCCTCGATCGACCGCGCCTTCGAGGTGGGCGCCACCGACTTCATCACCAAGCCGATCAACTGGAGCGTGCTGCCGCACCGCGTGCGCTACATGCTGCGCGCCAGCATCGCCATCAACGAGCTGCAGCAGAACCAGCGCCGCCTGTCCAATGCCCAGCGCATCGGCGAGATGGGCGACTGGGAGTGGGACGTGGGCAGCGACCGGCTGGAACCCTCGATGCAGGCCTGGCGCCTGTTTGGCCATCCGGGCGACGCCGCGCACACCGGCCTGCCGGGCTTTTTTGCCACCGTGCACGCCGACGATGCCGAACGCCTGCAGCGCGCCTGCGAACGCGCGGTCGAGCAGGGCGAGGGCTTTGCCATCGACCACCGCGTGCTCACCTGGGACGGCGCGGTGCGCCATCTGCACCAGCAGGTGGAGGTGATCGAGCGCATTCCCGGCGGCCCGGCGCGGCGCCTGGCCGGTGCGGTGCACGACGTCACGCGATCGAAGGACGCCGAGGAGCAGATCCGCCGCCTGGCCTACTTCGATCCGCTGACCGGCCTGCCCAACCGCCTGCTGTTCACCGAGCAGCTGGCCAGGGCCCTGGCCCAGGCCGAGCGCCACGGCCGGCGCATCGCGATCATGTTTGTCGACCTCGACAACTTCAAGCGCGTCAACGACACGCTGGGCCACAAGGCCGGCGACGAGCTGCTCAAGACCGCCAGCGCGCGCCTGGCCGGCGCGCTGCGCGGCCACGACGTGGTGGCCCGCAGTGGCGACACGCGGCCCGCGCCGCTGGACCTGCGCCCGGCGCCGCTGGATCTGGGCCAGCCGGCCGGCGGCCACACGCTGGCGCGACTGGGCGGCGACGAGTTCATCGTGCTGCTCACCGACGTGGCGCGGCCCGAGGACGCCGGCGCCGTGGCCCAGCGCCTGGTGGCGCAGATGAGCGAGCCGGTGTCGGTGATGGGCACCGAGGTCTTCGTCGGCGCCAGCGTGGGCGTGGCCACCTACCCCGACGACGGCGCCGACATCGACACCCTGCTGATGAACGCCGACACCGCGATGTACCGCGCCAAGGCGGCCGGCCGGGGCGGCTTCCAGCTCTACGACCGCTCGATGAACGCCCGTGCGCTGGACCGCCTGCGCATGGAGACGCGGCTGCGCCGCGCCATCGAACGCCAGGAGTTCGTGCTGCACTACCAGCCGCGGGTGGACGTGGTCAGCGGCCGCATCGTCGGCGCCGAGGCCCTGATCCGCTGGCAGCACCCCGAGCGCGGCATCGTGCCGCCGGGCGAATTCATCCCGCTGGTGGAAGACGCCGGCCTCGAGATCACCGTGGGCGAATGGGTCATCGCCGAGACCTGCCGCCAGATCGCCGCCTGGCGCGCGGCCGGGCTCAAGCCGGTGCCGGTGGCCGTCAACCTGGCCTCCACCCACCTGCGCGAACGCGGCCTGCCGCTGCTGGTGGCGCATGCGCTGCGCGAGCACGAGGTGGAGGCACCGATGCTCGAGATCGAGGTCACCGAATCCATCCTGCTGGCCGAGCCCGAGCTCAGCTGCACCATCGCCACCCAGCTGGCCGACATGGGTGTGCAGCTGTCGATCGACGACTTCGGCACCGGCTACTCCTCGCTGGGCTACCTCAAGCGCCTGCCGATCGCGGCGCTGAAGATCGACCGCAGCTTCGTGCGCGACCTGGTCAACGACCCCGACGACGAGGCCATCGTCAGCGCCATCATCGCGCTGGCCCACAGCCTGAAGCTCAAGGTGGTGGCCGAGGGCGTGGAAACACGCGAGCAGCTGGCCTTTCTGCAAAGCCAGCGCTGCGACGAGTACCAGGGCTTCCTGACCAGCCGCGCCGTGGCACCCGACGAGTTTGCCGAACTGCTGAGCCGCGACCTGCTGCCGCTGGTGCGCCTGGTGGCGTGAGCTGGGGCGCCCGGCCCGCTGGGGGCACCCGGCCCTGCCCGGGAGCCGCCACCAATCGCGCGCTTGCTCCACGGCGCTGGCCGCGCGCATCATGGTGCCGCCCCCTGACGGGGCCGAGGTGGATGCATGGGTGAACCCGAGGTGCCGGCACGGCCGGTGCGTTTTCGACTGCTGGCGCGCGATGTGCGCGGCCTGTCGCAGCTGGGCGTGGATGCCGCGCTGGGCGTGACCGGCCTGGTCGAGGCGCTGCACCACACCATCGCCCGGCGCACCGGCATCGTGTCGGCCATGCCGGCCGGCCGGCCCGGCGGCATCACCGGCCTGGTCTACGGTGCGGTGCGCGGCAGCATGCAGCTGGCCGGCCGCGCCGCCGATGCGCTGCTGCGCGTGTGGCCCGAGGCCGGCAGCGACACGGCCGCCCCCTCGCCCGAGCGCGAGGCCGCGCTGGCCGCGCTCAACGGCGTGTGGGGCGATCACCTGGCCGCCACCGGCAACCCGCTGGCCACCCCGATGGCGTTGCGCGTGGGCGGGCAGCGGCTCACGCTGACCCGCGCGGCGCTGGCCACGGCCCTGCCCGGTGCCGGCCGGCGCATCGTGGTGCTGGCGCACGGCCTGTGCATGAACGACCTGCAGTGGCAGCGGCTCGACAAGACCACCGGCCAGAGCCATGAGCATGGCGCCGCGCTGGCGCGCGACCTGGGCTTCACGCCGCTCTGGCTGCACTACAACAGCGGCCTGCATGTCTCGCAGAACGGCCGCAGCCTCGCCGCCCTGATCGAGCAGTTGCTGGCCGAATGGCCCCAGCCGGTGGACGAGCTGGTGGTGGTGGGCCACAGCATGGGCGGCCTGGTGGCGCGCAGCGCCATTCACGCCGCCACCCAGGCCGGCATGGCCTGGCCAGCCCGCCTGACACGCCTGGTGTGCCTGGGCACCCCGCACCACGGCGCCGCGCTCGAGCGGGGCGGCCGCTGGGTGGACACGCTGCTCACGCTCAGCCCCTACGTGGCGCCCTTTGCGCGCCTGGGCAAGGCCCGCAGCGCCGGCATCACCGACCTGCGCTACGGCAACCTGCTCGACACCGACTGGCAGGGCCCGCAAGGCGACGACCACCGCCACGCCCAGCACCACGACAACCGCCAGGCCGTGCCGCTGCCCGCGGGCCTGGCCGTGTTCCTGATGGCCGCCACCACCGCCGGGCAGCCCAGCGGCCTGCGCCATGCGCTGCTGGGCGACGGCCTGGTGTCGGTGGCCAGCGCCTGGGGTGAGCACAGCCGCGCCGGCATGGCGCTGGACGTGCCGGCCGCACGCTGCGCCTTGATCACCCGCGCCAACCACTTCGACCTGCTGAGCCGCCCCGAGGCCTATGCGCTGCTGCGCAGCTGGCTGGCCGAGCCGCTGACGCCGCCAGCGTAGCGAATCGGGCCGCGCCAGGCCACGCGTTGCAGCGCCACGCAGCGCCGCAAGGCGCCGGGTGGGCCAGGCGGTGGTCATCAGCAGGCTGATGATCAGCATGGTGCTAGCATCCGGCGCCCTGCCCGCCCCTGCCGCCATGAAGAAGGCCCGCACCGCCGCCCCTGCGCCTGTTGCCGACGCGCCCGCTGCCGCTGCCGTGGTGGCGCCCGCCGCCCCCGAGGTGAGTCTCGACGCGCTGCCCGGTTTTCACATCCGCCGGCTGCAGCAGATCGCGGTGGCCATCTTTCTGCAGGAGACCGAGGCCCACGGCATCACGCCGGTGCAGTACGCCGCCTTGCAGACGGTGCAGGCCGCGCCGGGGCTCGACCAGCGCTCGCTGGCGCGCGCGATCGGCTTCGACACCTCCACCATCGCCGGGGTGGTTGACCGGCTCGAGGCCCGCGGCTGGGTGCAGCGCAATGCCTCGGCCACCGACCGGCGGGTGCGGCTGCTGACCATCACCGATGCCGGCCTGGCGCTGCTGGCGGCCGTGCAGCCCGACATGCAACGCGCCCAGCAGCGCATGCTGGCCCCCTTGCCGGTGGCGCAGCGGCTGGAGTTCATGCGCATGCTGCGGGTGCTGGTGACGGCGAACAACGAGCTGAGCCGGGCGCCAAGCGATCTGGCTTGAACCGCTGCGTTTGCCGCGTCTCCTGCCTGTTGGGCCGGATGGGCTGGTTGCCCTTGCTGCGCGGGGTTTCGCATGGCTCCTTGCAGCGCGCCGGGTGTTCGCCCCGGCGGGCGACCTACTTTCTCTTTCAGGCGAAAGAGAAAGTAGGCAAAGAGAAGCGCCTTCCAAACTTTCCGACACCACTGAGCATTTTGTTGGGTGCATCGAGGCGGGCGCCTCGCCCGCCCCGCGGGCTCGAACATAGCCAGCCGGACATGCATGTAGCCGATCCACGTGCGCGGGCCCCCCGGTCAAGACTTGCGGGCGCAGGGTGGTGTGGGCAGGTCTTGGTTTTGGTCAGTGACGGTGCCAGTGCCAGTGCCAAGGTCAGGCCAGGCCAACGCCCAATTTATGGCCCAGGCACTCTGCCGGTGGCACGGCCTGCCCACTTGCGGCGAGCAGCCGGAGCCTTCACAGATGAGCGGCCATGCCATCGGCGGCAACGTATCCCTTGCCAAGCCCCATGTCGGCAGCCTGTTCGAGCCCGCCGGGCGGGCGAGGCGCCCGCCCCGATGCTGGACAAGCGGCACGGCGGTGTCGGAAAGTTCAATGCGCCTTCTTTGCCTACTTTCTTTTCGCGAAAAGAAAGTAGGTCGCCCGCCGGGGCGAAACCCCGGCGCGCTGCAAAGAGCCATGGGAACGCCTCAACTGCAAGGCCAAGCCAAGCCGCCGGCCTACTGAAACACCCCCACCACCGGCCAAGGCACCGCCCACCCAAACGCCGCATCCACCTTGGCAGCAGCAGCAGCAGCAGCAGCAGCCGCAGACGCCGACTCGGCACCAGTCGCAGTCGCAGCCCCACCCCCCGCCAGCCGCGCGTGCAGCAAGCCCGCCACCGCGTCCATCGGATGCCCCGGTGGCCATCCCGCCGGCCGCGCCGCCCGCGCCTGCTCGAGCGCCTGGGCCGCCGCCGGTGAGCCCTGCTGCACCAGCGTGGCGGCCAGGCTCAGGCGGGCATGCCAGGTGGCGGGCAGGGCCTGATCGGCATCGCGCGCCAGCCACTGCACGCGCTTGGCCAGCAGCGCGGCGCTGCCGGGCAGGTCACCACGCTGGCGCAGCAGTTCGCCTTCCAGCTGGTTCAGGCGGCTGCCGCGCGATTCGCCGTCGCGCAGGTTCAGCGTGGTGGCGCCACGCAGGCGCCGCACCGCCTGCTCGGCCAGCGCCGGCTGGCCCAGCAGCAGGCCGGCGCGGCCCAGTGCCAGCCAGGTGTCCACCGCCAGCGCGCCCAGGGTCTCGTGCTGCTGCTCGGCCTGGGCGGCCAGTTGCGTGGCCTCGGCGCCCAGCGCGGCGGCCGGCGCCGCGCCGGCCAGTGCCCGGGTGAGCAGGCGTGCCGCGCGTGCCGGCAGCTGGCCGGTGCGCGCGGCCGTGGCATCGGGGCCGCCGCTGTCGAGCACCGCGTCGCGGTGGATCAAGGCCTTGGCGTACTCGCCGCGGTCGGTGTGCCAGCGCGCCATCTCGTTGTGCAGGCTCAGGCGCAGACCGCTGCGCGGGCCCAGCAGCTGGTCGATCTGCGTGAACAGCCGGGCGGCGCGGGCCTCGTTGTCGTCGATCTCGCCCAGGCGCTGCTGCATGGCCAGCGTGTTGCGCTGGAGCACCAGCGCCAGGCGGCGGTCATCGGCGGCGGTGCTGCGCTGGAAGGTGGCGGTCTTGCGCAGCTCGCCCAGCGATTCGCGCGTGCGGCCCAGCTCGGAGTACAGCACCGACAGGTGGTTGTGGTGCTCGGCGGCCTCGTGACTGTCGTTGCCGTAGATCGCGGCGGTCACGCGGCCGGCCTGCAGCAGCGTGGCCTCGGCCTCGGCCAGGCGGCCCATCTTCACATAGGCCGCATTCAGCGCGTACAGCAGCTGGCGCGTGGGCTGGGTGTTGAGGCCGAACTCGGCGATCACCGGCTCGCGGATGGGCTCGAGCAGGTTCACCACCTTGTCCCACGGACCCAGCGGCGCATACACGCGCGCCAGCATCAGCTGCGCCCGCAGCGTGGGCCGGCCCAGTGCGCCATGGTGCTGGCGTGCCAGGGCCAGCGCCTGCTCGGCCAGCGGCAGGGCCTGGTCGTAGCGGTTCAAGGCGATGTAGGTGTCGACCAGCACGTCCAGCAGGCGCAGGCGCGTGTCGGGCGCCGCGGCAAACTGGGTGTCGATGTCGGTGCGGCTCTTTTCAAGCAGCTGCAGCACGTTGGGCCACTGGCCACCGTGCGCCTCGGGGCCGGCGCTGGCCAGCAGCTCGGTGAGGTAGCCGGTGACCTGGTCCGACAGCTGGGCCGCGGCCTCGGCGCGCCGCCACTGCTGCAGGCTGAGCGCCAGGCCGCTGCCCAGCGCCACCACGGTGGCCAGCGACAGGCCGGCGATCAGCGCATTGCGCTTCAGCCACAGCCGGGCGCGGTGGCGCCAGTCGTCGCGGCGAGCGCGCACCGGCAGGTGCTCGCGCCAGCGCTGCAGGTCGTCGATCAGCGCCCGCACGCTCTCGTAGCGCTCTTCGGGCTTCTTGCGCAAGGCCTTGGCGACGATGGCATCGAGATCGCCACGCACCAGGCGCGCATCGGTGGGCCGCTCGGGCGGCTGGGCGCGGCTGTGGCTGGCACGGCGCGGCGGCTCGTGCAGCACCGCATGCTCAAGCTCGGTGCGCGGCGCATCCACGTGCGAGAACGGCAGCTCGCCCGACAGCAGCTCGTGCAGCATCACGCCCAGCGAGAACACATCGCCGGCCACGCCCACCGCGCCACCGGTGATCTGCTCGGGCGGCGCATAGCCCAGCGTGTGGCCGCGGCCGGTCATGCGGGTGAGCTGGCTGCTCTGCTCGTCGTCGTCGTCCAGCAGCGCGGCAATGCCGAAGTCGAGCAGCTTGGGCGCGCCCTCGGGCGTGACCAGCACATTGTTGGGCTTGAGGTCGCGGTGCACGATCAGCTGCGCATGGGCGTGGGCCACCGCCTCGGCCACCTCGATCAGCAGCGCCACGCGCTGGGCCACCGTGGGGCAGCGCCGGCGCACATGGGTGTTCAGCGTCCAGCCCTGCACGTACTCCAGCACCAGCCAGGCCTGGTGGTCGTCGGTGATGCCGGCGTCCAGCAGCTTGGCGATGCCGGGATGGTTGAGCCGCGCCAGCACGCGGCGCTCGCGCGCAAAACGCGCTGCCAGGCGGGCGCGTGGCAGATCGCTGCGCAGCAGCTTGATCGCCGCATCGGCCTGGTACAGGCCATCGGCGCGGCGCGCCAGCCACACCTCGCCCATGCCACCCTCGCCGATCTTGGCGTCCAGCAACCAGGGCCCCAGGCGATCGCCGGCATGCGATGGCCGGGTCTCGGGCTCGGGCTCGGGCTCGGGGCTGGCGCGTGGCGCCGTGCCCGCCTCGCCGCCCGGCAGCAGCTGCGTGGTGCCGGACAGGCGGGTGGGGACGGGCCAGCCCGCAGAGTCGGGCTGACCGCCGGGCTCGAGCGGGCCGCGCGGGGGATCGGACGCCTGGGTCATGGCGCGCGAGGGTAAGCGATCCCGGCCGGCGCGCGCCGGGCCCGACCCGCATCCAGGGGCGGGCGGGTGGCAGGCCAGCGACAGATCGGCCGCCGGTCAGGCGCCGGTCAGCCGCAGAACGCGGGCATGCGCCGGGCGCATGAGCTGCATCGAAAGCCTTCGTTCACGCGGCGCCCGTCCGGGCGTTTACTGCGCGCTGCGGGGCCGGCGCTGCCGGCCGCAACGCCGACCTGCACGGCGCCCCACCCGGCGATCCACACCATGACCCTCACCATCCCCGATGCCGATGCCGATGCCGATGCCGACGCCGACGCCGACGCCCTGCCACGCGCGCGCTTGGCGGCCCATCGCCCGCCGGCCCGGCCGTGTGGCGATGTGGCGCCGCGCCTGCTGATCGCGCCGGGCCTGCACAACAGCAGCCCGGCCCATTGGCAGAGCTGGCTGCAGGCCCTGCACCGGCGCAGCGTGCGCGTGGAGCAGGCCGACTGGCACACGCCCGATCTGGCGCGCTGGAGCGCGCGCATCGCCAGCACGCTGGCGCAGGCCGACCCGGGGCCCTGGCTGGTGGCGGCACACAGCTTCGGCGTGCTGGCGCTGGTGCATCACCTGGCCACGCGCCCGGCCGGCTGCGGCGCAGCCACCGGCCGCATTGCCGCGGCGCTGCTGGTGGCGCCGGCCGATCCGGCCAAGTTCGGCCTGGCCGGGCAGCTGCCGCACAGCCCGCTGGCAACACTCACCACCGTGGTGGGCAGCCAGACCGACCCCTGGATGCGCATCGACAGCGCCCACCAGTGGGCGCGGCGCTGGGGCAGCCACTTCGTGAACCTGGGTGACGCCGGCCATGTCAATGCCGAGTCGGGCCATGGCCCGCTGCCACTGGCCCGGCGCTGGGTGCTGGCGATGGAGCACCGCCTGGTGCGCGAGCGGCGCCATGGTGCGCAGGCCCCGGCCCCGGCGGCCGCACCCGCGCTTGGCGGCTTATGCGATTGGCGATGATCGATGCGCCCATCGCTTCGTTTTCTCGCGCTGCAGGCCTGCCTAGCATGCGGCTGACTGCACCACATGCCTTGAGGCCCCACCCCCATGCCCACTCCCAGCCTGCTCCGCCGCACCCTGATCGCCGCCACCCTGGCCGCCGTGGCCGCCACCACCACCGCACCGGCCCTGGCCAAGGACCTGACCCTGCTGAACGTGAGCTACGACCCCACGCGCGAGCTGTACCAGGACTTCAACAAGGCCTTTGCCGCGCACTGGAAGGCCCGGACCGGCGACAACGTCAGCGTCCGGCAAAGCCATGGCGGCTCGGGCAAGCAGGCGCGCACCGTGATCGACGGCCTGGATGCCGACGTGGTGACCCTGGCACTGGCCTATGACATCGACGAGATCGCCGACAAGGCCAGGCTGCTGCCGACCGACTGGCAAAAGCGCCTGCCGCATGCCAGTTCGCCCTACACCAGCACCATCGTGTTCCTGGTGCGCAAGGGCAACCCCAAGGGCATCAAGGACTGGGACGACCTGGTCAAGCCCGGCATCGGCGTGATCACGCCCAACCCCAAGACCAGCGGCGGTGCGCGCTGGAACTACCTGGCCGCCTGGGGCTTTGCCAAGCGCAAGTACGGCAGCGATGCCCAGGCCCAGGCCTTTGTGGGCAAGCTGTTCGCCAACGTGCCGGTGCTCGACACCGGCGCGCGCGGCAGCACCGTCACCTTTGTCGAGCGTGGCATCGGCGACGTGCTGCTGGCCTGGGAGAACGAGGCCCTGCTGGCGCAAAAGGAGCTGGGCCCGGGCAAGTTCGACATCGTGGCGCCGCCGCTGTCGATCCTGGCCGAGCCGCCGGTGGCACTGGTCGACAAGGTGGTCGACAAGAAGGGCACGCGCCCGCTGGCCCAGGCCTATCTGGAATACCTGTACGGTGCCGAAGGCCAGAAGATCGCCGCGGAGAACTACTACCGCCCGATCGACGCCAAGGTGGCGGCACAGTTTGCCGGCCAGTTTCCGAAGCTTGAACTCTTCACCCTGAACAGCGTGTTCGGCAGCTGGCGCGAGGCGCAGAAGACCCACTTCGCCGACGGCGGCGTGTTCGACAAGATCGTCGTCAAGCACTGATCGGGGGCCAGGCCCGGGCACCGGCAAATCCCCCTGGCCACCGCACCGGCCTGCGGCGATGATGTGGCGATGATCGAACACCATCTCGACCTCGTCAGCGACGGCAGCCCCATGGCCACCTTCGTGGTGCACCCCGACAGTCCTGCAGAAGGCGGCCCGCACCCGGTGCTGCTGTTCTACATGGACGCCCCCGGCAAGCGCGAAGAGCTGCACGGCTTTGCCCGCCGCCTGGCCAGCGCCGGCTACTGCGTGCTGCTGCCCAACCTGTACCACCGCCAGCGCTACGAATACGAGCTCAAGGACCGCAGCGAGGCGCCGCTGGCCGAGATGTTCGGCCTGATGCAGTCACTGAACCGCGCCACCACCCGCGCCGACACGCAAGCCCTGCTCACCTGGGTGGACGCCCACCCGCAGGTGGCCGATGCGCAGCGCATCGGCGCCCTGGGCTACTGCATGAGCGGCCCCTTCGTGGTGTGGGCTGCGCTCGACTTTGCCGAGCGCATCCGCGCCATCGCCGCCATCCACGGCGCCAACTGGGTCACCGACTCGCCTGACTCGCCACACCGCGTGGCCGCCGGCCTGCGCTGCGAGGGCTACTACGCCTGCGCCGAGATCGACCAGTGGGCGCCGCCCGAGCACATCGCCCAGCTGGACGCCGGCCTGCAGGCCAGCGGTGCCCCGTACCGCATCGAGTGGTACGCCGGCGCGCAGCACGGCTTCTCGTTTCCGCAGCGTGCGGTGTACGAGCGGGCGGCCTCCGAGCGGCATTTCGAGCGCATGCACCGGCTGTTCGGGCGCGTGCTGCGGCCGTTTGGCTGACAAGCACGGAAGCACGCTGGTGCGCCGGCCGGGCCTGCCGCCTGCGCTGAGGGCCCAGCCGGCAGCCCAGGCGGCGCCGGGCTGAAACCCCACTGCGCGGCAACGCTGCGGGGCACTGCGGGCCGATGCAGCGCCGGCGCTGGCCCACGCCTTGCGACATGGCGGCCATGCCTTCCACACCTGCCGCCACCCTCACCGCCGTTGTCACCGACCCGATCCGCCCGCTGCCGCTGGATGCCGGCCTGAGCCGGCTCGACAAGTCCTTGCTGAACCTGCTGGTCAAGGACGGGCGTGCCTCGTTTGCCGACCTGGCGCGCACGCTGGGCATCTCGCGTGCCCATGCCCGCGCGCGCGTGCAGGCCCTGCAGGCCGCGGGCGTGATCGAGCTGTTCACGGCGGTCATCAACCCCGAGAAGCTGGGGCAGGCGCACAGCACCTTCCTGGACATCCAAGTGGCGCCGGCAGCCCTGCAGGCCATGGCCCAGGAGCTGGCTGACTGCCCCGAGGTGGTCAGCCTCTACATCATGAGCGACCTGCGCAGCCTGCACGTGCATGCGCTGACCGACGGCGTGCCGGCCTTCGAGGACTTTGCGCGGCGCCACCTGTTCAACCGCCCCGAGATCCTGGCGCTCGACTGCAAGAACCTGCTCTCGCGCGTGAAAAACCGGCGCGGCGGCGCGCGGCTGTGAGCGCTGGCGGGCGGCCGTCCGTTCTGGTGCGCCGCACCGGCCGCGTGCGCGGTGACCGATTGTTCAGCGCCCGGCCGGCGCCAGCCCCCGTCGCCTGACAGGCCCGCAGCAAACGGCAGCGGCGCGGCAACAAACGTCAGCCTGGCGCGCGATCACTGCACAAACGGCATCCGGGTCGGGCCGTGCGCCGGCCCGGAACAGGGCACCTGACGGCCCGCACAGCGCGCCAGAACAGCCGGCCGTATGGTGAAAACCTGTTCAATGACAGTCACTTGCGCTTGCCGGCCGGCATGGCATGGCGGTTGCGAAAGAGGGGGTGATGCGCGCTGCACAAACGGCAGCGCTTTTCTTCCCCACGCACCCGGAGCCTCGCCATGTCCCTGATCCGCCGCCAGTTCCTGTCCCGTGCCGCCGTGGGTGGCAGCGTGCTTGCCGCGCCCGCCATCGTCAGCGCACAGACCAAGCTCAACTGGAAGATGACCAGCGCCTACCCCAAGGGCTCGCCCTTCTACATGGACGGCCCGGGCAGCGCCACCGATCTGGCCAAGCGCATCCGCGAGATGAGCGACGGGCGGCTGATCATCCAGGTCTTCGGTGCCGGCGAATTGATCCCGGCCTTCGAGGGCTTTGACGCGGTGCGCGCCGGCACCGTGGAGATGAACCACGCCAACAGCTACTTCTGGACCGGCAAGACCTTTGCCGCGCAGTACTTCACCGCCGTGCCCTTCGGCATGAACTTCCAGGGCATGAACGGCTGGCTGTACGACGGCGGCGGCATCGATCTGTGGAACGAGGTCTACGAGCCCTTCGGCCTGGTGGCCATGCCCTGCGGCAACACCGGCGTGCAGATGACTGGCTGGTTCAAGAAGGAGATCAAGACCGTGGCCGACCTGAAGGGCATGAAGATGCGCATTCCGGGCCTGGCCGGCAAGGTGCTGGCCAATCTGGGCGTGGATGTGAAGGTGCTGCCCGGCGGGGAGATCTTTCCGGCGCTCGAACGCGGTGTGATCGATGCGGCCGAGTTCGTCGGCCCGTTCCAGGATCGCCGCCTGGGCCTGCACAAGGCGGCCAAGTACTACTACACCACCGGCTGGCACGAGTCGTCCACGGTGTCGGAGCTGATGATCAACAAGGCCGCCTGGGCCAAGCTGCCCAAGGACCTGCAGGCCATCGTGCAGAACGCCGCCGCGGCCTGCAACGTGATCAGCGAAGGCTGGTGCCAGCGCAACAACTCCGAGGCCATGGAAGACCTGAAGAAGCAGGGCGTGATTGCCCGGCCGCTGCCCGACGAGGTGATCAAGGCGCTGCGCGCCGAAACCCAGAAGGTGCTGGCCGATGCCGTGGCCAAGGACGCGCTGACCAAGAAGGTGCACGACTCGTACTTCGGCTTCAAGGCCAAGTTCGACCGCTGGGCCGAGGTCAGTGAAGAGGCCTTCCACGTCACCGTGCGCGGTTGACGCGGCCACCGGAGCACCCTGGTCATGTGGAACCTCTTGCGCGCCGCGGCCGCCTTCATCGAGCGCCGCACCGACGACATCGGCAAATTGGCCGCCCTGACCGGCCTGGCGATGATCCTGCTGGTGGCGGTGAATGTGGTGCTGCGCTACAGCCTGAGCCTGGGCTCGGTGTGGGCGCAAGAACTGGAGTGGCACCTGCTGGCCGCGCTGATCCAGCTGGGCATGGCCCATGCGCTGCTGCGCGGCGGCGAGGTGCGGGTTGACCTGTTCTACCAGCACTACCCGCCGGCGGCCAAGCGCGCGGTGGATGTGGTGGCGGCGCTGCTGATGGTGGGCGTGTGCGTGCTCTTCGTCGCGCTGTCGCTGGGTTATGTGGAGCAGGCCCGGGCCATCGGCGAGGCCTCGTCCGACCCCGGCGGCCTGCCGCAGCGCTGGCTGGTGAAGGCGCTGATCCCGCTGGGCTTCGGCCTGGTGCTGCTGCAGCAGCTGGGGCTGCTGGTGCGCCTGCTGGACCCGGCCACGCCGGGCCACGGCGCCGCAGCCAAGGCCACGGCGCAGGAGGGCGGCCATGCTTGAGCCCACCACCCTGGCCCTGCTGCTGCTGGCGGGCTTTTTCGTGCTGCTGATCATCGGCATTCCGGTAGCCATCAGCCTGGCGGTCAGCGGTTTCGTGTTCGGCTGGCTGGGCTTCGGCATGAGCCTGTTCAACCTGCTGCCGGCGCGCTTTTTCGGCGTCGTGGGTGGCTACCAGTGGATGGCCATTCCGCTGTTCGTGTTCATGGGCGTGATGCTGGAGAAATCACGCCTGGCCGACGACCTGCTGGACGTGATGGGCCACCTGGCCGGCCGTGTGCGCGGCGGCATGGCGGTGGGCATCGTGCTGTTCGGCGTGCTGATGGGCGCCACCACCGGCATCGTGGGCGCCACCATCATCACGCTGGGCCTGCTGACCCTGCCCACGCTGATCCGCCGCGGCTACAACAAGGCCATTGCCTGCGGCACCATCTGCGCCTCGGGCACGCTGGGGCAGATCATCCCACCCAGCCTGATCCTGATCCTGCTGGGCGACATCATGCAGCTGTCGGTGGGCACGCTGTTCGCCGCGGCGGTGGGCCCGGGGCTGTTGCTGGCGGGCATCTACATCGTGTTCCTGCTGCTGCTGGGCTGGCTCAAGCCGGGGCTGATGCCGCCGCTGCCGCAGGCCGAGCGCGATGCGGTGTCGCGCCAGGAACTGTGGACGCGCTTCGTCAAGGTGCTGGTGCCGCCGGTGATGCTGGTGGTGGCGGTGCTGGGCAGCATCGTAGGCGGCGTGGCCGCACCCACCGAGGCGGCCAGCATGGGCGCAGTGGGTTCAGTGCTGGTCACCGCGCTGGGCGGGCGCCTGCGCTGGTCCGTGCTGCGCGACACCGCCATCGAGACCAGCAAGATCACCGCCGGCATGATGCTGATCCTGATGGCCGCCCAGGTGTTTGCGCTGGCCTTCCGCGGCCTGCAGGGCGAGGAACTGATCGCCCATCTGTTCGACCGCCTGCCCGGCGGCACCGGCACGGCCATCTGGTTCCTGATGGCCGTGATCTTCGTGCTGGGCTTCTTTGTCGAGTGGATCGAGATCAGCTACATCGCCGTGCCGCTGTTCCTGCCCATCCTGCTGAACATGGGCGTCGATCCGATCTGGTTGGCCATGCTCATCACCGTGAACCTGCAGAGCAGCTTTCTCACGCCACCCTTTGGCTGGGCGCTGTTTTACCTGAAGGGCGTGGCGCCACCCGGCGTGACCATTGCCGACATCTACAAGGGGGTGGTGCCCTTCATCGGCCTGCAGGCCCTGGCGTTGACACTCGTGTACTGCTTCCCGCAGATCGCACTGTGGCTGCCCAAGGCGATCGGGTGGTAAGGCCATGGATCTGTTGACATCGCATGGGCCGTGGTGGCTGGCCGGCCTGGCCGTGGCCCTGGTGGCCACCGGCCTGCTGGCCGGGGTGCTGGCCGGCCTGCTGGGCGTGGGCGGCGGCATCGTCATCGTGCCGGTGCTGTTCCACCTGTTCAGCCTGCTGGGGGTGGACCCGTCGGTCCGCATGCATGTGGCGGTGGGCACCTCGCTGGCCACCATCATCCCCACCTCGCTGATGAGCAGCCGCGCGCACCGCCGCCGCGGCAGCCTGGATCCGGCGCTGATCCGCCGCCTGCTGCCCGGCGTGTTGCTGGGCGTGGCCACCGGCGCGGTGGCCAGCCGCTACCTGGCCGGGCCCTGGCTGACCGCGGTGTTCGGCGTCGTGGCACTGGTGGTGGCGGTGCAGATGGGCTTCAAGCGCGAGGGTTCGGCCTGGCGCGACGGCCTGCCCGGCCCGGCAGCCACTGCCGGCATCGGTGCGGGCATTGGCGGGCTGTCCACGCTGATGGGCATTGGCGGCGGCACGCTGGGCGTGCCCATCCTGGCCAACCTGAAGGTGCCCATGCACACGGCGGTGGGCACCGGCGCGCTGCTGGGCACGGTGATCAGCATTCCCGGTGCAGCGGCCTTCCTGGTCAATGGCCTGGGCGTGCCGCTGCGCCCGCCCTTCAGCCTGGGCCATGTGAACCTGCTGGGCGCTGCGCTGATCGTGCCGGCCACGATGCTCAGCACCAAATGGGGCGCGGCGCTGGCCCACCGCATCGACGCCCGGCGCCTGCGCCAGGTGTTCGCGGCCTTTCTGGCACTGACGGCCGCGCGCATGCTGCTGAGCCTGTGGCACTGAAGAACACACCCGAAGAGACACGACCATGATCCACACCCCCCAGGCCTATGGCGGCATGCTGGTGGCGCCCCATCACCTGGCCGCCCAGGCTGGCCGCGATGTGCTGGGCGACGGCGGCAATGCGGTCGAGGCCATGGTGGCGGCGGCTGCCGCCATCGCCGTGGTCTACCCCCACATGAACGCCATCGGCGGCGATGGCTTCTGGCTGATCCACGAGCCCGGCCGCGCGCCGGTGGCCATCGATGCCTGCGGCCCGGCTGCTGCCGCCGCCACGCCGGCCTTCTATGCCGGCGAGACGGCAATTCCGGCGCGTGGCCCGCGCGCCGCGCTCACCGTGGCCGGCACGGTGGGTGGCTGGGCCGCCGCGCTGGAGCAGGCCGCACCCTGGGGCCGCGCGCTGCCGCTGGCCCGCCTGCTGCGTGACGCCATCGGCCATGCCGCCGATGGCGTGGCCGTGACCGCCAGCCAGGCCGCCCTCACCCGCGCCAAGCTGGCCGGCCTGAAAGACCAGCCGGGTTTTGCCGAAACCTACCTCGTCAACGGCGAGCCACCGGCCCTGGGCCAGCGCCTGCGCTACCCTGCGCTGGCGCGCACGCTGGACGAACTGGCCCGCCGCGGCCTGGACGATTTCTACCGCGGCGAGCTGGGCCAGCGCATCGGCGCCGAGCTGGCGCGCCTGGGCAGCCCCGTGCGCACCAGCGACCTGGCCGCCTACCGCGCGCAGGTGCTGGCGCCGCTGTCGGTGCGCTTGAACGACGCCAGCGTCTACAACCTGCCGCCGCCCACCCAAGGCCTGGCCACGCTGATGATCCTGGGCCTCTTCGAGCGCCTGATCGAGCGCCACGGCATCGCGCACGGCGAAGGTTTTGCGCATGTGCACGGCCTGGTCGAGGCCACCAAGCGCGCCTTTCGCGTGCGTGACCGCATCGTCACCGACCGCGGCCGCCTGCCGGCCGATCCGGCCAGCTTCCTGACGCCCGAGGCACTGGACCGCCTGGCCGCCGAGATCGACCCCGCCGCCGCCCTGCCCTGGCCCGAACCCACCGCGCCGGGCGACACCATCTGGATGGGCGCCATCGACCGCCAGGGCCGCGCGGTGAGCTTCATCCAGAGCGTGTACTGGGAGTTCGGCTCGGGCACGGTGCTGCAGGGCAGCGGCATCTGCTGGCAGAACCGCGGCATGAGCTTTTCGCTGTCGCCCACGGCGCTGAACCACCTGGCGCCGGGGCGCCACCCCTTCCACACGCTGAACCCGTCGATGGCGCTGTTCGACGATGGCCGCGTGATGCCCTTCGGCACCATGGGCGGCGAGGGCCAGCCGCAAACCCAGGCGGCGGTGTTCACGCGCCACGCGCGCTTTGGCATGCCGCTGGCCCAGGCCGTGGCCGCACCGCGCTGGCTGCTGGGCCGCACCTGGGGCGATGACAGCACCACGCTGAAGCTGGAGCCGCGATTCGACCCCGCGCTGGTGCAGGCCCTGCGCGCGGCCGGCCACCAGGTGGAACTGCTGGACGAGGCCTACAGCGACACCATGGGCCATGCCGGCGCGCTGGTGCGGCATGCCGACGGCCGCATCGAAGGCGCGGCCGATCCGCGATCGGACGGGGTGGCGGCGGGGCTGTAGACGCCGGGCCGCGGCGGCAGCGCTGTTCGGCGCCAGGCAGGGCTGGCGCCATCGGCGCACGGTCCAGCACCGCCAGGACATCCGATCGTCGGCCCTTGGCCGCCTCAGCGCGCAGGCAGTCCAACGTCATCACGGTGGCCCCGCCGAGGTTTCGGATTCGCGTCACGCCGCCCCATGCCCATTCTCTGCCCACTGCATGCAAATCGATAGAATGCATGCGCGGCACAGATCCGAGCCACAGGAGTTGCCCATCATGGCCATGCTGACCATTCGCAATTTGCCCGACGAGGTGCACCGCGCGCTGAGGGCTCGTGCAGCCGGCCGTGGCCAGAGCATGGAAGCCGAGGTGCGCGAAATTCTTGAGGCCGCGATCCGGCCGCAGATGCAGGTGAAACTGGGTTCGCTGCTGGTCGAGGTGGGGCGCCAAGCGCGCCTGGACGAGGATGCAAGCCAGGTGTTCGCGCCACTGCGTGACAAGTCACCTGCCCGCCTGCCGAGCTTTGAATGATCCTGCTCGACACCAACGTGGTGTCGGAACCGTTGCGACCGACACCAGAGCCACGCGTGGTGGCCTGGCTGGACGCTCAGGCGGTGCAGACCCTGTTCCTGTCAGCCATCACCGTGGCCGAGTTGCGCGCCGGGGTGGCGCTGCTGCCTGCAGGCAAGCGCCGCACAGGCCTGCAAGAGAGCCTTGAAGACCGTGTGCTGCCGCTGTTTGAGGGCCGTGTGTTGCCGTTCGACCTGGACTGCACACCGGCCTATGCCGCCCTGACCACACGGGCACGGGCCGCCGGGCTGGCCATCGCGTCGGCCGACGCGTGCATTGCCGCCATTGCCGCCACCCATGGCCTGGCCGTGGCCACGCGCGACACCAGCCCCTTCGAAGCGGCCGGCGTCGCGGTGATCAATCCCTGGCAAACCTGATCGCAGGCAGCGCCTGCGATCAGCTGCGCCACACCATCGAGCCCTGCATCTCCTCGGCCGCGCCCTCGGTGGCACGCACCTCGCTGCGGCCCACCACCATGTGGTGCACTTCATCGGGGCCGTCGGCCAGGCGCAGCGTGCGCTGCTGGCTGTACATGTGGGCCAGCGGGGTGTGCTGGCTGACGCCCAGCGCGCCATACATCTGGATGGCCTGGTCGATGATCTTGCACACGCGCTCGGGCACCATGGCCTTGACCATGTGCACCCAGATGCGGGCTTCCTTGTTGCCCAGCACGTCCATGGCCTTGGCGGCCTTCAGCACCATCAGGCGCATGGATTCGATCTCGATGCGGGCGCGCGAGATGATCTCCACATTGCCGCCCAGCCACACCAGCTGCTTGCCGAAGGCCTGGCGCGACAGGCCGCGCTTGACCATCATGTCCAGCGCCACCTCGGCCGCGCCGATCGAGCGCATGCAGTGGTGGATGCGGCCCGGGCCCAGGCGCAGCTGGCTGATCTCGAAGCCGCGGCCTTCGCCCAGCAGCATGTTGCTGGCCGGCACGCGCACATTGTTGAAGCGGATGTGCATGTGGCCGTGCGGCGCATGGTCTTCGGCAAAGACATGCTGGCCGCCGACGATCTCGACCCCCGGCGTGTCCTTGGGCACCAGGATCATCGACTGCTGCTTGTGCGGCGGCGCATCGGGGCTGGTGCGCACCATGGTGATCAGGATCTTGCAGCGCGGCGAGCCGGCGCCCGAGATGTAGTGCTTCTCGCCGTTGATCACCCACTCGTCGCCTTCCAGCACGGCGCTGGTGGCCACGTTGCGGGCATCCGATGAGGCGTGGTGCAGCTCGGTCATGGCATAGGCCGAGCGGATCTCGCCCTTGAGCAGCGGCTCCAGCCACTGCGCCTTTTGCGCTGCCGTGCCCACGCGCTCGAGCACCTCCATGTTGCCGGTGTCGGGGGCCGAGCAGTTCATCGTTTCGCTGGCCATCGGGCACTTGCCCAGCTCGCTGGCGATGTAGGCGTAATCCAGGTTCGACAGGCCTTCGCCGGTGTCGGCATCGGGCAGGAAGAAGTTCCACAGGCCCTCGGCCTTGGCCTTGGCCTTGGCGCCATCCAGCAGCTCGAGCTGGCCGGGGGCGTAGCTCCAGCGGTCGGCACGGTCGCGGCCCAGCTTCTCGTACTCGGCGGCCATCGGTTCGACCGTTTCCTTGATGAAACGCTTGACGTGCTCGTACAGCGGTTTGCTCTTCTCCGTCATGCGCAGGTCGTTCAGCGGATCGCTGGGGTCGAGGCTGAAGGCGTTGGCGGGGATCTGGGGCTGACTCATGGTCGGGGGTCTCCTAGAAGGCCTGTGGTGGCAGGCAGGATTGAAACAGTGAACGAAGCGAACCCGGCGGCCGCCGCGGAGCCGGCTTTGCCGGGCCGCTGGCGGCGCCCCCTCGGGGGGCGGCGCCGCAGGCGCTCCGGGGGGGACTCATAACGAGGCCACCACGCCGCCATCGCTGGCAATGGTCTGGCCGACCACGTACTCACCGGCGCGCGAGCTGAGAAAGATGGCCAGGCCGGCAATGTCTTCGGGTGTGCCGACACGGCCGCTGGGGTTGCTGGCGGTGACGGCGCTCCAGTCGACGCCATCGGTGGCACCGCCATGGCCCACGCCGGTGGACAGCATCCAGGTGGGGTACGGCCCCGGCGCAATGGCATTGACCAGGATGCGCTCGGGCGTCAGCCGCTTGGCCAGAAAGCGGGTGAGGTGGTGCACGGCGGCCTTCGAGGCGCCGTAGCTGTAGCTGTCGAAGCTGGCCGACTTGATGCCGTCGACCGAGCCGATGTTGATCACGCGCGCCGGGCTCGGCCCTTGCGCCGCCGCGCGCAGCAGCGGCAGGCATTGCTGGGTGAGAAAGAACACGCCCTTGACGTTGGTGTCCATCACCTTGTCCCAGCCCACCTCGGGAAAGCTCTCGATCGGCGCGCCCCAGGCCGCGCCGGCGTTGTTGACCAGGATGTCGAGCCTGGCTTCCCGCTTGGCCAGTTCGGCCGCCAGATGCGTGCAGCCTTCCACCGTGGACAGGTCGGCCGGCAGCGCGATGCAGGTGCCGCCGCGGCCCTCACCCAGTTCACTCAGGCGCCTGGCGGTGGCTGCGCATGCATCGGCCTTGCGCGAGGAGATGTAGACCTTGGCGCCGTGGGCCAGCAGGCCGGCGGCGATCATCTCGCCGATGCCGCGCGAGCCGCCGGTGACCAGCGCCACCTTGCCGCGCACCGAGAACAGGTCTTGGAAGTTCGTGCTCATGGGTCTCCTCTCGTGGGTTGTTCGGGGACGGTCAACCGTAGGCTGCCAGGGCTTCGTCGATGGCGCGCTCCAGGTCGGCTGCGCTTGCCACATGCGTGGCCAGCGTGCAGAACGGGGCGTACTTCGGCATCACGCTGTCGCCGCTGCCCCAGCGGCTCTTGGGCTCGGGGCACAGCCACAGCACGCGCTTGGCGCGGCTGGCGATCTCGGCCAGGATGTCCACGCGCGGCTCGGCATGGTTGCTGCGCCCGTCGCCCAGGATGATCACCGTGGTGCGGCGGTCGATCACGTCCCAGAACTGGTCTTGCAGGTCGGTGAAGGCCTGGCCGTAGTCGGTGCTGCCGCTGTGGGTGTGCAGGATGCGCTCGAAGGCTTCGTCGAAGGGCAGGTTCTCGAGCAGCGGGCCCACATCGCCCAGCTGGTTGGCGAAGGCAAAGCTGCGCAGATCGGCCACCGAGCCGTGCAGCGCATACAGAAACAGCAGCAGGAAGCGCACATGCGCGGCCACCGAGCCCGAGACATCGCAGAGGGCCACGAACCTGGGCTTGTCTTTGCGGCGGTACTTGAAGTGCAGGCGGTGCGGCACGCTGTCGTGGCCGGCGCTGGCGCGGATCATGCGGCGAAAGTCGAGCTGGCCGCGCAGCTGCACGCGGCGGCGGCGCGAGTGCTTCACGGCCATGCGCCGGGCCATGCGGGCCACCACCACGCGCATGCGCTCCATGTCGTGCGGCGCCAGGCGGCCCAGGCTGCGCTGGGCCACCACGTCCTGCATGAAGGCCTCGGTGGCCGGGCGGCCGTAGAGCTCGAAGCGCTGCTCCACCAGCGCGCGGGCGGCACGGCGCAGCGTCTCGCGCGCGGCCTGCAGCGTGGACAGCTCGGCCTGCGGGTCGGGCGAGCCGCTGGCCTGGGGCTCCAGCAGCAGCTGGCGGATGCGGGCATCCAGCGGCGCGATGCCCAGTGCCTCGAGCAGGCGGCGGGTCAGCGGGCCGACCTGGGTGTGGAACTGGATGTCGTCGACCTGGGCGGCCTCGGCGGCGCGGTGCAGGGCCGGGCCGAGGCTGGGCATGCGTTCGCGCCCCTCGGCCGATGAGGCGCCACCGCGCGCCTCGGCGGCCATCACGATCAACTGCTGCAGCGCGTCGCCGCCGCTGGCCGCGGTGGCCGCGCTGGCCGCGGTGGGCGCGGTGGGCGCGGCCGGGCGATCGGCGTGCGGGCCGCCGCCGGCATCCTGTCCGGGCTGGCCGGGCTGGCCGGGTGCCTCACCGGCCGGCTGGGGCCTTGCATCGGGCGGGTTGGCCGAAGCGCCATCGCCTGTCTGGCGCATTTCGGCCGAGGCCTCCACGGCGCCGAAGAACTGGTCGAACACGCGCGCGTGGATCAGCTTCTCGGCCGGAGTCTTGGCCAGCACCACGCCCAGGCCGTCTTTCAGCTGGCGGCGGTCGGCATAACCCAGCAGGGCCACGGCACGCGCAGCGTCGATGCTTTCGGCGATCGACGCGTCGGCCCCGGCCGCGCGCAGCGCGCGGACGTAGTTGACCAGGGTGCGGTCCATGGCAGGTGGCGCGGCGGTCTGGCGCGGCGGGCTGGCGCGCCTCAGGCCCGGCTCGCGGCCAGGGCGTCGCGGGTGAGCTGCGGCAGCCGGGCCTGCACGGCCTGGATGTCGCTCTCGCGCTTGAGCAGCACGTTCAGCGTGTCGCGAACCAGGGTTTCATCCAGCGCGCCGGCATGCAGCAGCAGCAGGGTGCGCGCCCAGTCCATGCTCTCGGCCACGCTGGGCGGCTTGCGGATGTGCTCCTGGCGCAGCGCCTGCACAAAGGCCACCAGCTGCCTGAGCAGCGCTTCATCAATGCCCGGCACGCGGGCGCGCAGCACCTGCTGCTCGAACGCCGGCTCGGGAAAGCCGATGTGCAGGTGCAGGCAGCGGCGCTTGAGCGCATCGCCCAGCTCGCGCGTGTTGTTGCTGGTCAGGATGACCAGCGGCGGCACCTGGGCGCGGATGGTGCCGATCTCGGGCACGGTGACCTGGTAGTCGGCCAGCACCTCCAGCAGCAGGGCCTCGAAGGATTCTTCGCTCTTGTCGATCTCGTCGATCAGCAGCACGCTGCCGCCAGCCTGCTCCATGGCCTGCAGCAGCGGGCGGGGCTGCAGAAAATCGCGCGAGAAGAACAGGTCTTGAAACCCGGTGAGCTTGGTGTAGGCCTGGGCCAGCGTGTCGGCATCGGCCATCAGCTGGCCGATCTTTTCCTTCAGGATCTGGGTGTAGAGCAGTTGCTTGCCGTACTGCCACTCGTACAGCGCGCGGCTGTCGTCCAGGCCCTCGTAGCACTGCAGGCGGATCAGCGCATGGCCCAGCGCCTTGGCGGCCGACACCGCCAGCTCGGTCTTGCCCACGCCAGCCGGGCCTTCGATCAGCACCGGCTTGCGCAGATGGTGGGCCAGGTACACGGCCGTGGCCACCTGGCGGTTGGCGATGTAGCCCACGCTGCCCAGCGCGGCGGTGATGGCCTCGATGGACGACAGCGCGGCCGGGGCGGTGGCAGGGATGCCGGCGATGGCGGCCGGGGCAACGGGTGCATTCATGCACCCAGTTTGCGCAAGACAGGCGGGCGGCGCTATTGCCTGGGCGACACCCCAGACTGCGGGCTTTCCACGAGACGGCGGGCCCGCCCGGTGGCCGTGGCCGACCGCCGTTTCTCGGAATGGCCAGAATGGCCAATCCACTGCCGATAGGAGCTCGCCATGCGCATCACGGCCACCGACGCCAAGAACCGGTTCGGCCAGGTCAGCGCCCAGGCCAAGCGCGAGCCCGTGTTCGTCGAGAAGGCGGGCCGGGTGGACACCGTGACTTTGCCGGCAAGGCGCCCGCCGTGCTGTGCCCGGTGATCGTGGTGCAGGGCCAGCGCCTGCACGCGCTGGCGCACTATGCGGCGCCGCTGCCGGCCAGGCTGCTGCGCCGGCCCGTGGACAACGTGGCGGCGCAGGCCAGCGCGCTGGCCTCGGCCATCGACTGCGTGCGGTCTGGCGTCTAGGAGGCTGCTCAGCTCACCCGCGCAAACCGCGCCAGGTGGTGATCGGCATCACCAAAGCGCTGCGCCAGCATGGTGAGGCGGCGGAAGGTGTGCGAGACCTTCATCTCCTCGGTCATGCCCATGCCGCCATGCAGTTGCACGGCCTCCTGGCTGACCAGGCGCGCCGCGTCGGCGATCTTGAGCTTGGCGGCCGACACGGCGCGCTGGCGCTCGCGCACCGCGGCCGGGCTGGTATCGGTGCCGTCCACACGGCTGGCGGCCAGGATGGCCATCGAGCGCGCGGTTTCGGTGTGGATGTGCATCTCCACCATGCGGTGCTGCAGCACCTGGAACGAGGCAAGGGCCACGCCGAACTGCTTGCGCGTCTTGGTGTACTCGAGCGTGGCGTCCACCGCATAACGCATGGCGCCCACGGCCTCGGCGCACAGCAGCGCGGTGGCAAAGTCCAGCGCCTCGTCGAGTGCCGGCTGGGCCTGGCCGGCGCTGCCGCCCAGCAGGGCGTCGGCGCCCAGCGCCACGTCGCTGAACCCGATGTCGGCGGCGCGCTGGCCGTCCACCGTGCGGCAGGGGCTCAAGGCCACGCCCGGCGTGGCGGGGTCGACGATGAACAGCCGCGTGCCTTCGGCCGTGGCCGCGCTGACGATCAGCGTGTGGGCCTGCGGCGCGCCGATGACCACGCTCTTGGCGCCGCTCAGCACCCAGCCCTCGGCGCGGCGCTCGGCGCGGGTGTTGCGCGGCGCCGCGTCGTAGCGGCGGCCCGGCTCGAGGTAGGCCAGGGCCAGGCGCCGCGTGCCATCGGCCAGGCCAGGCAGCAGCGCGGCGCGCTGGGCCGGCGTGCCGGTGCGCGCCACCAGGCGGCCGGCCAGGCCCACGTTGTCGAGCAGGGGCTCCACCACCAGGGCTTCGCCGCAGGCTTCCATGGCGGCCATCAGGTCGACCGCGCCACCGCCAAAGCCACCGTCTTCTTCAGGCAGCGCGATGGCGGTGAGGCCCATCTCGGCCAGGGTGGCCCACACCGGCTCGCTGAGGCCGGTGGCCGAATGCACGATGGCCTTGCGCTGGTCAAAGCCATAGTGCGCGCCGAGAAACTTGCGCAGCGATTCGGCCAGTTGCTGCTGCTCGTCGGAGTAGTTGAAATCCATGACCAAACTCCTTAAAGCCCCAACGTGGCCTTGGCGATGATGTTGCGCTGGATCTCGTTGGATCCGGCGTAGATGCTGGTCTTGCGGTAGTTGGCGTAGCGCGGGGTCAAACGCCAGGCAATCGGCGAGGCCGGCGCCTCCCCCTCGCCGCCCGCCACGGCCATGAAGGGCTGGGCCAGCGGGCCCACGGCCTGCATCATCAGCTCGGTGATCGCCTGCTGCAGCTCGCTGCCGCGGATCTTCAGCATCGACACATCGGCGCCGGGCGGCTGGCCGCTCTTGCGCATCTGGTCGAGAAAGCGCATCGAGGTCAGCTCCAGCGCCTCGAGCTCGATCTCCACGCGCGACAGGCGGTCGCGAAAGCGCGGGTCGTCCATCAGCGAGCGGCCCTCCACCTGCTGCTCGGCCGCCAGGCGCTTGAGCGCCGCCAGCTCGCGCTTGCTGCCGCCCACATTGCCCGAGCCCATGCGCTCGTGGCCCAGCAGGTACTTGGCCACCGTCCAGCCCTTGTTCTCCTCGAAGATCAGGTTCTCCACCGGCACCTTCACGTCGTCAAAGAACACCTCGTTCACCTCGTGGCCGCCGTCCATCAGGATCAGCGGGCGCACGGTGATGCCGGGCGTGGCCATGTCGATCAGCAGAAAGCTGATGCCCTCCTGCTTCTTGGCCGTGGCGTCGGTGCGCACCAGACAGAAGATCCAGTCGCCGTAGTGGCCCAGCGTGGTCCAGATCTTCTGGCCGTTGACCACATAGTGATCGCCCTGGCGTTCGGCGCGGGTCTTCAGCGAGGCCAGATCGGAGCCCGAGCCCGGCTCGGAGTAGCCCTGCACCCAGAACGCCTCGCCCGAGCGGATGCCGGGCAGGAAGCGCTGCTTTTGCGCCTCGGTGCCAAAGTGCAGCAGCACGCTGGCGCACATCTGCGGCCCGAAGGCCGGCAGCGCCGGCGCGCCGGCCAGGCCGAACTCCTCTTGAAAGATGTAGCGCTGGGTGATGTTCCAGCCGGTGCCGCCCCAGGCCTCGGGCCAGTGCGGCACGCTCCAGCCCTGGGCGGCCAGGATGCGGTGCCAGCGCTGGTAGTCGTCCTTGGCCAGGTGCTCGTAGCCGGTGACCTTGTCGCGGATGTCGGCAGGCAGATGGGCGGCCAGCCAGCTGCGCACCTCGGCGCGGAAGGCCTGTTCTTCGGGGGAGTAGTTGAGATCCATGTCGTCTCCTCGGGGGTGTTCAACCCTGGCGCGCGGCACCGGCGTTCAGCTGGGCGATCACCGGACCGTCAGGGTGGTAGGAATGGCAGGTGCCGATCAGCGCCTCGATGCGGAACACGCGCGGCGGCGCCGGCTCGCCCGCCCGGCGCGGTGCGTAGACGTTGGAAGCAAAGCACTGCACCGCGGCGCCGGCCACCGCCTCCATCATCGCGATCACATGGGTGCAGCCCTGGGTGCCGCCCAGGCGCTCGTACAGCGCCTTCTTGAAGCCCTTGCCCAGCGACAAGCCCACCAGCGCCTGAAAGTTCGGCTGCACGCCGGCACAGCTGTCGTAGGGCGTGCTCTTGAAGGCCGAGGCCATGGCCACGATGTGGCGCTGGCGGTCCATCGTGACGCGCAGCTGCAGGTTGTGCAGGGCCGAGCCGGCCCGGCAATCGCCGCGGAAGTCGCTGTGGTAGTCGAACGGCCGGGTGTCGATGAAGCGGGCGTCGATTTCCAGCAGCCCGTCGTCGCGGCGAAAGCTGCGGCAGACGATGCTGCGCGTGTGCACCGCCTCGCGCGGCGCTGGCGGCGGCAGCAGCCAGCCCTCGTCGAGGCTGGCATGCAGGGGTTCACCGGGAGAAAGCATCGGGGCGGGCGCACACAGGGCAAGGGGTCGGGCAGCGCGGCGATGCTCGCACGCAGCCACGCCGGCGCCTTGCACCCTGGCGACAGCGGGCCGGCCGGGTTTTTGCGGATCGACAGCCGGCGGCGCCCGCCCGCATCTGCATAAAACGCATAAGCAAACGACAAAACTGTGGTTTGCGCGCTGAGGGCGCGGCCCTAGCATCGCGGGCTTCGCCGTGCCACGGCGCCCTTGCAGCCTGCCCACACCCGCCATGCCCCACGCCATCCGCCGCCCTGCCCGCCCCGCCCTGCAACGCCGTGCCCTGCTGCTGGCCTCGATGGGCCTGGCCGCCCTGGGCGCCGGCCAGGCACTGCCGGCGCTGGCCGCCGGCCCGACGCTGCTGAACGTGAGCTACGACGTCTCGCGCGAGTTCTACAAGGACATCAACAAGGCCTTCGTGCCGCACTGGAAGAAGACCAGCGGCGAAGACATCACCCTCAACCAGAGCCATGGCGGCAGCAGCAAGCAGGCACGCGGCGTGATCGAGGGCCTGGAGGCCGACGTGATCACGATGAACCAGGCGCTCGACATCGACGTGGTGGCCGAGGCCGGCTTCATCGCGCCCGACTGGGCCAAGCGCTACCCGAACAACGCCGCGCCGACCAGCTCGCTCACCGTGTTCATGGTGCGCAAGGGCAACCCCAAGGGCATCAAGGACTGGGCCGATCTGGCCAGGCCCGGCGTCAGCGTGATCATCCCCAACCCCAAGGTCACCGGCAACGGCCGCTACGGCTACCTGGCGGCCTGGGGCGGCGGCCTGAAGAACGGCCTCAGCGCCGCGCAGACGCGCGAGCAGGTGGGCAAGATCTTCGCCAACGTGCCGGTGTTCGACGGTGGCGGCCGCGCCGCCACCACCACCTTTGCGCAGCGCCAGATCGGCGACGTGCTGGTCACCTTCGAGAGCGAGGTGCAGAGCATCGTCGAGGAGTTCGGCAAGAACTACGACATCGTCTACCCCAAGTTCACCGTGCTGGCCGAAAACCCGGTGGCGGTGGTCGACAAGGTGGCGGCCAAGAAGGGCACGCGCAAGCAGGCCGAGGCCTACCTGCAATGGCTGTGGAGCGACGAGGCGCAGGAGATCGCGGTCAAGCACAACCTGCGGCCGGTGAGCGCCAGGATCCTGGCCAAGTACCCCAACGAGTTCCCGAAGCAGGCCACCTTCACGGTCGACGAGGTGTTTGGCGGCTGGAAGAAGGCCCAGGCCGAGCACTTCAAGGACGGCGGCATCTACGACCAGCTACTGAAGAAGTAATGCGCCTGCGCGCCGCCTGCTGATGTTTTCCCGCCTTCTTCTCAAGCGCCACTCGGTGCTGCCGGGCTTCGACCTGGCGCTGGGCTTCACGCTCAGCTACCTGTGCCTGATCGTGCTGATCCCGCTGGCGGCGGTGTTTCTGAAAACCGCCACCATGGGCTGGCCGGCCTTCTGGGATGCGGTGGCCGCGCCGCGCGTGCTGGCCAGCTACCGGCTGACCTTTGGCGCGTCGTTCCTGGCGGCGCTGGTCAACGCCTTTTTCGGCCTGATCATCGCCTGGGTGCTGGTGCGCTACCAGTTCGCAGGCAAGCGCGTCGTCGATGCGCTGGTCGATCTGCCCTTTGCGCTGCCCACCGCGGTGGCCGGCATCACGCTGACCGCGCTGTATGCGCAAAACGGCTGGATCGGGCAGTACCTGCCCTTCAAGGTGAGCTTCACGCCGCTGGGCGTGTTTGTGGCGCTGCTGTTCATCGGCCTGCCCTTCGTGGTGCGCACGCTGCAGCCGGTGCTGGAAGACCTGTCGGCCGAGTACGAAGAAGCCGCCGCCACGCTGGGCGCCACGCGCTGGCAGACCTTTCGCCACGTGATCCTGCCGATCCTGCTGCCGGCCCTGACCACCGGCTTTGCGCTGGCCTTTGCGCGTGCGCTGGGCGAGTACGGCAGCGTGATCTTCATCGCCGGCAACATCCCGATGGTCAGCGAGATCACGCCGCTGATGATCATCAGCAAGCTCGAGCAATACGACTACACCGGCGCCACCGCCATCGCGGTGGTGATGCTGGTGGCCAGCTTCGCCATGCTGTTGGTGATCAACCTGCTGCAGGCCTGGGCCCGGAAACGGCAGGGTCAGTGACATGACTCCCCCCCGAAGTGCCTTCGGCACCTCCCCCCCAGGGGGGCGCCGCCAGCGGCCCGGCGAAGCCGGTTCCGCGGCGACTGCTTGATTTCGACCTGTGCTTTGCGAGCAACCAAGATGACATCCCATGGTCCTGTCAAGGTGGCCACCAAAGAACCGGCCTGGCTGCGCTTCACGCTGATCGGCGTGGCGCTGGCCTTTCTGAGCCTTTTTCTGTTCGTGCCGCTGGTGGCGGTGTTCGTCGAGGCGTTCAAGAAGGGCGTCGAGGTCTACCTGGAAGCCATTCGCGAGCCCGATGCCGTCAGCGCCCTGAAGCTCACGCTGGTGGCCGCGGCGATCAGCGTGCCGCTGAACCTGGTGTTCGGCGTGGCCGCCGCGTGGTGCATTGCCAAGTTCGAGTTCCGCGGCAAGAGCCTGCTGCTGACGCTGATCGACCTGCCGTTCTCGGTGAGCCCGGTGATCGCCGGCCTGGTGTATGTGCTGGTGTTCGGCCTGCAGGGCTGGTTCGGCCCCTGGCTGCAGGCGCATGACCTGAAGGTGATCTTCGCGGTGCCGGGCATCGTGCTGGCCACGGTGTTCATCACCTTCCCGTTCGTGGCGCGCGAGCTGATCCCGCTGATGCAGGCGCAAGGCCGTGAGCAGGAGGAAGCCGCCGTGGTGCTGGGCGCCAGCGGCTGGCAGGTGTTTCGCCGGGTCACGCTGCCCAACATCAAGTGGGCGCTGCTGTATGGCGTGATCCTGTGCAACGCACGGGCGTTCGGCGAGTTCGGCGCGGTCAGCGTGGTCTCGGGCCACATCCGCGGCCAGACCAACACCCTGCCGCTGCACATCGAGATTCTCTACAACGAGTACCAGTTCGCCGCGGCCTTTGCCGTGGCCAGCTTGCTGGCCGGCCTGGCGCTGGTGACCCTGGTGCTCAAGCTGTGGGTCGAGCGCCGGCTCGAGCAGCAGTTGCGCGCGGCCAAGGAGCCTTTGGAATGAGCATCGAAGTACGTGCGCTGAACAAGCAGTTCGGCCGCCTGAAGGTCTGCGACAACCTCAACCTCAGCATCGCCTCGGGCGAGCTGGTGGCACTGCTGGGCCCCTCGGGCTCGGGCAAGACCACGCTGCTGCGCATGATTGCCGGGCTGGAGGTGCCCGACAGCGGCCAGGTGCTGTTTCACGGCGCCGACACCACCGGCGCCGATGTGCGCGAGCGCAACGTGGGCTTCGTGTTCCAGCACTACGCGCTGTTCCCGCAGATGAACATCTTCGAGAACGTGGCCTTCGGCCTGCGCGTGCGGCCGAAGAGCACGCGGCCGAGCGATGCGCAGATCCGCGCCAAGGTCACCGATCTGCTGAAGCTGGTGCAGCTCGACTGGATTGCCGAGCGCTACCCGCACCAGCTGTCGGGCGGCCAGCGCCAGCGCATTGCGCTGGCCCGCGCGCTGGCGGTCGAGCCCCAGGTGCTGCTGCTCGATGAGCCCTTCGGCGCGCTGGACGCCAAGGTGCGCAAGGAGCTGCGCCGCTGGCTGCGCCGCCTGCACGACGAGATGCATGTGACCAGCGTGTTCGTCACCCACGACCAGGACGAGGCCATGGAAGTGGCCGACCGCATCGTGGTGATGAACGAGGGCCGCATCGAGCAGGTGGGCAGCCCCGACGAGGTGTACGACCGCCCGGCCACGCCCTTTGTGCTGCAGTTTCTGGGTGACGTGAACCTGTTCCACGGCCGGGTAGGCCACAGCGGCCATGGCCCGGGCGGCGCCGCCGGCGCGGCCGAGGGCGACGTGCACTATGTGCGCCCGCACGAGCTGGATGTGCTGGGCCAGCCTGACGCTGCCGAGCTCACCACCGCGCCCCCCGCCGAGCACGCCGCCTGTCCGGCCGAGCTGGTGCAGGTGCTGACCCTGGGGCCGGTGACCCGGCTCGAGTTTCGCCGCGACGACGGCAGCTATGTCGATGTGGAACTGCCCCGCGCGCGTTGGCAGGCCCTGCGCGACAGCCTGAACCTGGCCCCCGGCCAGCGGGCCTGGCTGAAGGCCCGGCGCGTCACGCGCTTCGTGGCCGGTGCCGATGGCGCGGTGGTGGACGACCCGGCGGCGGCCATCTAGGCGCCGCCATCAGAAGCCGCCGCAGCGGCTGCAGCATGCAGCCTGCGGCGGCCTACAGCTCGAAGGCCTCGCCCGGCTCGGCCACCAGGGCGCGCTGCACCATCTGCTGGGTCAGCGGTGGCGCAAAGGTGGTGATGAAGTCGAACACGTAGTGGCGCAACCAGGCGCCGCGGCGGATGGCCAGGCGGGTCATGTTGGCGGCAAACAGGTGGCGGGCGTCGATGGCGCGCAGGTGCGGGTCGCGCTCCTCGTCGAAGGCGATGGCCGCGACGATGCCCACGCCCAGGCCCAGCTCGGCATAGGTCTTGATCACGTCGGCGTCCATGGCCACCAGCACGATCTCGGGCGTGAGGCCGGCCTTGGCGAAGGCCTCGTCGATGTGCGCACGGCCGGTGTAGCCCGACTCGTAGGTGACCAGCGGAAACTGCGCCAGACGCTGCAGCGTGAGGCCCTGGCCGGCCGCTGCCTCCAGCGCCAGCGGGTGGCCGGGCGGCACCACCACGGTGTGCGTCCAGCGGTAGCAGGGCAGGGCCAGCAGCTCGTCGTACTGGGCCAGGGCCTCGGTGGCGATGCCGATGTCGGCCTCGCCGTCGATCAGCATGCGTGCCACCTGCTGCGGCGTTCCCTGGTGCAGGTGCAGCTGCACCAGGGGCCGACGCTGGCGAAAGTCGCGCACCGCCGCCGGCAGCGCATAACGCGCCTGCGAATGCGTGGCGGCAATGGTCAGCGCGCCTTCGTTGCTGCGCGCAAACTCGTCGCCGGCGCGCCTGAGGTTGTCGGCCTCCAGCAGCAGGCGCTCGATGATCGGCAGCACCAGCTTGCCGGGCTCGGTGAGGCCGGTCAGGCGCTTGCCGGCGCGGCCGAACAGGTCGATGCCCAGCTCGTCTTCCAGTTCGCGGATCTGCCGGCTGACGCCCGGTTGCGAGGTGTGCAGCACACCGGCCACCGCGGTGAGGTTGAAGTTCTGGCGCACGGCCTCGCGCGCCGAGCGCAGTTGCTGAAAGTTCACGGGCAGACGGTGGCGGCAGGGCGCGGTGCAGACATGAGCCACCCGCCGGGGGTGGATGGGGCAGGCCCGCATTCTGGGCGGCCGGCCGGTGCGGGCCAACCACCTTTTGGCAGTTAGCTTAGGCGCCGGGCGCATAAGCCGGGCGCCTCGTGCGGGCGCATGAACCGGGCGCCCGGCGGCAGGCTCAGTCCGCCGGGCCGAGGATCGCGTCGATCACCTGCTGCGGCCGCTCGAGCAGGATCTGGTGCCCCGTGCGCAACAGCACCTCGATGCGGGCCCGGGGCAGCGTGGCGGCCAGGGCCTGCGCGCCGGCGGCCGGGGTCAGCCCGTCCTGCGCGCCGGCCAGGATCTGCACCGGCCAGTGCACCGTCTGCAGGGCCGGCGCATCCAGCGCGAGGCGCTGGCGGAACAAGGCCTTGATCACATGCAGCGGGTTGCGGTCGCTGATCGCGGTCTCGCGCGCCACCAGGGCGGCGTCGGCCGCGTCGCCCCAGGCCGCGGCATGGAAGCCGGCCGACAGCTGCGGGCGCAGCCACTCCAGCACCGGCACCGGCAGCCAGAAGATCCAGGGCGTGCGCCGCCGCCGCTCGGGGCCGGCCGGGGCCAGCAGCAGCAAGCGGTCGATGGGCGGCAGCGGCGCCACGCCGGCCTGCGACAGCAGCGCCAGCACCTGCGAGCAGCCGTAGGAATGGGCCACCAGCCGGTTGCGCGCGCCGCCATGCCGGGCCAGCAGCTCGCGCAGATCGGCCACCAGCTCGGGCCCGGCGTAATGCGCAAAGCGCCGGGGCGCCGGGCTGTCGCCATGGCCCACCGCATCCAGCGCCAGGACCCGGTGGCCGGCGGCCTGCAGCGCCGGTGCAATGCCCTGCCACTGCGCGGCGCGGCCGCCGGCGCCATGGATCAGCCACACGCTCAGGCCACTGGGCGCGGCCGTGGGCTCGCCCACGTGCAGCACCACCTGGCGGCCCTGGCGCAGGGTTTGCAGCAGGCCCGGGCCGTTCATGGCCGGGCCGGTCATGGCCTGGCCGTGGAAGGCCGGGCCGCTGAGCGCCCTGGGCAGGCGGCGGCGCGTGGCAAGGCGGCGGTTGAGGGCATGGCCGAGGCTCCAGTCGGTGCAGACACCGATTGAAACACCGCTGCGCGATACTGCCGGCGCCGCCCCCGCCGCGGGGCGCACACCCCCTATGCCACGCCCGTCCCCGCCCCTTCGCCAGCCCGGCCTGCGGCCCGCCGCCCGGCGGATGCGCCGGCGCGCATGACGCCGGCGATCGACCCCGCGGCCTGCCTGGCCACGGCCTGGCAGGTGGCCCCCGACCTGCCGGTGCGCCTGGCCGTGGTGTCGGGCCTGGCCGCGGTGGCCGGCTGGGCCGATGCGCAGCGCTACTTTCCGGGCAAGCGCGCGTTCTTCTGGCTCAACGTGGTGCTGGTGCTGTGGATTGCCGGCACCACGGTGGAACACGCCGCCGTGTCGCCCGGCTGCAAGAGCACGCTGGCGCTGCTGTGCTGGCCGGTGATCCTGGCGCTGCCGGTGCTGTGGTCGCTGTTTCTGCAGCGCTATGTCAGCAGCGACACGCAGCCGCCGCGCCGCATGGCGGTGCTGCTCACGGTGCTGGCCATCGCCGCGCTGACGGCTGCGGCCTACAGCAACGGCTGGCATGCCGCGTTCTACGGCCCGGCCAGCGACCTGGGCCCGCCGGTGATGGGCCTGCCGCGCATGCGCTATGCCTACGGGCCGCTGTTTCTGCTGGCCGCGGTGTGGGGCTACGGCTGGCTGGTGCGGGCCACGGTGCTGATCGGCCGCGCGGTGCAGGAATGCGCGCCCGAAGACCGGCCGCAGTGGCTGGCCTTTTTGCTGATGATGGCCGTGCCCTGGACCACCAACGTGGCCTATGTGCTGTTTGGCGTGCGCCTGCTGGGTGGCGACCCCACGCCGCTGAGCTTTGCCGTGGCGGTGGTGGGCTTTGGCTGGCTGATCCGCAACAGCAGCCTGCTGCGCGTGGTGCCGATGTCGCGCCGGCTGCTGTTCACCGCCCTGCCCGACCCGGTGCTGGTGCTCGACTCGCTGAACCGCGTGATCGACTGCAACCGCGCCGGCGAGCGCCTGGCCAGTCAGGGCGCGCTGGCCGGCGCCAGCACGCCCGTGGTGCCGCGCGGCCTGGCGCTGGCCGACTGGCCGGTGGCCGGCGCGGCGCTGGCCGAGCTGCTGCAGCGCGCGCCGCACGGCGAGGGCACGGTGGTGATCGACTCGCCACCGCTGGTGCTGGATGTGCGCGCCACCGACATCGGCAGCGGCACGCAGCGCATCGGCCGCATGCTGCAACTGCGCGACGTGACCGAGCGCCACCGCACCCAAACCCGCCTGGCCGCCGCACTGGCCCAGCGCGACGCCCAGCTGGCCCAGGTGGCCCAGCTGGAGGCCGAGCTGCGCGAGCAGACCCTGCGCGACCCGCTCACCGGCCTGCACAACCGGCGCGCCCTGGTGCAGCGCTTTGCGCAGGAGCGCCAGCACCAGCTGGCCACCGGCCAGCCGCTGAGCCTGGTGCTGCTGGACGTGGACCACTTCAAGCGCGTGAACGACAGCCACGGCCATGCCGTGGGCGACGCGGTGCTGCAGGCGCTGGCCGGCGTGTTCACGGCCGGGCTGCGCGCCAGCGACTCGGTGTTTCGCATCGGCGGCGAAGAGTTCGCGCTGCTGCTGCCCGGCGCCGATGCCACCCAGGCGCAGCTGCGCGTGGCGGCGCTGCGCCAGGGCACCGGCAGCGGCCTGCCGCTGCCGCTCGATGGCCCGCCGGGCCTGCACGGCCTGCATGGCCTGTTGCCGATCGGCTTTTCGGCCGGCATCGCCACCTGCGGCCGCGGCACGCACAGCCTGGACGATCTGCTGCGCCGCGCCGACGCGGCGCTGTACCGCGCCAAGCACCTGGGCCGCGGGCGCAGCGAGCTGGCGGCCGACTGATCAGCGCGGTGCCTGGTACACGCGCACGTGCTCGATCTCGAAGCGCACCGGGAACGCGCGGTCGTCCACCGGGCCGCCCAGGTCGCCGCCCACCGCGATGTTGAGGATCAGGAACTGCGGCCGGTCGAAGGGCCAGCGCGCGCGGCCGCTGCCGTCGTTGCGCACGATGTGGTGGGTCTTGCCGTCCATGCCGAAGCGCAGCTCGGTGGGCGTCCACAGCATCTGGTAGTTGTGGAAGGCGCTGCAGGCGTCGGGCACCTGGATCGCATTGCCCGAGCCGTTGCCGCCATGGCCGGCAGCGGTGTGGATGGTGGAGAACACCTTGGCCGGCTCGCGGCCCACCTGCTCCATGATGTCGAGCTCGCCGCCGGCCGGCCAGTCGAGCGCGCTGTTGAGCATCCAGATCGCCGGCCAGGTGCCCAGGCCGCAGGGCAGCTTGGCGCGCACCTCGAAGAAGCCGTAGGTCCAGTCCTGCCGGCCCAGCGTGACCAGGCGGGTCGAGCTGTAGCGCTGGCCGCCCCAGTCGGCCTGGTCGCGGCGCTCTTCCAGGCGCGCGGTGATCACCAGGCGGCCGGCGCGCACCTCGGCGTTGTCGGCGCGCGGGCCGCTGTAGTACTGCTGCTCGCGGTTGTGCCAGCCCTGCTTGTTCATGCCGGTGTCGTAGGCCCAGCGGCGCGGGTCGGGCAGGCCGTCGCGGTCGAACTCGTCGGCCCACACCAGGCTGTGGCCGGCCGGCGGGCGCAAGGGCTCGGCCAGCGCCGCGTCGGTGGCGGCCGGCGTGCCGGCGGCCACGGCATCGGCCGCGGTGGCCGTGCCGCCGCCGCAGGCGGCCAGCGCACCCAGCGCCAGCAGGGCCGCCATCAGCGGCGAGCGGTTCGGGCCAGGGCGGGCAGTGGGCATCAGCGGGTCTCCAGGAAGCGAACGATCAGGCGGACGGACCAGCCAAGCAGCCAGCCAACGAACGGGGCGCGCGCACAAGGCGGCGCACAAGGCAGCACTCGACGCAGCACTCAACGCAGCGCACGGCGCTGCAGCAGGCGCTGGGCATCGGCCAGCGCGCTGCGGATCGGCTTGGCACGGGTGAGCACGTTGTCGAGCTCGGTGTTGACCACCTCGTCGGCAAAGGCGTTCTGGCGGTGCACCGGCATGGCGTCGATGCGCGCCGCGGCCTCGCGCCACAGGCGGCGCGCCGGCTGGTCGCCGAGAAAGGCCACCGGGCCGTCGAAGAACGCGTCCTGGTGCACCTCGCGCAGCGCCGGAAAGGCGTCTTGCTGCTTGAACGCGGCCAGCTGCTGGCCGGTGTCGAGCGTCATCAGGCGGATGTAGTCCCAGGCCAGCGCGCGGCGCCGGGCATCGGCCTGGCGCGGCAGCGCATAGAAGGTGCCGCCATAGGCCGCATAGGTGGGCCCGGGCAGCTGCGCGGCACGCCACAGGCCGCGGGTTTCGGGCGCCACCCAGGTGGCCAGCTGCCCCACCAGCCAGGCGCCCGACAGCGCGGTGGCCAGCTTGCCGCGCTTGTAGCCCTCGGCCCATTCATTGGTCCAGGCGGTCAGGCGCGCGTCCAGGCCGGCCTGGCGCGCGCGCAGCGCGATCTCGAAGGCGCGCTCGAAGCGCGGCGTGTCGGCCAGCGCGCGCGAGTCGGCGTCGTAGTAGAGGCCTTCGCCGGGCTGGCGGCCGTCGCGCAGCGCGATGTCCTTGATCTCCTGCGCCGCAGCCACCAGAAACGCGCCGGTGCGGGCCT